>JANYDN010000256.1 GCA_025363585.1 Verrucomicrobiota bacterium | reverse complement strand
GACTCTCGGTGTTTCATGACGACTGCCGGATCAAGGTTTGGCCAGGACGACCTGCATCGACTTCGGATCGATTGAAAAACGCTTTCCGGAAGGCGCGGTGGGTTTGGCCCCGATGTAACCGCCCGTCACCAACTCGTCGATCGACGACGGCGTTCGCTTTTGTTCGAAGGCGAACTTGCGCACCGCCTGCGTGAGTTCGGCCAACACCGCGGAAACGTCGGCCTCGGCGACGGCGGGTCCGTCGGGAACTTCCGCCGCGGCCGGCTGTGGCGCGGCGACCGGGGAAGTGGCGACCGGTTGTGCCGGTTCTTCGGGCGTCTTGTGGCATGCCGCCAACGCCATGGAGACGCACAACAACGCGGGGATCGTCGATCGGGGCACGACTCGACCCAAGCCCAACGGCGGGCGGCGCGCAAGTCCCGGGACGGCGCCTGACGTAGAGCGGCGGCCCGCCGCGGAAATGGAGTAGAGCGGGCGTCCCCGCCTGCGCAGACAGCACCGACCCCGGTGCGTTCCGAGTGATGCGGACCGGCTCCAAGCACGGCATGCCCCAGCACGGGCGAGGACGCCCGTGATTTGCGCAGGCGAGGACGCCCGCTTTACGTCACATCCGCGCGGTCACCTCGATGCCGAGGCAATCGAGTCCCGTTTCGAGGACGCGGGCGACCAATTGGCAAAGCCCCAGCCGCGATTCGCGCACCGGACCCTCCGCCTTCAGCACCGGACAGGCCTCGTAAAAGCTCGAGAAAAGCCCCGCCAACTCGAATAGATAATTGCAGAGGTAGTTCGGTCGGTACTCCTCGGCGACCGAGGCAAGCACGATCCCAAAATTGGCAAGGTGCCTCGCGAGCGCGAGCTCCGCTGGCTCGACCGGCAAAACCTTCGTGTCCGGACCGACGACGAAATCCCCGTCGCGCGCCACCTTCGCGGCGCGCGTGTACTGGTACTGGACATAGGGCGAGGTGTTGCCCTGCAGCGCCAGCATCTTGTCCCAGGAAAACACGTAGTCGCTTTGCCGGTTCGGCAGCAGGTCCTGGTATTTCACGGCGCCGAGGCCGACGACGCGCGCGATCTCGCGCTGGCTCGCGTCGTCCAGATCTGACCGCTTCTCGCGCACCACCGCCAACGCACGTTCCTCCGCCTCGTCCAGCAGATCCGCCAATTTCACCGTCTCACCCGACCGCGTTTTGAACGGCTTGCCGGCGTCGCCAAGAATCGAGCCGAACCAGACATGCGCGAGTTTCACGTTCGTCGCGACGCCGGGCTTCCACCGGTGGAACGCCGCGAAGAATTGCCGGAAGTGCAACTGCTGCCGTCCGTCCGTCACCACCACGATCTCCGTCGGCGACCACGTCCGGATCCGGTAATCGAGCGTCGCGAGATCCGTGGTCGTGTAGTTGAAGGCGCCGTCCGATTTCCGCACCAACGCTGGATTGTCCGTCCACTCGCCGTCGCGCTGGATCAGGAACGGGTCGTCCTTCGGCGGGCCGGATCGATCGGAGAACACGGCGATCGCGCCGTCGCTCTCGCGCGCGATCCCCTTGGCGACGAGTTCGTCGACGATGCCGCGGAGCCACGGATTGTAGAAACTCTCGCCGAGCGTGTGGTCGAACTTCACGCCGAGCCGGGCGTACATCGTGTCGAACTGCACCTGCGAGAGCCGGATCATCTCGTGCCAGATGCCGAGGTTGGTCTCGTCGCCCGACTGCAGGAGGACGAGTTCCGCATGGACGCGTTCGAGTGTCGCGGGATCTTCCTTCGAGCGCGCGGAGACTGTTTTGTAGAGGCGCTCGAGTTCCGCGATGGCGTTTCGTTCCAGCGCGTCGGCGTCGAGCAATGTCTTCCAACCCACGATCAACATCCCGAATTGGGTTCCCCAATCGCCGATGTGGTTGTCCGTGACGACCCGGTGCCCGAGCAGCCGCAGCGTGCGCGCGAGGCAATCGCCCAAGACCGTCGACCGGATGTGCCCGACATGCATGGGCTTCGCGACGTTGGGCGAGCTGAAATCGACGACGACGGTCCGTGGATTGGCCGCGGGAACGAAAAACAAATGCCTGCCGCGCAACGCGTCGCCGAGAAGCGCCGAGACCGCGGAAGGCAGGATGCGAAAATTAAGGAAGCCGGGGCCGGCAATCTCGATCGGCTGGCAGAGATCGGCGACGTCGAGCCGCGCGACGACGTCGGCCGCGAGTTGTCGTGGGTTGAGCTTGCGCTCGCGGGCGAGGGCCATGAGCGCGTTCGACTGGTAGTCGCCGAATTTGGGATCGGCCGCGGGCCGGACCAGGACCGCTCCTGTTTCGGCGCCAGGCAGCACGGCGGCGACGGCTTCCTGCAGGCGTTGTTCGAGGAGTAGATGGAACATGGACGGGACGAAAGCGGGTGCCGCGCGGCCGCGAAACGCCGGCGGGAACCGGACTCAGCGGAGCCCGGAATAATCGCAGATCACGCGGTGGATCGACTCCGAATCCGCGGCGGCATCGAGTGCCTTGAGAAAGTCGTCGCGCCGAAGGACCTTGGCGATGGCCGCAAGCGTGTGCAGGTGCTTTTGGAACTGGCCCTGCGGCACGAGCAACAGCGTGACCAAGTGGACCGACTGGCTGTCCAGCGCGTCGAAATCCACGCCCGATCGGGAGCGTCCGAACGCCGCGGTGACTTCCTCGACGAGATCGGTGGACGCGTGCGGGATGCCGATGCCGAAACCGATTCCGGTGCTCATCGACGTCTCGCGCCGTTTCACGGCGGCGGTCACCGACTCGCGGTGCTCCGGCTTCAGGCGCCCGGCAGCGATGAGGACGTCGACAAGTTCGTCGATGGCCTCCCAACGATTCGTCGCCCGCAGATCGGCTTCGATCTGCTGCGGCGAAAGGATGTCACCGAGGTTCATACGGGCGGAACAGAGTGAGTGGATTTCGGGGGAACGAGAGCGAATATTCAACCCGAATTCGCATCGACCATCACGTTCCGTCGCTGCAAGCACGCGCACTCCTCGCGGCGATCCTCGGCGTGGATCGCCGGCGATGCAAGTCACCACCCGTGAAGGACCCGGACAACGACGCGCACGGTTCGATCGAGTGCCCAACCGAACGCGGTGCCGAGACCGACGCGCCCGGTCAACATTGGGATCGCCAGCAGGAGCAGGAGTGCGTGCGCGAACCAAATGAGCATCAGGGAAAAGAACCAACCCTCGCCGCGAAGATCCGGCTGGTCCGTGCGCAACACCTGGACGGTGAGCGAAAGATGAAACGCATACGCGATTCCCAGACCGAGATGAAATCCCGGCATCGCGGGACGCGTGTCGAGCCAGATGCCCAGCACCGAAAACAACACCGTCCAAAGCACCGCATAGAGCGGGAAGAAATACGGCGCGAGCACGATCAAGGAATTCGATTTCGTGACCACCACGTGTCCGCCCTTGCTCGAGACCTTGATTTTCCGGACGCGTGCGCCGAAGAGGAGGGCCCAGAGGGCGTGCGTGAGTTCGTGTCCGACGACATAGACCCACATGGGCTTCGGCAGGCTGAGATACACGATCATCCAGCACACGCCTCCCGCCAGAAAGGGAACCCAGAAATGCAAGGCCGCACCGCTCGCGGAAACGAGGTCGACGACGGCCCACGACATGCCGACGCACGGCGGAAAAAGAGCCAGGGCGAACAGCCAACGGATAACCCGTCGGTACCAAGGTGGCGTCGCGTCGGTCGTGGGAATCGAAGGTCGCCCCATGAGAGCCCGTCTAAATGGAGGAAGAGGTCTTGCGGCGAGGGAATGTTGGTCGCGGCGAGCCGGCAAGGGCTGGGCGGAACGGCGGCGGTCCGTGATGCCCGAGCCAAGCAAGCCTCCGCGGCAATGACCCGTCGCCCGGAGGATTTTCGAGGATACGGCCCGGTGCCTTCGTTGCGTATCGGTCATCCCGTATTCGCGGGACTTCCTCGGCGTTTCTTCTTCGCCATCGAGCCAATTCCCCGAAAGCAGGACCCCTGCCTGCTTTTCAGGCGGGTTCCAAAGCAAAACGGCCTGTTCTCTTGGAGAACAGGCCGCTTCGCGAAAGGAATCGATCAGGGCCGGCCGGGATCGGCTCCGGCGTAGGAATTCACCTGGACGGGGGGCGTTCCGCCACCACCGGTTTGGGTGACCGTTCCGCCGCTCAACGCCGCGCCGGCGGGTCCGGGCGTGGAAGCAGCAACGGTGCGATGACCACGAAGCGAAGCCATTTCGCGTTCCATGACCGTGCGCTTCGCCGGCGCCTTCTTGGAGGCGGCCGCGAGGATCAGCTCGGACTTGGCGGGGACGGCTTCGGACGCCACGCGCACGATGGTGATCGATGCGTCGGGCATGACATCCATCGCCGCATTGACGACGGCTTCGGTGGATTCCGGCGACGCTTTAAGCACGCCGGAGAGAATCGAGGAAAGAGCGGCGGGATGCTTCCGAAGGCCGGCGGTGACAACCGCGACGGCCGTATCAGTCTTGGCATCCTTGTCCGCGTCCTTGACCATCTTGATGGCGACCGCGGGGGCCTCGACTGCCTTGGCAGCGGCAACCTTGTGGGCCGCTTCCGAGGTGGCCGACGCCGCGACCGAGGTGGACGCCGAGGCGACAAACGTGATCGCCGCGAGGATGACGGCGAGTTTCTTCAAAGGGTTCATAAGCTGTTCCGGTGCTCCAACCAACGTAGGATGAGTATCGAAAAATGGGTTTTGAGTCAACGCCTTATTCCGGGAGTTTATTCCGAAAGATTCAAGCGGCCGCCCGCCGCTCCTTGCGTCGCACCAATGGAGACGATTCCCCGCGCACCACCGCGCGGTTCACCGTGACTCCCGCGACGTCCTCCGATCCGGGAATCTCGAACATCACGTCGCGCATCAACCGCTCGACCATCGCGCGCAATGCCCGTGCCCCGGTTCCTTTTTCACGCGCCCGCGCGGCCAATTCCTGGATCGCGTCCGGCGTGAACGACAGATCCGCGCCATCGAACGAAAGCAACTTGGCGTACTGCTTCAGGAGCGCGTTGCGGGGCTCCGTCAGGATCCGCACCAACTGCGCCTCCGTCAGTTCCGTGAGCACCGACACCACCGGCAGCCGCCCGATGAATTCCGGGATGAATCCATACGACAGGAAATCCTCGGGCTCCGCCGACTGGAGGATCTCGCCTTCGGCGCCATCGGGAACCCGCACCGCGGCCTCGCCACTGGTAAAACCCAGGACCCGGCTGCCCATCCGCCGCTGGATCACACGGTCCAATCCCACGAAAGCCCCGCCGCAAACGAAGAGGATGTTGGTCGTGTCGACCTTGATGTATTCCTGCTGCGGATGCTTCCGGCCGCCTTGCGGCGGCACGTTGCACGTCGTCCCCTCGAGGATCTTCAGCAAGCCCTGCTGCACCCCCTCGCCCGAAACATCGCGGGTGATCGACACGTTCTCCGTCTTGCGCGCGATCTTGTCGATCTCGTCGATGTACACGATGCCGATCTGCGCGCGCTTGACGTCGAAATCCGCGTTCTGCAGCAGGCGGAGGACGATGTTCTCGACGTCCTCGCCGACGTAGCCCGCCTCGGTGATCGACGTCGCGTCCGCGATCGCGAACGGGACGTCGAGCAAGCGCGCGAGGGTCCGCGCCAAGAGGGTCTTTCCCGAACCGGTCGGCCCGACGAGGAGGATGTTGCTTTTCTCGATGTCGACGGATTCCCCGGCGTCGGACCCGGTCTCCGGACCGTCCTCGGCGCGGTTGTGGAGGACTCGCTTGTAGTGATTGTAGACCGCGACGCTCAGCGTCTTCTTGGCTTCTTCCTGGCCGATGACGAACTGGTCCAGGTGCGCCTTGATCTCCGCGGGTTTCGGGACGGTCATCGTCCGCAACTGCCGGTGCGAATCCTGGCTGAATTCCTTGTCGAGAACGCCCTTGCAGACCGCGATGCAGGCGTCGCAGATGAACACGCCCGGACCCGCGATCAGCTTCCGCACCTCGGCCTTGGATTTGCCGCAGAAGCTGCACATCGTGATCTGTGTTGCGCGTGCCATGGCGTTGGAATCGGGTTGGGCGTTGACGGCCGTCGTTCAGGCGGGTTTGTCGGGCGCCGGAATCGCCGGAATCGGAACCGGCAGGTCGCGGCGGCTCTTCACCACCTCGTCCACCAGTCCGTAGGCCTTTGCCTCCTCGGCGCTCAGGAAATTGTCGCGATCGGTGTCCTTCTCGATCTGCGCGACGGGACGGCCGCAATGATTCGACAGGATTTCGTTCAACCGGTCGCGCAACCGCAGGATCTCGCGCGCCTGGATGCTGATGTCGGACGCCTGCCCCTGCGCGCCGCCCCACGGTTGGTGGATCATGATCCGTGCGTTCGGCAAAGCGAAGCGCTTGCCGCGCGTCCCGCCCGACAACAGCACCGCTCCCATGCTGGCGGCCTGGCCGATGCAGTACGTGTTCAGATCACAGGTCAACCACTGCATCGTGTCGTAGATCGCGAGTCCCGCCGTGACGCTGCCACCCGGCGAGTTGATGTAGAAATGGATGTCCTTCTTCGGGTCCGTCATCTGCAGGAAGAGGAACTGCGCGATGATGACGTTCGCCACCATGTCGTCCACGGGCGTGCCCAGAAAGACGATGCGGTCGACGAGGAGGCGGGAGTAGAGATCGTAGCCACGCTCGCCGCGGCCGGTTTGCTCGATGACGTACGGGATGGAAAAATTATACATACGCGGGACGCGTGAATCGGAGGCGAAACTAGGGGGGGGTGCCGAAAGCGTCAAGGCACGCGCCGCGGTGTGGAAGCGAGGAATCCAAACGCCTCGCTCCACCATTCCGGTGGCCGCACCGCGGCTCCCCCGTGCCCCGCGCCCGGCAATTCCCAGAGGCGTTTGGGACCCGGGTATCCGTCGTGCAAGGCCCGCCCGAATCTTGCCGGCACCACGCCGTCCGCCAACCCCAGCACGACCGCGACCGGCCCGTCGTACCGCGGCAGCCATTCGTCCGACGGGAACTTGTCCAGCAACAGAAGCCGTACCGGGAGCCACGGGTAGTGATATCCCGCCACCGCGCCGAGATGGTTGTAGGGCGCGAGCAACACCACGCCCGCGACGTCTTTCGGACGCGTCGCCGCCAGATGGCAGGCGACTCCCGTGCCGAGTGATTCGCCCACCACGAAAACCGGACCCCGCGCCGCCAGCAATCCCGCCGCCTCGTCCGCCGCCGCGAGCAAGGACTCCTGCGACGGCGATCCGGGACGTCCCGCAAACCCGGGGTACTCGAGGACATGGACGTCGCAGGGGAAGCCGTTTTGCAACGGGTCGATGATATACGCGCGATCCGCCGCGCATCCCCCGTTCCCATGGACCACCAGCACCGGCGGACGCGGCGCGGGTCCGGAACCGTCGCGACGCCAACCGATCCGCAGTCCCGCCGCGTTGGTCCACGGTTTCAAGTGGTTCGCGTCCACCTGCGCCCGCAATTCCCCGGCGGACGGGTCGGCCGGGAAATAGAGGAGGCGGCGTTGGACGCATCCAACCAGCACGACCGCGGCGAAATAGGCCATACCGAGAAGCAAGGCGATGCGACGGATCGAAGGGCGCTTTTTCATCCGGGTCCTGCGGCGGCGGCGTCGCCGGGGGGGGCGGCGTTTGCGCGGGCCCGCACCCCGCGCAACGCGGACACGGCAGCGGCGCTTTCGGCGGCCTTTTTGCTGCGGCCATTCCCGCGTCCCAACTCCACGCCACCGTGATGCACGGAACACTCGAAATGCCGGTCGTGGTCCGGACCCGAACTCGACTTGACCTCGTACCGCGGCGGATCCGGCGACGTCGCCTGCAACAGTTCCTGGAGTTCGCCCTTCGGGTTCGAAAGACTCGGGACCGACTCGGGTTCGCCCATCGAGTCGCGGCAAACCCGGAGGATCAATTCGCGGACGGTCGGGTAATCCGAATCGAGAAACACCGCGCCGATCACCGCCTCGAACGCGTCGGCCACCGTCGAGGCCCGGCTGCGTCCCCCGCTCGATTCCTCGCCACGACTGATCTCGAGATGGGCGCCGAGTTCCAGACGGCGACCGTGCGTCGCGAGGGTCGAACGATTCACCATCTGCGCGCGGGCCTGGGTAAGGGGACCTTCGCCGAGATCGGGGAATCGCTGGTACAAATGGGCGGTCACGACCAATTGCAGGACCGCGTCGCCCAGGAACTCGAGCCGTTGGTTGTGGGCTTGGCCGCTGCCCTGTTCGTGGGCCAGCGACGGATGGGTGAGCGCCAGACGCAGGAGCGCCACGTCCCGGAAATGGTATCCGAGGGCCGCTTCCAGTTCGGCGATGGTGGACATGGGGGGGTGTAGGTCTTCCCGCTGCCGATTGCGGAAGGCCGCGGCCTTCCGGGACCGCGGCCTTCCGCGATCGGCACCTCAGGCAGGCGCCAGGGTCGCTATGTCGCTGGGTGCGTTGAAAGGCTCTTCCACGGGATCGTCGGTCGTGGCTTCGACGGGAACGTCCACGATCCCGTCCAGCGCCGGCAATCCCTGTTCGAGCAACCGGCCGACGTCCCGTTGGACGGCCTCCAACTGGGCCAACTGGAGGTCGGGATCGACGATGGTGAAGACGTCGCCGCTCTTCGGGTGTTCGTACACGATCACGCGGCGGCCTCCCTCGCGGACCTGGCTCTTGACCTTGAGGATGCGCTTGCGCTCGAGCATCACCGCGAGGATGAACGCCGCGGGCGCGTGGCGTTCGTCGCGTCGTTCGAGCAGCGCCCTCAGCAGCGTTTCCGCGTCGTCCTTCCTGATGGCCTCGGGGGGTGCCGCCGGCGGCGGGACGTAGGTGCCGACCCAATGGGAGACGAAATTAGGTCGGGCGACGATGTCCGCACCCTGTTCCTTCCAAGCCGACGCGCACAAATCCAGGCGCTCGAACCCGTCCTTCGCGGTCAACAGGACGGTATGGTACGACTCGCCCTCGGCAAACGCGTGCCCGCTCGATTGGCAGCCATGGGCGCGGGACTGGATGTTCCACTCTAGCATGATCGGTACGGAGTGCGGATTCTGGAGGTGTGGTTTAGTCCCGTTGCGCCGGGGGGGCAACTCGCATTTGGGACTCGCCAACGCCGGCCTTTACCGCCCGGGCGGTTCTGCCCCACGCTTTGCATGTCAGTCCTCGATCGAACGCTCATGAATCATTTGTTCCGGCTGGTCGGTCTCGTGGCGGGTATCGGCTTCGGAATCGGCTGTGCCGCGCCGGGGCCGGCGATCCCCGAGCCGACCGTTCGTTCCCTCCAGACGCTCCACGGCGACATGCTCCAGGCCCGCACGGCCACGGAGTACTACGTCCGCAACGTCCGCAAACAGATCCCCGCCGGAAGTCCCGACGTCGTCGAGTCGGAACGCCTCTACGAGGAAGCCCGCGGCGGCGTGAACGGCTGGCTCGCCAACGTCCAGTCGATGGTTCGTTCCGGCGTTCCCCTTTCCGAGGACGTCATCGCACCCCGCCGCAAGGCCGCGTCCGACGCCGTCGTCGAGTTCAACACCCACGCCGACCGCATCCTGAAGGAACACGCCGGCGCGGGCGCCACCAAGGACGCCAAACTCTTTCCCGTCATCGGCGTTGCCGACATCTTCGCCCTCGGCCACGGGATCGCCGACGAGGTCGGCAAACGCCGGCAGGCGCAGCGCGACGCCTACGAGCGCTGGGCGCAGGCGGAATCCGCGCGGCTCGACCAGGACCGCTGGGCCGCCTTCTCCGAGGTGAAATGAAACGACCCGGATCCACGGCGCCCGGTTTGCGGACGCGGCGCGGTTTGGCCGCCTTCTGCACGGCGATGTTCGCGCTTTGGATCGCCGGGATTCCCCCGCGCGCCGCCGGCGACGACCCGTCCCCATCCACCCGTGGCCTCACCGCCGTCGCGCGCCCGCTCGTCCCCGCCGAACGCGCCGGCGAGAAGGTCGATGTCGACGGTTCCGCCGGACTCTTCGTGGGGGTCGGCCGTTTCGATCCCGTGTCCGGCCTCGCGGACCTTCGTTTCACGCCGGACGACGCCGTGGCGTTGGCGCACCTGTTCGCGCTGGAATTCAAACTGATCCCGCCCGCCCACGTCCGGATCGCGCTCGGCGGCGAACCGCGCTCGGCGAACGGAAAGGCGATGTTGCACGAACTCGTCGAAGCGGGCGCGAGCGTGGGTGCGGCCAAACGCGTGGAGTTGCTCGACGCCCTCGACGCGACCGTCCGCGACGCCTCCGCGCCCGAGGGGTTGCTGGTGGTGAGCGTCGGGTCCCACGGCTTCGAGGAAAAAGGCACGGCGTACGTGATGCCGTCGGACGGACGCCGCAAATACGTCGGCTCGACGGGGGTTTCGGTCCAGTCGGTCAAGGACACGTTGCGCGAGGCGCGCGCCAACAAGCGCGTCCTGATCCTGGACGCCTGCCGCGAGACGCTGGGCACCGAGGTGCGCGGCGAGGCCAAGATGGACTCGGCACTCCGCGAGGCGCTGAAGGCATCCGAGGGATTCGCGATCCTTGCGTCCTGCGGCGCCGGCCAACTCAGTTGGGAATCGCCCGAACTCGAACAGGGCGTCTTCACGCATTTCCTCCTCGAGGCGGTCCGGGGCGGCGCCGGCGCGGATTCGGCCGACGGATTCATCCGGCTCGGCGACGCGAGCGCTCACGCGACGCGGGCGACGCGCGACTGGGTGAAGGCGCAGAAGAACGAGATCCAGGAACCGTGGTTCGAGGGCGAGCTCGGCCGTTCCATCCCGCTCGCGGTGCATCCGGTGGCGTTGCAACGGCGCGAGGAAGCGCGGGCCGCGGACGCCCGGCTCGAGGCTCGTCGCCAAAACGCGCGGCGCCTGCTCGCGCTCGCGGTCGCCGAAGACACCGAGAACCAATTCCCCGCGGACACGCTGGTCTCGGTGAGGACGACCCTGGAACGCGTGTCGGGAAAAAACCTCGAGGATCTCTTGGTCGAGCTCGAGGCGCTCGCCGAGAACACGCCGCGCAACCGACGGATCTTCGCGCAGTATTGGAGGGACCGACGAACGACTTTTGGTGTCAGGACCATTGCGTCCACTTCCCGCCCATCGCAATTGCCGACGAATGCCGCGGTTGCCATCATGGCCACAAACACCGGACACGAAATCTTCGACGGGCTTAGCAAGCTGGACATTCCCAAGGTACCGACAGCCAGCGCGGACAAGCCGTGGAAGAACTCGTTTGGGATGCCGTTCGTTCCGGTACCCGGCGCCACGAACGTGTTGATGTGCGCTTGGGAAACGCCGCGATCCGCTTATGGAGTGTTCGCCCTTGTCGTTCCCGGAACCGACAAAACCTGGGATAGCCGGCGTGATCTCCCCGCGACAACGAACCGACCCGTCGTCCTCGTCAATTCGAGCGACGCGCATGCCTTTTGCGAATGGCTTACCGAAAACGGCCGTTCAAAGGGTGAGTTGAATTCCGCGCAGCATTACCGGCTTCCCACCGATACCGAATGGAGTCTCGCGGTGGGTCTCGACGGCGAAATCGGCGCGTCTCCCGCAGAACGTGATCGCAATTCCGAACCGACATACCCGTGGGGAACCGCGTTTCCACCGTTCGAAAAGGTCGGCAATTTCCGGGACCACTCGGCGCCTGCCCGGCAATACGCCGTCCAAACAACTCCCAAGAACAGTCTGCTCGGATACGATGACGGGTTCCCGATGCTCGCACCCGTCGGGAGTTTTCCCGCCAATCGACTCGGCATCTTTGATCTTGCAGGCAACGTGGCCGAGATGTGCGAGGACGACTCGGCGGGAGAGAATCGCGTGTTAGTCCGTGGCAGCTCTTGGTCGGACAACAATGAAGCTCTGCTTCGGTCCGGTCATCGGCACTTTGTGGATCGATCCAGCCGCAGCGACGAAATCGGTTTCCGCGTGGTGCTCGACGGCTCCGGCGGCAAGGCGAAGTAGGCGTTCAGCGTCCCGGTCCCAACCGCTCCATCACCGCCTTCGCCCGCGGCTGCTTCGGATCCAACTGCAACGCCCGCGCCGCCGCCTCGCGCGCGCCCGCCGCGTCGCCCGAACGCGCCAGCAATTCCGCCAGCATCCCGTGGAACGACGCCTCGCCGGGATTGCACCGGATCGATTGCCGCACCGCCTCGGCCGCGCCCTCCGCGTCGCCCGCCGCGGATCGCGCGAGGCCCAGGTTGAAGTGCGCCTGCGCGAAATCGGGTTTCAATTCGACCGCGCGCGAGAAACTCGCCGCCGCATCGGTCCACCGCGATTGGCACATCCGCGCGAGCCCCAGTTGCACGAGGCCGTTCAGCGAATCGGGCCGCGCCTTCAAATGGCGAACCAGCGCTTCCTCCGATTCCTTGCACCGTTCCTGCCGCAACCGCAGCCGTCCCAGCACCAGCAGGCCCTCCGCGTCGTCGGGCGATGCCGCGAAGAGCGTGGCGAGCGTGCGCTCCGCGTCGTCGAGACGGTTCTGCATCACGAACCCGTTCGCTTGGTCCGCGAGTTGTTGCCGGTCTTTCCGCAACTGCTGCACCTCGCGAAGGAACGGGTCCGGCCAATCGAACGGCCGCGGCATCGCCGCGGCGCGGCGCGCGGCAACCGCCGCACCGTCCCCATCGCCGAGCCGCTGCCGGATCTGCGACAGCACGAGCAACGCGGGACGCGCGGTGTACGGATTCGTGAGGCAAGGCCCGACGAATTCCGCGCCCGACTCCGCGTTGCCTTGCACGAGCCGGATGCGCGCCATCTCAAGGCGCGCCGCGGCGTGCGACGGATTCGCATCGAGCAACGGCTTCAGCCCGACCGCGGCGTCGTCGAGTCTTCCGCGCTCGACCAACGCCTGCGCCCAGCGCAACCGCGGCGCGTCCGTGTTGGTTCCCGCGAGTTCCGTCGCGCGCGCCAGATGGCCCAACGCGACTTCCGGTTGCTCCGCCAATTCGCGGAGTCCCGCCAAGTGGTGCCAGCGCGCCGAACCCGGATCGAGCACCGCGGCGCGGCCGTAGCAACGCCGCGCCTCGTCGTTGAATTCCGCCGCCTCGCACGTCTGGCCCAACCGTCCCCACGACGCCGACGACTTCGGTTCGCGTACCACCGCCGCGCGCGCGTCGCGGATCGCGCCCGCAAGCGAGGCATCCAACGCGTCGAGCGAGACCACCGGTGGCGCGGGCTCGCGTCCGTCGTCGCCCTCGCGACGGCATGCCGCCGCGAACACCGACGCCGCGAGGATCCACGCGACGCGTCCCCGGCGGGTCGCGTTCACGGTTTCACCGCCGTTCCCTCGCCGTGCCGCAACACCACGCGCCGATCCGCCGGTCCCCCGGGAAACTTTTCCCGGGTGCCATCCGCCCACGAGACCTCGACCGCATCGAACGTCGCCGTGGCTCCCAGCCCGAAATGCAACGCCGCCTCGTGGCTCGAGAGATAACTCGTCGCCGGCTGCAACACCGCCCACCGGCGCCGGCCGCCCGCGGCGAGCACCGCCTCCGCGCCGATGGCGTCGCGCCCGCCGAACCGCGGTTCCTCGAGGTGCAACGCGACCCAATGCCCGCGCCGCGGAACCACGTTTTTCAAAACGCGTGCCGGGCCCGCGGTGCCGCAGATCACCAGGTCGGGCGCGCCGTCGCCGTCGAGATCGCCCGCCGCCAGGCTACGACCCACGCAGGCCGTCCCGCACAGCGACGGATTGGCCGCCGACAGGTCGCGGAAGTTTCCCTTCCCGTCATTGGCGAACACCTGCGCGCGCTGCGCGTATCGCGCCCACCAGGGTTCCACGCCCGCCAACACCGGCGTTTGTCCCGGCATCGCGCGCCGCACGAGTCCGTTCGCCTGCGCGAGATCGGGCGCGCCATCGCCGTCGAAATCCACCAACACCGTCCCGAAGCCGGTGCCGCGCCACTCCGCGCGCTGGAGTCCCGACTGCGCCACGGTATCCAGGAACAACCCGCGTCGATCCTGACGGAAGAACGAGTGGAATTCCTCCGCGAGATGCGTGACGAAGAGATCGCCCATGCCATCCCCGTCGCAGTCCGCGAACGCCGTCCCCATGTTCGCCGCGGTCCGGCCCATCGCGTTGAACGCCACGCCGCGCGACGCCCCTTCCTCGCGGAAAGTCCCGTCGCCACGGTTCATGAAAAGCCGGTTCGGACGCCCGTCGTCCGCGCAGAAAATGTCCGGCCAACCGTCGCCGTCGAAATCCGCGCAGACCAATCCCAGCGCCACGCCCGGCACGCGCGACACTCCCGACGCGGCCGTTCGGTCCTCGAACCGCGGCGCGCCGCCCGGCGACGCCGTGACGTTCCGCCACAGCCGCGTCGACGTGCCGGCGAACGCCTGGGGCGCGCAGAAATCCCGTCGCCCCTGCACGTCGTCGCACGCCTGCGTCGGGTCGTAGTCGACGTAGTTTCCCACCACGAGATCGAGCCGGCCGTCGCGGTCGAAATCCAGAAAGCTCGCCGGCGCCGCCCAACGCGGGTTGTCCAGGCCCGCTTCCACGGTCGCGTCGCGGAATTTCCCGTTCCCCAGGTTCAACAATAGCCGCACCGCGCCGTACTCCGTCACCACCAGATCCGGCAGCCCGTCGTTGTTCGCGTCGCCCGCGATCGCCCCCATCCCGCGCCCCGCGACGTCCGCCCCCGATCCCGCCGACACGTCGCGGAAAGTCCCGTCGGGTTCCTGGTGGTAAAGGCGGTTCCTCGCGCCGTTCCCCTGCACGAAATAAAGATCGGGCCGGCCATCGCGGTCGTAGTCGAGGATCGCCATGCCGGAACCCACCTGGTCCGGCATCGAGTAATTCGTGCCCGCGGCATGAACGAAGGAAACGCCCATGGCCGCGGTGACGTCGCGAAACCATTCCGGTCCGGCCGGCACCGACGCGGCCGCGGGTTTCGCGGCGTCCGTCGGCGAACGACGGTCGCAACCCGCCGCAAGGATCGTCGCGACGGCAATGCCGAAGGCGACCGCCACGCGCTGGAGCCCAAGTTTCACCACGCGACGCCCCGGCCGCGGATGGCGTCGAGGCACTGCTTCACGCCGAGCCCGCGCTTCGCCTCGGCGGCCCACACCATGCAACGGTCGCGCCACGCCTTTTCCTCGGCCGGCGGCGCGGCGTACGGTTTCGCGTGCGGGACGTCCTGCCCGACCAACAACGCGAGGTAGCCGTCCATCCCGAACGAATTCGAAGCGTGCAGCAACTGCTCGCCCGCCACGACGCTGGGCCCGTTTTCCTGATAGAACTTCACGAGGAATTCGGCGCCATGGAGACGCGTGTCGTTCCGGCAGGCGCGCCAGAACGGCGTGTCGAGCCGCGTGTTGAACCGGTAGTGCACCGCGAGGAAATCACGGATGTCGTCCCACGCCTGCGAATTGTATCGGTTGTAAAGTTCCACCAGGGTCGGCGTCGGC
>JANYDN010000206.1 GCA_025363585.1 Verrucomicrobiota bacterium | reverse complement strand
CGCGGGCGTCCCCGCCCGCGTAACCTAAGCCGCGGCCCGCTCCCACCGAGCCGGGGACGGCTCGGACTGTGCAGCCGGGGACGGCCGCCCTACATCGCAAGCCCATGCCCAGCGCAGGCGGGGGACACCCGCGCTACATCCAAGCGTCCCATGCCACCGCCACCGCTACCCCGAAATGGCTCTCCCCATCGATGCCGCCGCGGGACATGCTTCGGCCTCTCCCATGGTCCGGGCTTTTCACCGATCCCGATTCGCGCGCGTTTGCCGACTGGCAGGGCTTCTTGCCGCGACCGCACTGGCCGCGCGCGCCGCGGTGCCTTCGCCCACGCCCACACCCGCGCCGGCATCGTCACCATCGCCTTCGTCCGTCCCACGCGCCGCGCTCAACATCCTCCGCGACGAGTGCCTCTCCTGCCACAATCCCGAGAAGAAGAAAGGGGGCCTCGTCCTCGCCTCCCGCGAATCCATTCTCCGCGGCGGCGAGGAGGGTCCCGCCATCGTCGCGGGCCATCCCGAGTCGAGCCGTCTGATCGCCGTGCTTGCGGCGGGCGCCGATCCGCACATGCCGCCAAAACGGCAACTCGACCCACCGCGCGTCCGTCTTCTTCGCGATTGGATCAAGGCCGGCGCCGCGTGGGATCCGCTCGGGCTCGCCGAGGAACCCGGGCCCCGGATCGTCCTCGGCCCCTTGCCGCCCTCGTATCGACCGGCCTTCGCGGTCGCGCTTTCACCCGACGCCAAACGCCTCGCGTTCGGCCGCGGCGCGTCGCTCTGGATCGCCGATCTCTCGCCCACGAATCCGGTCGCGCCCATCGAACTCCACGGCGCGCGCGACGCCATCCAGGCGATCGCGTGGTCGCCCGACGGCACGCGTTTCGCCGCGGCCAGCCACGCGCGGATCATCCTTCGCGATGCAGCGGACCTCGGGGTCTCGCGCGATTGGACCAACGGAATCGATGGCCGCGTCAACGCCCTCGCCTTCTCGCCCGACGGTTCCGTCCTCGCCGCCGGTGTCGGCACACCGGGCCGCGCCGGCCGCGTGTTGCTGCTCCCGTTGACTGTCACGAATACCAACGCCAACTCCAACGCCGTCGACGCGAATTCGTGGAAAGCCCATTCGGACGCGGTCCTCGGAATCGCCTTCAGCCGCGACGGCCAACGCATCGCGACCGCCGGCGCCGATCGCTTGGTGCGGATCTGGAACACGGGCACCCACGCCGAGATCGCCGCGCTCGAGGGCCACTCCGCCCAGGTGCTCGCCGTCGCGTTCAACACCAATGCCACCGAGGTCGTCAGCGCCTCCGCCGATCGCGAACTCAAGGTCTGGGACATCGCCTCGCGAGAGAACACCGTGAAGCTCGGGCAACACGCCGGCGCGGTCACCGCCGCGCGCTGGCCCGGCGACGCGTCGGCCGTCTTCGCCGCCACCGACCAAGGCAATATCGTCCGCTACTCGAACCTCCGATCGCATACCGGAGAGCAAAGCTCCGCGACGGCCGACGAACACACGGTCGCCCACCTCGCCGATTCCGTGCTCGCGCTCGACGTGTCCGCCGACGGCAAGACCATCGCGGCGGGTTCCCACGACGGCGTGGTCGGCGTCTGGAATCCCGACGGCAAACGACTCTTCGATTTCCAGCCGGGACCGGTGCCGACCGTCTCGCCCGAACCCGTGCGCCTGCCCGCAATCGCGGGTGCGCCGGCCACGCCGCGCGCGTACGACAAAGCATCCCGTCGCCGCGTCGCGCCCGAGCCATTGCCCCGCGGCTCGCGCCTCGTGTCCCTCCAGGCCGAGCCTTCGATAGTTATATTGGATACGTCCGCCCGACGCCGCGGAGTGCGCGTCACCGCGCGGCTTGCGGACGGGTTCGACATCGACGTCACCGACACCGCGGCGTGGACGGTTTCGGCAAAAGCCCCATTCCGTCGTGAGCCTGACGGTCGCATCGCGGCCATCGCGGAAGGCTCCGGCAAGTTGACCGCGGCCGTCGGCGGCCGCCGGGTCGACATCCCGGTCCGGGTCGAAGGCATCGCGGGCAGCGACGACGCGGTGAGTTTCGTGAAGGACGTATTGCCCGCGTTGAACCGCGCGGGCTGCTCGGCGGGCGCGTGCCATGCGAAGCCCGAGGGACAAAACGGATTCAAGCAGTCGATCTTCTCGTACGATCCGAAGCACGACTGGTCGGCGATCGTGAAAGGCGCGCGTGGCCGACGCGTGTTCCCGGGCACGCCCGAAGCCAGCCTGATCCTGATGAAGCCGCTGATGCGCGTGCCGCACGAAGGCGGGAAACGTTTCGAGGAAGGCTCCGAGACGCACCAATTGGTGTCGCGCTGGATCCGGCTGGGGATGCCGTTCGCGTCGACCAACGAATCGACGCTCACAAAGCTAACGGTGTTCCCCGACGACCGGCGCTATCCGCGCGGCGCGAAACAACGGCTGTTGGTG
>JANYDN010000159.1 GCA_025363585.1 Verrucomicrobiota bacterium | reverse complement strand
CGGGCGGGCTTGCTCCGCCGAAGCTTGGCGAAGGCGAGGACGCCCTTGTTTGCGCAGGCGAGGACGCCCGCTCTACGGCTGCGCGACAGCACCGTTCCGGTGCGGCATGCCGCGACTTGCGGGGCACGGGCGGGGCACGGGCGAGGACGCCCGTGTTTGCGCAGGCGAGGACGCCCGCTCTACCGCAGGCGAGGACGCCCGCGCTACGGCTGCGCGACAGCACCGTTCCGGTGCGGCATGCCGCGACTTGCGGGGCACGGGCGGGCTTGCTCCGCCGAAGCTTGGCGCAGGCGAGGACGCCCGCTCTACGGCAGGCGAGGACGCCCGCTCTACTTCAAGGAAGGATCCTTCGCGGCGTCGGACTTCCGGTAGAGTTCGGTCGGGATGAGCGTCTCTTTTGGCACGTCGTCCCCGGCGAGGTATTTCGCGATGTTGGCGACGGCGGCTTTCCCGATGCGGTCCGGGAACTGGACGGGATCGGCATAGATGCGGCCGGCCTTGATCGCGGCCTTGCCCTCGGGCATGCCGTCGAATCCCACCACCTTCACCCGCGAAAGCTTTCCCGCTTTCTCGAGGGCTGCCACGGCGCCCAGCGCGCTGGGGTCGTTGATCGCGAAGATCCCGTCGAGGTCCGGATGCGACTGCAGCAAGTCCTCGGTGGCCTTCAGCGAGCGGTCCTTCGCGGCGCCGCCCGGAAGCGTGGCGACGACCTCGATCGTCACGCCCTTTTCCTTCCGTTGTCGCTCGAGCTCCTCGTTGAAGCCCTTCGTGCGGAGAATCACGGACTCGACCTCGGGGTGGTCGAGGATCGCGACGCGGCCCTTGCCGCCGAGCGCCTCGATCATCGCGACCGCGGCGAGGCGACCACCGCCGAGGTTGTCGGTCGCGACGTGGCCGACGACCTTGGCGCCGGCCGCGAGCGAGGCGATGTCGGCCGTGAAAACCGGGATGCCGGCGCGGTTGGCCTGCGCGATCGCGGTGCCGATGGCCTTGGAATCGCAGGGGCACAGCACGATGGCGTCGACCTTGCGGACGATGAAATCGGCGACCTGGTTGAGTTGTCGCGCGACGTCGAACTCGCCGCTGGTGACGAGCGTGTCCATTCCGCGGGCCTTGGCCTCGGCGGCGATGGCGTCCGCGAGGTCCTTGAAAAACGGGTTGGCCAAAGTCAGGACCGAGACCGCGATGGTGGCCTTGGGTTTTCCGGCGGCGTGGGCCAGCGCGGGGAAGAGGGACGCGGCGGCGACGGCGGCGGCGAATTCGCGACGATTCATGGGGATGCGCGAGGCTAGCGGGAAGACCCGTGGCGGCAAGCCGCGAACATTTCCCAGAAGCCATGCATCCGGCGGGCGGACCCCGTCGTAGACAGGACGAACGCCCACGCGTGCCCGCCCATTCCAAATGAAAGAACGCAAATCTCCACATGCAGCCATTCTCGTCGTTGCATCCGCAATCCTTTCGCTTCCGGCATCGGCCTCGAGCCACCGCGAGGCGCCGCTGATCACCGCCACCCCGAAGCTTGATTGCGCCGACTTCTATTCGTTCGTCAGCTACGAGCCCGGACGCGCGGACTACGTGACGTTCGTCGCCAACTACATCCCGTTGCAGGATTCGTACGGCGGGCCGAACTACTTCCAGCTCGAGTCCAACGGGATCTACGAGATCCACGTCGACAACACCGGCGACGCCGTCGAGGACATCACCTTCCAGTTCAAGTTTTCCAACGTGTCGCGTGGCATCGCGCTGCCGATCGGTCCCGGCGGCGATCCCGCGAACCGCCGGACGAACGCGGTGCCGTTGCTGGCGGTCGGGCAGATCGTTGCCGGCGACAATTCCAAGCTCAACGTCGACCAAACCTACACGCTCTCGCTGATCCGCGGCGGACGTCGCACCGGAACGGTCACGCCCATCGCGAATTCGAAGGACGGCACGACGGTGTTCACGAAGCCGCAGGATTACGTGGGCGAAAAGACGTTCCCGAACTACGACGCGTATGCCTCGCAGTACGTGTACGACATCGCGCTGCCGGGCACGTCGAAGACCGGCAAACTGTTCGTGGGGCAACGGAAGGATCCGTTCGTCGTGAATCTCGGCGAGACCTTCGATCTCGTGAACATCTCGACCAGTCCGCTCGGGCCGGTCGATGCGAACAAGGACTCGCTGTCGGACAAGAACGTCACCTCGCTGATCCTCGAGATCCCGAAGGAATTCCTCCGCGGCGGCCCGAGCCAACCGGTGATCGGGTCCTGGACCACGGCCAGCACGATCGCCGCGGGCAAGACCAACCAGGTGTCGCGCCTCGGGATCCCGCTGGTGAACGAGGTGGTCATCGGCCTTTCGGACAAGGACAAGTTCAACGCGAGCGAGCCCAAGGACGATCTCGGGAATTTCGCGGACTACGTCACGCACCCGACCCTGCCGGCGATCCTCGAGTTGCTTTACGGCGGCGCCGGGGCGATCGCCCCGACGAAATTCCCGCGGACCGACCTCGTCGCCGCGTTCGTCACGGGAATCGACGGGCTCAACAAGGATGGGGGCGCCGGCGAAATGCAACGGCTCAACCTCGACGTGCCCCCGACGCCGCGGGCAACGCAGAACAATCTCGGCGTGATCGCCGGGATCACGAAGGGCGTGCTGGACGCGGCGAAGGCCGACCTGGCGGGCTTCCCGAACGGGCGACGCCCGGGAGACGACGTGGTAGACATCGAACTGCGGGTCGCGATGGGCAAACTCCTGACGCCCGACGTGGCGCCGGCCGGCGACGCGCCTTTCACCGACGGGGCGTTGGTCGACGCGCGGTTTTTCCAGGACAAATTCCCGTACCTTAACTCGCCGCTGAAGGGTTCGCCGAACGATCCGTCGATCACCATCGTGCCGCTGACGGGCAGTCCGTTCGAGGGCCCGTACAAGGCCGTGGCGGGAACGTATGACGCGGCCACCCGCACCCTGACGGTTCCCAA
>JANYDN010000055.1 GCA_025363585.1 Verrucomicrobiota bacterium | reverse complement strand
CCGCGACGGACAGGCGATCGCCGTCGCAGCGGGCGATCCGGCGCGTCCCAACAAGGTCAGTACCGACGCCTGGGTATGGCGTCCCGGCACCGGCGCCATCACCAAGATCGCGGCCTTCGAGGACTTCGCGAGCGCCAGCGGGTTCCTGACGTTTTACCCGTCGTACCTCGCGTTCTCGCCGGATGGGAAAAAGGTCGCGGCCGGAATGGTGGCGTACTCGGGCGCGCGCTCGACCACGACGTTCACCAACGAGTTCGGCAATCCGTACGGGCCGTACCAAGTCTCCTCGAAGATCTCCCGTTGCGTGAGCCTCGCGGTCTTCGACGCCACGGGCGTGACGGCACCGTTCTATGTCGCCAGCGGCCTGTGCGACGACGACAGCGGCAATCCGGGCGAGGGCGTGGATTGGTCGCCGACGCAGGATGTCATCGCCTACCCGTACAATACCCCGACGGCTTTCTCGGGTCCGGGCGGCGCGGTCTTCCCGTTGACCGCGATCCATCTTATCGAACCGACGGCCGGCGCGGCGGACCAAGGCCGACGCCGTCAACTGACTTTCCCCGGCGGTAACGTCGGGCAGGCGTTCGACCCGGTGACTTTGACTTATACCAGCGACTATGGGCCCGCGTTTTCGCCCAACGGCCAACAGGTCGCCTATATTCGGGGCCTGACCCAGATCCTCAATGGCGGTGCGAAGCAGGCGCTCATCCCTTCCATCCGCATGGTGAACGTCGATGGCTCCAACGATCACGAGGTGGTCCCCTTCCAGAAAGGCTCCTATTTGACGCGCATCACCTGGTCGCCCGACGGGCAGAAGCTCGTCTTCGATCTCGCGAACCAGGCCACGCGCGACGGTTTCCCGCTCGGCCTTTTCGACGTCAACACGGTCGGCTTGGCGTCGATCGGCGCGAACGGCCAAGGGTTCGCCTATCTAAGAGGTGCGCGCGCCACGTGGCCGACCTGGAGACCCAATGTCGTGATCGTCGATCCGGGCGTCCCCGCGCTCTCCGCCAAGGCGTCGGCCGGCGGCGGATCGATCGTCTTCACGTGGCCGGCTCCCGGGAACGACCTGGTGTTGGAACGCTCGGCGCAAATCGGGACGCAGGCACAATGGTCGACCGTGGCCGAGGCCGTGACGACGGCCGGCAACCAGCGCACAGCGACCGTGTCCACGACCGGCGGCCAATCGTGGTTTCGCCTTCGGCATCCATGATCCGACGCGCGTCGACGGACATTCTCGCCCTTCCGACAATGGCCCGCTTGTTGCGGCGAACGTCGCCGATGCGCGTCGCGTGAACCTTGATACCGAACGCTGCCTTCCATAGACTTTTTCCAGCAACGCCGGGTCCCGGCATCGATCGACATGGACTATAATCCCAGGGCAAAAGGGTGGATACGGTTCGCCCTCTGCCTCCTTTCCTTCGCGTGCCTCCCGCGTGCCGCGGCGCAGACCTCGCGCGGGCTCGCCGAGGTACGCGTCCGCGGCGACATCCGTCGCATCCAACCCATGGCGGACGGCTCGTTCGTGCTCGGGGGTTATACCGCGTATTACAACGGGGCGCGCGACGGCCAACTCTACCGCGTGCGTGCCGACGGGACGCGGGTGGCGTTCCCCGTCACCGTGAACGGGCCGGTCATGGCGATGGCGCTCGACGGCAACTGGCTCTATCTCGGCGGCGATTTCCAGATCGTGAACGGCGCCAGTTGCCCGTTCGCCGCGCGGGTGAACGCGACGACGGGAGCGGTCGACCCGACGTGGCGTCCCGCGCCCAACGGGGACCTGCTCGACATCGTGCCCGTCACCGGCGGGGTGGTGCTCTCCGGTTCCTTCTCGCGCATCGCCGGACTTCCCCGCGCCCGACTCGCGCTGGTTTCGACGCTCGGCGCCGGCTTGCCCGTGGAGCAATGGCGATGCGACGCGAACGACCAGGTGGACAGCCTCATCCTGCATCAGGGTTGGCTCTATGCGGGCGGACGTTTCAAGACGATCGGCGGATACAACCTCCAGTTCCTCGCGCGGATGATTCCCGGCACGGGCGAGGTCGATCCCAACTGGAACCCGACTCCCAATTCCGATGTCTATGATCTCGCGGGCGACGCCACGCACCTGTATTGCGCGGGCTCGTTCAGCAAGATCGGGTTCGCCTTGATCCCATCGGTCGGCCGAATCCCGTTGGGTTCGACCGGCGCCGATGCCACCTGGGTTCCCTACCCGGACAGTCTCGCCGTGCGTCTCTGCCTTTCGGGCGACAGCGTCTATGTCGCCGGCAACTTCACCACGATCTCCGGGTTGCCGCAGAAATACCTGGCGCGCGTCGACAAGGCCGGCGGTACCGCCGACCCGACCTGGAAGCCGCCGCTGGACGGCGCGCTGCTGGCCCTGGTTTCGGATGGTGCCAACGGATGCTGGGGCGGCGGACGATTCGACTCCGGCGTGCCGGGCGGTTCTGCCTTCGCTCATTTCGTCAAAGCGCAGGGCACGAAGGCGCCCGCGTATCCGGCGACGATCGAGAACCTCGGCGCGGTGAAAGTTATAAAAGCCGATGCGAACACCGGCGGCTGGCTGGTGGGCGGTGATTTCGACACCGTGAACGGCGTGGGGCGCCACGGGCTTTTCCGGCTGCGATCGGACGGGAAAGTCGAGGCCACGTGGAGCGCCGGATTGGGCGGGTATTATACCCAGGTGAACACGATGGACGTGCTCGCCGACGCGAGCGAGGGCGGCAACGTGATGGTCGGCGGACAATTCGAGGTCAAGGGGATCGGCGAGGATCTCCTATATAATTGTCTGCTCCTGAAATTGACGTCGGGCCAGGTGGTGCCTTCGTTCCGTCCGCAACCGTCCGACGTCGTCCGCGTGATCGTGCGCGAGCCTGGCACGTGGCTTCTGGGCGGGGATTTCCAGACGCTGGGAATGCAACAGGCCAACTACGTCGCGCGCGTGCGGCCCGACGGCAACGTCGACCAAATCTTCGCGCCCAATCCGAACGGACCGGTCCATGCGATCCTCAAGAACGGGACCGAAACCTATCTCGGCGGCGAGTTCACCGCTTTTGTCACGGGCCAGAGCGCGTCGCTGGTTCCGTACCTTGCCCGCCTGAACAACCTCGCCCCGGACCTCGGCTGGCAACCGCGCCCGAACCAAGCCGTATTCGCGCTCGCGCTCGACGGCAACCATCTCTATGCCGGCGGTCGTTTCAGCCGCATGGCCCGCGCGCGCCGGCAGAATCTCGCCGAGTTGCCGCTCGGTGGCGCGGGGACACCGACCCTGTGGAATCCAGCTCCCGACGCGGAGGTGAACGCGCTGCGCGTGGACGGCGGGTTCCTCTATGTGGGCGGCGCCTTCTTCGGGATTGCCGATTATTTCTGGCCGAAGCTCGCGCGCTTCACGTTGCCCACGCTGGATCTGGATCCCGACTTCCGGTCCACCGGCGAGGACGGCGCTGTGTTCACCATCGAGCCCCAAACCTCCGGGGAGCTTTTCGTCGGCGGCAGCTTCAATGGTTGGGACGACGATTACGGCAAGCGCAGTTTGGTCGCGATCAAACCCGGGGCCTTGCCCGCGCCACCGCCGAATCCGTCGCCATCGCTTCCGGAAGGCGCGGATGAATTGCTGGCGGATTATTTCGCGCCCACGGCGGACGGACGATTGGGCGCGCTCGAACCTTTGTCGCCGACTGGAGATCCCGGCGTGGCCTGGAACGAGAACACGGGACTTCCCCGCGGCATGGTCGCGCGCGTGCAATGGTCCGACAATCTCGCGCTCTGGCGGGAAAGCGGCGAGACGGTCGGGGGCCAATCCTGGTTCATGGACATCCAAGCCGACGGCCAACGACGCACGGCTCGATTCCGCAGCGACGGCGCCGTACCCGGGCCCGCGGCCCCCGTCTTTTTCCGCGTCGTCGTCACCCCGTCCGAAAACGCCCCTTCCCGCCTCCTGCATTGAAACCTCTGTCCAATGCCCTGGCGGTCGCGTGGCTGTTCCTCGCCGCCGTGGTGTCCGCCGCGGCGCCGCCGAACGACAACTTCGCCGCGGCCACGGTGATGACCGGCAACCATTGGCTGACGTTCGGCACGCTCTTCGGCGCGACGAGCGAGTCCAACGAGCCGATCCTGACCGGATATCCCAACGGTCCCACCGCATGGTGGCGCTGGCAGGCACCGACCTCGGGTTATATCCGCGTCCGTACCTGGGGCAGCGAGGGAGAGACGATGCTGGCCATTTACCGCGGGGCCACGCTGGACACCACGCGTCTGATCACTTTCGGAAGCAGCCATGCCGACCGCGCGAACAATGCCGAGGCCAACATCGAGGTCACCGCCGGCGAAAGCTATTCGATCCAGGTAATGGGGGCGTCGTACGCCTCGCCGACTTTCATCACCGACCCGTTCCTCCCGTCGCGCATCCAACTCAGCCTGGTCTACGCCTTCGTCGATGCGGTTCCCCCGAACGACAAGTTCGCGAACGCGGTATTGATATCGGGCCCCACCGCGGACCTCATCGTCAACAACGCCGGCGCGATCCGCGAGACGGGCGAACCCGTCGACCAACCCGACGCCCTCGGCAACACGGTGTGGGTGACGTGGACCGCGCCGTCCGACGGCGTCTGGCAACTCGACGCGCAGGAAGGCGACTTCGACAACATCACGTCGGTCTATACCGGGCAGAGCGTGGACACTCTGACCCTGCTCGACTTCGGCGACAGCGATTCCTCGTTTGGGGGCAACCCTTATGTCGGCGGTGGCCACGTCAACTTCGCGGCCAAGGCCGGCCAGAAATATCATTTCCAGGTGCAGGGCGCGGCGCTCGCCGGGGCCGATTATCAATTCGGCAACGTGCGGCTCCTGCTCCGCCCGGTGCAGCCGCCGGCCAACGACGATTTCGCCAACGCCACCGTCCTAACGGGCAACGAGCCCATCGCCGACGGATGGACCACGTCGGCCTATCGCGAGCCGGGCGAGCCCAAGGCGCGCGTCGACGAGGGTCCGTCGATCTGGTGGAAATGGACCGCGCCGACGGCCGGGTTGCTTGCGGTGATCGAGTACGAGGGGACGATGGATGCCTATGTAGGAACCACGCTGGCCAATTTGGTTCCCCCGCCCCGCGCGCCGAATCCCGTGACGCGTGGATCGCTGTTCGGCGTCACCGATTGGTTCTCCGTCACGGCCGGCCAAACGATCTGCCTGCGAGGAACGGGATCGAGCGAACGGATCCGCTTTTCGCTCCGAATGGGTCTGGCACCGGCGAACGACGATTTTGCCAATCGCAAACTCCTGTCCGGCGCGGCGACGTCCGACACCGTCGACATGGAGTTCTCGAGCTGGGAGCAAGACGAGCCGGGCACGGACAGCGTCGGGCCGAAGAGCGTCTGGTACCACTGGGTCGCGCCGTCGACCGGTCGCTATATAATATCCAGCCGGGGCAGCGCGGGTTTCACGCGGATCGTTGTCTTCACGGGCACGGCGCTCGCGACCCTGGTCGAGACGGGCGAGGAAATCCTTGGCTATTCGCCGGCCACCTATGGCCGCGTGGAGCTGGATGCCGTCGCGGGGACCGACTACACGATCAAGCTGCAAGGCGAGAGCCTCGAGCCGGGACTTGCCCGCGTGGACATCCGCCAGCCCTCTCGGCCTGCCAACGACGACTTCGCGCAGGCAGTCACGATGAGCGGCGCGTCGTGGTCGACGACCGGCGTGACCACCGACGGCACCGCCGAGCCGGACGAGCCCTCGCCCGTCCTGAGCGGGGGCGGAGCCGGCTTTTCGGTGTGGTGGCGTTGGACCGCGCCGTCGTCGGGCCTCGTTCGCGCGACGACCGCCGGGAGCGCGATCAGCACCGTCCTTGCCGTCTATACCGGCGCGACCTTGGGGACACTTTTGTCCGTGGCGTTTGACCAGGACAACGGCTGGAACGCCACGGGCGCGGTTAATTTCACGGCGGTTGCCGGCACGACCTATTACTTCCAGGTCGACGCCCAGGGCCGTCAGGAAGGCGTCGTGAATCTGGCGTTGGCCCCGGCAAGCCGTCCTTCGAACGACAACTTCGCGGACCGCCTCGCGCTCGCGACGAACGGATCCGTCGCGGCGGGAACGGTCTCGGGCGCCACGACGGAGGCCGGCGAGCCAACGATTCCGGGAGCCCAGGGCGGCCACTCCGTGTGGTTCGAATGGACGGCGCCCGCCGGCGGGACGGCGTTCTTCCGGGTGACCGCGGCGAGCTTCGATCCGGCCTTTGGATTATACCTGGGAGGCAGCCTTGCAGCGCTTACTCCGAACGTGACCGGCGGTTCCGGGCAGCCTTCGCAGAACGGCGCGACGTTCCTCGTGGCCTATCCCGTGAACAAGGGAACGAAGTATGAGATCCGCGTGGACGGCAATCCCGGGGACGACGGTGATTTCCTGGTCTCGGTGAGCATGCCGCCCCCGTCGTCCAACGACGCGTTCGCCGCGCGCGCCGTGGTTGCCGGCGCGGTGGTTCATACGGTGGCGAACAACGAGGGCGCCACGAGCGAGGCGGGCGAACCCGCGCACGCGGGCGCCGCGGCGCGCCACTCGATCTGGTGGGAATGGACCGCGCCCAGCACCGGGCCCGTCGGCATGGACACCATCGGGAGCACCGCGCAGGCCCGGTTCGCCGTGTATACCGGCAACGCCCTGAACGCGCTGGTGCCCGTGGCGAGCGCGACGGTGCCTTTCCCGTCCGGTTCCAGCGCGGTCTCGTTCCCGGCCACGGCCGGGACGCGATATCTAATAGCGGCGGACACGGGCGACCGTTCCCGCGGGGACGTCGCGCTCAACATCGTCGCGAGCTCGGCCGTGCCGGCCAACGACAATTTCGCGTCCGCCACCCGCTGGAAGGAAGACCAGGAAGAGGAACTGGTGCGCCCGATCGGTGCCACGGCGGAACCCGGCGAACCCGCGCACGGCGGACGGGCGGCGGTCCGCTCCCTCTGGTGGGCCTGGACCCCGCGGACGACGCGGCGCGCTTTGGTCTGGCAGGAAACCGAGAAGGAGGGCTTCGGGGCCCGCATCGCCATCTATAAGGGAACCAGCCTCGCCAACCTTATACCGCTCTCCGCCGTTTCATACGACGGACATTTCTCGCGACTGGGCGTCGATGTGTTGGCCGGCCAGACTTATTATATCGCCTTGGACACCCCATCCGCTTCCCCGGACCCGGGTTGGATCAAGATCGGCATTGCACCGATCAACGGCACCTTGGCCGGAGCCATCCCGATCTCGCCGGCCGACGGGTTGCTCGAAATCGACACGCTTGGCGCGACGAACGAGGATCCGGCGCAGGCGCCGACCGCGCTTCGCCAGCTTTGGTGGACCTGGATCCCGGAGGTGAACGCGCGCATGGAATGGAGGGTGCTCGCCGCTCCGGGTGACGACGTGGACCTGTCGGTCGGTTCCCCGGACGCGTTCTATGGCACCATCGCGGGAGCCGTCGCGGGGCACTTGGTCCCGCAGACGGGGGAAGTCATCGGCACCTTCGATGCCGTCGCGGGGAACCTGTATTACCTCAAGGCCATCACGCGAAAACCGCAGACGCTCGCCGTGCGGTTGGCCGAGGTCGTGCGCCTCGTGCCGCCGTCGAACGACCAACAATACCGGGCCAAGGAGATGGCCGGCGCGGCGTGGACCTACGCGTTCACCCTGGGCGCCGAGAGCGGGGACCAGTTGTTCTGGAATTGGACGGCGACCGCGGCCGGCGTTGCCGAAGTGCGGTTGACGGGCGATTTGGCCGACGACGATGCCCTCTTCGCCTACGCCGACGGCAACCTGAAGATGACGGCCGGCACCAGCCATTCGAACGGGGGGCCACCGGTGATCCGCGTCCGCAGCACGCCGGGACAACGGTGGGTGTTTGTCACGCGTTCCGAGCTCCGCCGCGCGCGACCCGCCATCCTTGCCTTGGTTTCCCCGGCACCGGGAACGCCGCCGGCCAACGATTCCTGGACCGCGGCCGAAGTGCTGGGACCTTCGTGGACCAGCGTGACCAACGACGTCACCTTCGCCTCGTGCGAACCCGGTGAGCCCGACCATTCGTCGTCGGGCGGGACGCGCGTCGCCACCCAATTGCCGCCGGGCAGATCGGTTTGGTACCGATGGACCCCGACCGAGACCGGCGTGGTGGAATTCCGGCTCGAGTCCGAGGTCGCCTTGGCCTTGCAGATTTATAGCGGACGATCGCAGGCGGCGTGGCAGGTCGAGGCGTTCCTGCAACCCGGCCAGCGGTCCCTGCCCGTCTATCTACTCGCCGGCCGGGAGTATCATATCGCCGTCGCCACACGGCCCTACGACGAGCGGACCGCTTCCTTCGTGCTGCACCGCGGTGCCGCCGCGCCGAACGATCTCCTCGCGGGGGCGACGTCGTTGAATGGTCCCGTTGTCTCGAGCCGCGCCGACAGCGTCGGGGCCACGGTGGAAACCGGCGAACCGGGCAACGGCTTCAACTTCGAGAAAACCCGCGCGAGCCTGTGGTGGAAATGGACCGCACCCGCGACGGGTTTCGCGTGGATGGACACGCGTGGAAGCGAGTTCCCGACCATTCTCGCCGTCTTCGCCTCGGATCCGCCGGACGAGACCGCGCGCGTCGCAGAGGCCCACGCGGCCCTCACGGCGGCGAGCCTGGGCACGCAACCCGGCTTCAACGCCGCCGCGGTGGTGTTCACCGCCGCCGCCGGGCAATTATATATGATCCGTATAAGTCATGCGGACACCAACGAGCCCGCCGGCTTCGCGCGGCTCAACATAAGCATGACCGCCCCGACGACGCCCTACGCGCAATGGCTCGCGGGATATCCAACGCTCACCGGCGCGGCCGCGGCCGACACGGCGGACCCGGACGGCGACGGGTTGGGGAACCTGGCCGAACTGGCGTTCGGCGGCAACCCGCTGCAGTCCGACGCCGACCGCGGCAAGCTGCGCGTCCGGGCCGTCGAGGGTGGGTATGAAATCGAGGCCAGCCTGGATCGCGACGCCCTGGACGCGTTGTTCGAAGGCGCCGGGATCGAGACCGAGTGGCAGGTCTCCAGCGATCTCAAGCAATGGCAACCCGGTCCGATCCCGCGCTTCATCCGCCGCGACGGCCGCTTCAGCGTCGAGGGAATCACGCTGACGCCAAACGATCCGCCGTTCGCGCGTCTGCATATCCGGCTGACGCCGTAGGCGGAACCGTCGGACGATCCTCGGTGGGAACAGCGGCCCCGCCGAAGTTCTTGGCATCGATCCTCGACTTTTCGTGTGTTTCGTGTGTTTCGTGGTTCTCAATTCCTCGGCATCCACGACAAGCCGCGGATTTCGTGGAATTGCCACGAACCGCACGAAAAGCCGAGGAAGCGATTCTATATTCGCATCCTTATCCATCCTCTTGATTGCTTGGCTGGTCAGCGGGGAGGGTATCACACTGACGCCAAACGATCCGCCCTTCGCGCGATTGCTTATTCGCCACGCGCCGAAAACGGTGCAGTCGGTCGAGCGAGAAGTCAGTAACTCCGAAAAGTCCACGACACCTTCCTCAGCTTTTCGTGGTTCCATATTCCACAGCCACCACGGCGAGCCGCATGTTTCCTGGATATAACCACGAAACACACGAAACACACGAAAAGTATTGGAAGGCACCCTCATACCATTCCCCGGACAGGATGCCCACGATCCCGCAATGGACGCGGTATTAGACAAGATTCACGGGATTAACAGGATTTCCAAAAGCAGAAACCCCATCCTGTAAATCCCGCTAATCCTGTCAAAAGCAACGCAGCAGCATCACGTGAAGGTCGAAGCCTCGGGATGCTGCCCAGCCAAAATCTCTCGCGGATGCCGCCCAGGAAACCCGCCCGCCGGCATCGCGCGAGTGTCAAAAGCGAGGCCTGACCCCGGTGTCCACTTGACCCCGGTGTCCCACTCTGTGGGCGGCTCACCGCTTTCGATGTCTCGATCTGCCGGCTCGCACAAACCGCTATTTCCAGGGCTTGTTGCCGCTGTTCGCCTTGTACGCGACATCACCGATCACGAGCAGAATCGGGTCGTTCCGTTTGCCCGTCGCCATGCAGGCGAGGCTGCCGACGCTGCCCGTGGCGTCGGTGAGTTGCAGGTTTCCCTTGGCAAAATCGTACCGGCCCTCGGTTAACTGCGATTCATTGGCCGTGGCCTTGGCGGGATGGGGATCTTTCGCCGCCTTGCTGTCGTTGGTGTCGACCCCTGCAACCTTGACGCGCTTGAACGTGCCGTCGGCATGGAAATACCAGCTATCCGAGGCTACCGCCGAAACACCGCCGAAATTGCTCACGACGCCAAAGCCAAAGCCCCCCTCCAACCGCTGGCCAGGTTCAAAGGTCCACGCCGTCTGGGCGATCTTGGACCCGATCACCTGATTGCCGAAAGCGATCGCCTGCGAGGCGGCATTGTTCAGTTGAATCCTCATCTTGGCTCCCTCCAAGCCGTACGTTCCGCAGTGTACGGCGTCTGCCTTCTGTAGATCGGCGAACGAGAATTCGCTCCAGTGTTTGGGCAGCATGTCGCCGACGAACACGTGCCCGTCCGGCCGAAACCAGTAGAACGTGCAATCATATTGCCCCTGCGCCGAAGCCTGGGTGCCAATGATCCATTTGTTCAATCCCTTGTCGCCGGCCTGTTCGGGAGCGAGGTGCGCCAGGGCCAATGCGTTGCCCGCGCCGAACGGGCGAACGCGATCGGGGGTTTCCCACTGGTCCCAGTAATCGGATTTGCCGTCGAAATGCACGAAGCGCCTCTCGCCGTCGGTCTTGAGAACCGTGGCCGGTTTCCAGGTGGTATTGAAATCGAGCGCTTCGACCCGTTCCCCGGCGGGCTGCCGCGGCGCGGCAGCGGTGTTGCCGGGAATTCGATATTTGTCCGGCTCGACCCAGGCGTTCCAGTAATCGCTCTTGCCTTCGTATTGGACGAACCGTTTGTTCCCTTCGATTTTAAGCACCGTCGCCGTGACCCAGTTGCCGTTGTAGTCGACCGCGTCGATCCTATCGCCGACCTTGGGCGAGGTATCCGCCGCACGCGAAACCGGGGTGGCGATCAATCCGAGCAGCGCGGACAGTACCAAAATCACCCGGGTCCGTGGCAATGCGAGCGACGCGATGGCAGTGAGGGGGAGGATGACTTTGCGGTACTCGGACTGCTTGTAGTCACCCCGCAGGGGATCCGCGACGGTCCCGACGAAGGAGGAGAGGTTAGGGTCGCTCATGCGTGGGGTGATCTGGAAAGCCTCGGATCGGACTGCATGGCGGGAGGCTACGGTGGTTGAGAGAGGACGCCAATACGGCAATCACGACTTTCGCCGCCGGGCGCTTGATCAAGATGCCCAAGCCCACTTGGGTCGCGGGCGTGCAATGGCACCTATCGGCGGAGCAGTTGCCCGGAGTATCTTAAGCCATCGGCGCCGCGCGAGTGTCAAAAGCGAGGCCTGACCCCGGCGGTCCACAAGCCGCGGGTTGAGTGGAATATCCACGAACCACACGAACCACACGAAAAGCAGAGGAAGCGATTCTATATTCGCATCCCCATCCATCCTCTTGATGGCTTGGCTGGTCAGCGGGAAGGGAATCACGCTGACGCCAAACGATCCGCCCTTCGCGCGACTGCGCATTCGCCGCGTGCCGCGAATGGTGCCGTCAGTCGAGCGAGAAGTCAGTCACTCCACAAAGTCTAGGAAACCCTCCTCAACTTTTCGTGTGTTTCGTGTATTTCGTGGTCACTCCCCCCAACCCGCGGCACGCCATGGTCGCCTTGGAATTTAGAACCACGAAACACACGAAACACACGAAAAGTTGAGGAAACGATTCTATATTCGCATCCCCATCCATCCCCTTGATGGCTTGGCTGGTCAGCGGGGAGGATATCACACTGACGCCAAACGATCCGCACTTCGCGCGATTGCTCATTCGCCGCGTGCCGCGAATGGTGCCGTCGGTCGAGCGAGAAGTCAGTCACTTCACAAAGTCTAGGAAACCCTCCTCAACTTTTCGTGTGTTTCGTGTATTTCGTGGTCACTCCACCCAACCCGCGGCACGCCATAGTCGCCTTGGAATTTAGAACCACGAAAACCACGAAAAACACGAAAAATTGAGGGAAGTCATTGCATCAGAGGACTCAATCGAGGATGCCTCGCCGGCTTTGCGTTTTCGCCATCACAGGATGGGCGAAATACTACCTGACCTCATAGCGCACGAGGATGGCTTTTTCACCGACGACCTGAAATGTGTACACCTCGATCAGCGACCCCTTCTCATAGGTGGATCGTATCGTGTCGATCACCAGCATGCCGCTTTTCGGGGTGGCGACGGCGCCATATCTCAATGTCTTCGAATCGATGAAACGCCCCATCTTCCGCTGAACCTCTGCAATCGTATCAAAGAAGTGCCGTTCTTCCTTCCGGTTGGGAAACCTGGCTTCCCCCAGACCCGCTTTGTCGACCAACTCGCCGGCATTGTAGGCGGCATGAATCTCCGAGACCGCCCGGTTCACGAAGCCAGGGGCGGTGGACAGCCGGTGGCATGCGACGGCTCCAAAACCCAACGCGGCGATCCCAACGATGGCCGCGATCAGTAGGGCGATGATTTTCTTCGCGTCTTGCATGGGCAATCACTCGATCGGGTCATTTGCCACCGAGATGCGCGCGGAGCGCCTGGCCCGTGTGCGGTTCCTTGCACGCGGCCACTGTTTCGGGCGTTCCCGAGACGAGCAATCCCAGCGGGATTGCAGCGGAGAGATTCTGCAGGTTGTTGTGCCGCGCGCCACGGATCTTGAGCCGACGCGGGCCCGGAACGCGGCGCTTCTCCGGGGGCGTGATCCGTTTGTCGCCCCGAAGGTACGCGCCGGTCAGCGAACGCTTGTCCGCCAGGGCCACTGCCGGCGGTCCCTGCGCCACGACCTGCCCGCCATGGATTCCCGGACCCGGGCCTATCTCGACCAACCAATCGGCCGCGCGGATGGTTTCCTCGTCGTGTTCCACCACGACCACGGTGTTTCCCAGATCGCGCAACCGCTCGAGCGTGCGGATCATCTTCACGTTGTCCTTCGCGTGCAGGCCGATGCTGTGCTCGTCGAGCACATAGACTCGATCAGCCAAAGACTGATCGAGTCGCGTTGCCAGACGGTCTCCTCCGTGAGGCTCCCGACCAGCACGGCGGCGAGGAGATTCGGATCGCGCCGCACCCGCTCGAGGAAAACCCGCAGGGCGTTTTCGTGGCGCGCGACTTTCTTGGATATCGATTCGCTCATCGTCGATGGGTTCCGGGAAAGGTTCCCGTGGGAATCGTCTCGCGGCCGATCCGAAATCATCGCCCGCTTGGAAGCGGGCACGCGATCCGATGCCGCCCCGAACGCCTTCCCAAGGAGACCCGACTCGACGCCGGGATAGCATCGCGCCCGGGTGAGTTCAAGATTTCACACCGCCGCGGTTCCTGTTATCGATTCCCGCATCGACCTCCCATGAAAACACTGCTTCTCCCGCTCGTCGTTCTCCTCGCCGTCAACTGCGGCCGTGCCTCGGCCCAGGACAACAAGACCGAGGGCGCCTCCGACAAACCCAAGGAAGCCCCGGCCCATGCCACCGAACCGGCGAGGTCGGCGTCGGCCGAACGCGAGGAGCGCTTCAAGGCCCTGATGACGAAGGCGACGCTTTCGGGCCGCTGGGCTCCGTTGAAGGACGGCGAGCTGGGCGAGGAAAAGAGCGGTGACAAATATACGATCGTCGGCGTGACCAAGGGCGAGTCGGGGAAATGGACCGTCAACGCCAAGATGAAATACAAGGACCAGGAGTTCGTCCTGCCCGTCCCGGTCGAGATGAAGTTCGCGGGCGACACGGCGATCCTGATCGTGGACAAGCTGTCGATCCCGGGCGGCGGCACGTATTCGGCGCGGGTGATGTTTTTCGAGAAGACTTATAGCGGCGCGTGGTCGGGGGCGCGCGGGGGCGGGATGCTCTACGGCACGATCACCAACGAGAAGGAGTGAGCCGGGGGTCGTGGAATACCTTTAACAAGAGGCAACAAAGGGAACGAAGGCCTTCGCCGCCCGGGCGTTCACGGGACTGCCACGGAATTGTTTGCAGGAGGTAACAGAAGACAGAGAGGCTGACACCGGGCGGGCAAATTACTGGCCGCGCGTTCCGTTTCGCGCGAATCAAACGATGCTTCGGCCATCTGCCACCTTCGATCCCTTGAGAAAAATGCATCTGCCGCTTCGGGTACGCCGCGAGGTTTGTACTTATATAATCCGGACATGATTGCAGAACCCATCTTCCGGGAATCCTTGCTGGCCCGGTAGGTTGGCGCTGTCCCGGACCGGTTTCCCTTGCCCCGGCCGCGGGTGTTTCGGGACGCGTGACCCGGGAATTATTGACGTAGATATTTTTTGCCAAGGTTCCACCACTAGTCCCGTAATGGGGCGCATGAAGCCCCGCCTTCTGCTCGGTTCCCTTGCCCTTGCCCTGTTGCTGGCAAATCCCCCGCCCCTTTCCGCCGCGCCCGCGGGCACGGCGTTCAACTACCTCGGTCGGCTGGACGACGGCGGCAATCCCGCCAGCGGCAGCTACGAGTTTCGTTTCACGCTGCACGACGCCGTCACCAACGGCGCGCAGGTCGGCCCGACGCGCACCAACACGCCCGTGGCGGTGAGCAAGGGCGTGTTCAACACGCCGATCGATTTCGGCGCGGGCCTGTTCACGGGCGACGCGCGCTGGCTGGGGATCGCGGTGCGGTCCGCCGGCAGTGCGTCGGAATTCACGGCACTCACGCCGCGGCAGGCGCTCAACGCGGTGCCGTATGCGCTGCATGTCCTCGACGGCGGGGCTGGGGCGACGGGACCGCAGGGACCTAAAGGCGACAAGGGAGACAAAGGCGACACCGGTGCAGCAGGCGCCGCGGGCGCCACCGGTGCGGCGGGCGCCCAAGGACCCCAGGGTGTGACGGGGGTGAAGGGCGACTCCGGCACAACGGGTGCCGCCGGTGCGACCGGGGCCACGGGGCCGGCCGGAGCCGTGGGATCCGCGGGTCCTGCGGGAGCCAAGGGCGTGAACTGGCGCGGCGCGTGGGGCGTGGGCACGGCTTACGCCATCGGCGACGCGGTTTCGAGTGGAGGCGCTTCGTGGTTCGCCAAGACCACGAGCACCGGCGTGACGCCGGTGGCCGGAGCCAACTGGGATCTCTTGGCGGATCAGGGCGCGGCCGGCGTGGCGGGAGCTGCGGGGGCAACGGGGCCGCAGGGACCGAAAGGCGACACCGGTGCGGCGGGCGCAACCGGAGCGGCGGGGCCTGGCGGTGCGCCTGGAGCCCAAGGACTCCAGGGCGCGAAGGGCGACACGGGCACGACGGGCGTTGCCGGTGCGACCGGTTCCACCGGACCCGCCGGTGCGACCGGACCCGCGGGCGCGCCTGGAGCCCAAGGCCCGCCGGGCGTGAAAGGTGACCAGGGCACGACGGGTGCCGCCGGCGCGACGGGTTCCACCGGGCCGGCCGGTGCGGTTGGACCCGCGGGCCCTGCCGGAGCCAAGGGTGTGAACTGGCGTGGCGCATGGGGCGTGGGCACGGCCTATGCCATCGGCGACGGCGTTTCGGATGGCGGCGCTTCGTGGTTCGCCAAAGCGTCGAGCACGGGCGTGGCACCCGTGGCCGGCGCCAATTGGGATCTCTTGGCCGACAAAGGTTCCGACGGCGTCACCGGTGTTGCCGGACCCGCCGGCGCGCAAGGACCGCAAGGCGTGAAAGGTGACACGGGTACGACGGGTGCCGCCGGTGCAACCGGGCCTGGCGGCGCGCCTGGAGCTCAAGGCCCGCAGGGCGTGAAGGGTGATACGGGCACGACGGGCGTTGCCGGAGCGGCCGGTTCCACCGGACCAGCCGGTGCGGTTGGGCCCGCGGGTCCCGCAGGAGCCAAGGGCGTGAACTGGCGTGGCTCATGGGTCGGGGCCACGGCTTACGCCATCGGCGACGGCGTTTCGAATGGCGGCGCGTCTTGGTTCGCGAAGGCCGCGAGCACCGGCGTGACGCCGGTCGCCGGCGCCAATTGGGATCTCTTGGCTGACAAAGGCGCGACCGGATCTCAAGGCGCGCAAGGTCAGGCGGGCCAAGCCGGAGCCCAGGGACCGCAAGGCGTCAAAGGCGACGCCGGTCCGCAGGGAGCACCCGGGCAGCAAGGCCCCCAAGGCGCCGTTGGCCAGCAAGGGCCCCAAGGCGCGGTGGGTCCCGCGGGTGCCGCCGGAGCCAAGGGCGTGAATTGGCGTGGCGCGTGGGTCGCCGCCACGGCGTACGCCATCGGCGACACGGTATCCAATGGCGGCGCGTCTTGGTTCGCGAAGGCCGCGAGCACCGGCGTGACGCCGGTTGCCGGTGCCAATTGGGATCTCTTGGCCGACAAGGGCGCGACAGGATCACAAGGCGCGCAAGGGCAGCCAGGGCAAGCCGGAGTCCAAGGGCCGCAAGGCCTGAAAGGCGACGCCGGTCCGCAGGGGCAGCCCGGGCAGCAAGGCCAGCAGGGTCCGCAGGGGCAGCCGGGCCAGCTAGGACCGCAGGGGCCCGCGGGCTCAGCCGATGCGTGGAGTCGCGTCGGCAACGCCGGCACCACCGCCGCGAACTTTCTCGGAACCACCGACGAGCAACCCCTGGAGCTCGAGGCCAACGGCCTGCGCGGGCTGGAACTGCGGTTCGCGAAGACGGGCGATAACCTGTTCGACTTCCGTTCGGTAAACGTACTCGGCGGTTATTGGGGAAATACAGTCGGCAGTGGTGTGGTGGGAGCAACCGTCGCCGGCGGCGGTTGGGCCGACCAAACGGGCCATCATGGCGTGAACCAGGCATCGGCCAATTTCGCCACGATCGGCGGTGGCGACGACAACACCGCCAGCGGGGTCCACTCGACCGTCGGCGGCGGGACTCGGAACAGCGCGATCGGCTTCGGTGCGACGGTTCCGGGCGGGGACAACAATGTCGCCACGAACAGAGCCTTCGCGGCCGGTCACTTGGCCCAAGCCCTCCACGACGGCACATTTGTCTGGGCGGATTCGGCCAATGCGAGCTTCACTTCCACCGGCGCCAACCAGTTCCTGATCCGCGCCTCCGGCGGCGTTGCCATCGGCATCAACGACCCGCAGGGCATGGCCTTGAACGTGGCCGGCGCCGTGAAGGCCACCAGCTTCCGGGGCGACGGCAGCCTCTTGACGGGAGTGAACGCCGCCACCGCGGTCCTCGCGAGCCACACGCCGTTGGCGGACATCGCGACGCTGGCGGTCTCCGCGAACACGGCCATCCACGCGACCGTTGCGGATTCCGCGACCTCCGCGGACCACGCCGATGCGTTGAAGGTCAGCGGCAACGTGATCCCGGCGGCCAATTTCGCCCGGGTGGACACGGGAAACCATTTTACCGGCGATCAAATCGTCACCGGCTTGCTCACCGTGTCGGGTGTCGAGAGCACTGGCGGCTCCTTTACCGGGGTTCACGGCACGACGACGAGTATCAGCAGCGCAGGGGTCATCGGCGACAACAGCGGCGGCGGCGAGGCGGTTGTCGGACTATCCAACAACTCCGACCCGGCGAAAGATGGCACGGGCATTGGCGCAGTCGTGGGGCGCAACGACCTGTTGAACGGTATCGGTGTGCGCGGCTTCGGGACGAAGGCCGGTTCCGTCGGCGTCTCCGGCCAATCGGGCATTTTCGGCTCCGCCGGCATCGCCGGGCAGTTCAAAAACGTCAACTCGGCGAATTCCTCCGACGTGCTTCAGGTCGTCACGACCGCCACGTCCGGCAACTTGCTGAAACTGACTTCGCCCTCCGGCGACACCGCCTCCTTTGCCGCCGACGGAACAGTCTCGTTGGCCCCGGGCCCCGGTGCGGGAACCGTGCGGCTCGTGACCGAGGGCTTCGCTCCCGCCCTGGTGATGACCGGTGGGGATGCCCCGGGAATCCTGCGGATGCGCAACGGTGTCGAAGTCTGGCCGGACACCACCGGCACGACCGCCGGCAAGCTCGACGTTCGCGACACGTCGGGCAGTGCCGTCATCACGCTCGACGGCAGCAACGGGAATGTCAGCGCGCTGTTGATCAACGGAACAAGCGACCGGAACGCGAAGGAGAACTTCGCGCCGGTGGACGCCCGCGGCGTGCTGGCCAAGGTCGCCGCGTTGCCCATCAGCCGCTGGAATTACAAGGCCGACAACCGGGCGGAACATGTCGGTCCCATGGCGCAGGATTTCCGCGCCGCATTCGGCCTCGGCACCGACGACAAGCACATCGCCACCGTGGACGCCGACGGCGTCGCGCTGGCGGCGATCCAGGGTTTGAACGAGAAGGTCGAGGAACGCAGCCGCAAGCTGGAGTCCGAGAACGCCGAGCTGAAGCGCGAGTTGGCGGAGTTAAAGAGCCTCGTCCGCGAGCTCGCGGCCGCGACGAAGGGATCCCGATGAAATTCCCGGCACCGTTTCTGCGGACCGCGATGCTCCTGCTGGCTCTGTCCGCGCCGCGGATGTTGGGAGATCGCTCGAGTGGCGGCAGCTACTCGCTGGAGGGCGGGCCCGTGTCGGGAGGAGGCGTGTCCGGCGGCGGTACCTTTGCCATCGACGGTGCCGCGGGCGATGCCAGCACCGAGGTCTCCATCGGCGGCACGTTCAGCGTTGCCGGCGGCTTGGTGGGCGAAGGCGACGTCGTCGTGCCGGGCCCGGTCGCGCTCGAATTCACGGACATCGACGGCCACGTGACGTTGACCTGGCCAGCCGACGCCAACGGCTACGTGCTGGAGTCCTCGCCCGAGATCGGCGCGGGCGCCAATTGGCAGCCGGTGAAGCCCGCCCCGCCGGGCCACACTTATACCGCGTCCTTCGACAAGTCGCAGGGCTTCTTCCGCCTGCACACGCCATGACCAAGGGAGCGCCGCACGATGAATCGGCACATGCTCTTGATCCCTGAGCTATATCCTGGACGAAGCGCGGCGCTATAACCCGAAGCGCTCCGCGAGCAGGCACGCCGTCAAAGCCTGCATCAGCGGGAATTCCATCGCCACTTTCGCCGAGTCGTCGAGCATCCCTACCCCGTCCAGCAAACCGACGATGCCCGCGCGTCGAAGGTAGGGCACCCGGTCCACCAATGGCCCGCGCAGCGTGTCCTGCATCAGCTCGTGCAACGGCTCGGTCGGCTTGAGCAAGGAAGGCGGCGACAGGAAGGGATGCTTCTGCCGCTTGTACACGGTCTCCGTGATCAACGGCTTCATCGCTTCGCGAAGCACGTATTTTTCCACGCCGTCGTGGATCTTCTGCGTGATCGGCAACTTTCGCGTGTACTCGACGAGCTTGTGATCGAGGAATGGCAACCGGCCCTCCACGGAATGGCCCATCTCCACGCGATCGCCCAAAGCGACCAATAGGTACGAGGGCAACGTCGTCTTGTTGTGCAGGTATAGCGACTGGTTCACCACGTTCCGACCCTTCATCTGGCCATCGACGTCGACGCGGCCCATGAACGACGCGAAGACGGCGTCGGAATCATAGTCGGGCGACAACGCGTTCCCCAGGGATTGCATGATACCGCGGCGCGCCTCCCAGATCGTGGGCGTGTAGCCGATGCGTTCCTCGAACGGCCGGATTCCGGCGGCGTTCGGGTCCGCGTCGAAGAAACCACGGGTCGTCGGATTCAGGTGGGCGAGCCGGTCCAGTCCCTTGCCGCCGCCGCCGAAACGGGCCAGGTCCGCGCGGAAGAACGAATAACCGGCCGTGATCTCGTCGGACCCCTCGCCCGTCAACACCACCTTGTAGCCCGCCTCGCGGACCGCGCGGCTCAACGCGAATTTCCCCGAGCTGCCCCCGTTGATGAACATCGTCTCGCAATGCCACACGGCATCCGAAAGGTCCGCTGCCATCAGCCGCTGCGTCGCCGGGATCAACTCGAACGAGGCGCCGCAATGCGCCGCCATCTCCCGCGCGATCGGCGACTCGTCGTAGTGCTCGTGGTCGAAGGCGAGCGAGAACGCGCGCACGCCCTGCGGCGCGTGCTTGGCCATCAGCGCGAGGATGCTGCACGAGTCGAGGCCGCCGCTGAGATAGCATCCCACGGGCACGTCGGCGCGCAGGCGCACGCGCACCGCGTCCTCCAGCAGCGCCCGGAATTCCTCGGCGTATTCGCCGTCGGCCCGGCCCGTCGGCAGGTCTTCCTCGCGCGGGAAATCGAAATCCCAGTACCGCCGCGCCACGACCTCGGTTCCCTCGGCGGTTATATAATGTCCGGGCGGGACCGATTGGATGCCCTTGAAAAGCGTCCGCGGACCGGTGCCGGTGAAGGTGAACGCCTCCATGAAACCGGTCTCGTCCCACGCCGCCGGCACCCCCGCCGCGTGCAGGGCCTTGGCCTCGGACGCGAACAGGAGCCGGCCGTCATGGACCGCGTGGAACAGCGGCTTGATGCCGAAGCGGTCGCGTCCGGCAAAGATCCGTTGGCGACGCCCGTCCCACAGGACGAAGGCGTATTCGCCGCGCAGCCGATGCACGCATTCCGGCCCGAGTTCCTCGTAGAGATGGAGCAGGATCTCGCTGTCGGACTTGGTGCGGAAGCGATGTCCCCTGCCCTCGAGCTCGCGGCGGATCGCCTCGAAATCATAGAACTCGCCGTTGACCACGACGCGGAGCGTCCCGTCCTCGTTGGCGATCGGTTGGTCGCCGGTCGCGAGGTCGATGATGCTGAGCCGCGCGTGCCCGAGGGTCACGCCGCGGTCGGGCGATTGCCAGACGTTGGCTGCGTCGGGACCGCGGTGATGGAGACGGCGAAGTCCGGCGCGGACGTCGGGTTCTGCGCCGCGTCCAAGCGGATCGCGGATGGCTATGATGCCGCACATGATGCAAGTCGGGTTAACGAAGGTGAGCCGCGGCAGGATGACGACGGCGTCGGGTCAAAGCCATCCTTGTCTTGTCGTGGCCACCGCGGTGACGCGGTGGATTCGCAGGATCTGGAGCGGCCGCCCCACGTCGGCATCCAGGAATTTCGGCATTCACGCCGCCGATCCTGGAGGTCTAGTCTGCTTCCGACGCTGCGGCCCGCCCACGCGGGCCGTTTCGTTCGGTCCATCGTGCACGAAGAATCCGCCGCCCCCGTCGCGCCCAAGGCGCCCCGCCCCGTCGCCCCGTTCAAACTCGGCGACCGCGTACGCCTTTCAATTGCCGACCTCGCCTTCGGAGGCGAGGGCGTCGGACGCATCGACGACTTCGTGGTCTTCGTCGCCTACGTTGCGCCAGGCGATGTCGTCGAGGCCAAGATCACCGAGATCAAGAAGAGCTTCGCGCGCGGCGTGCTCGTGCGCGTCCTCGAACCGGGCCCCGACCGCGTCGAACCCCAATGCATCTACTTCGGCGAGTGCGGCGGTTGCCAATACCAACACCTCGACTATGCCGCCCAACTCCGCTGGAAACACAAACAGATCGGCGACCTCTTCGCGCGGGTCGGTGGATTCGATCCCTCCGTGGTCCGCCCCGTGACGCCTTGCCCGAGGCCCTACGCCTATCGCAACCGCATCCTGGTGCGATCGCAGTGGAACCGTCCCGCCCAGAAACTCGACCTGGGTTATATGCGGCAGGATTGCGGGCTGGTGTGCGACATCACTTCCTGCGCCATCGCGGAGCCCGCGCTCAACGACGCGTTGCTCGAATGGCGACGCAATCCGCCGCCGAAGGGCGGCCTCAAGACGACCCTCCGGATCAATCCCGAGGGCTGGGAAGTGCCGGAGCACTCGTTCTTCCAGAACAATTTCTTCCTCCTGCCCGAACTGGTCGGCACGACGCGCCGACTCCTGAAGGACGCGGGCTCGCGGCATTTGGTCGATGCCTATTGCGGCGTGGGTTTCTTCGGCATCGAGCTGGGCGGCGACGTCGAGTCGTTCGTGGGCGTGGAACTCGACGCGCATGCCATCCGCGCCGCGCGCGCGAACGCCCGCAGTCATGGCCGCACCAACGGCGAGTTCGTGGCGGGCGACACGGACTACCACCTGCCGGCGCTGCTTGCCCGGCTGGACGCGTCGCGGACCACGGTCTTGCTCGATCCGCCGCGCACCGGTTGCCACCCGCCGGGAATCGAGTTGCTCCGCCGCGTCGGGCCCACGCAAATCCTCTACGTGAGTTGCCATCCGGCGACGCTGGCGCGCGATCTCAAGCTGCTGTGCGACGGCGGGCGCTACGTGCTGCGCGAGGTCCAGCCGCTCGACATGTTCCCGCAGACCCAGCACGTCGAGTGCGTGGCGGACCTGCGGCTGGCGACATAAGAACCGCGGACCGAGGAACTCTTTACAGAATGAAAAGAAGGTAACAATGCCGAGGACGGTCGGGAATGAGGCCTGACAATTGACCACGGAAATCACGGAAGTCGGATTGGGCCGATCCTCCGCCGGGCACATCTTGACACTGCCCCCGATCGCCACGAAATGGGCCGAGGAATTTTTTGCAGGAGGTAACAGAGGAAAGGGAGTCATGCCCTTCGCGGCTTCGCGTGAGTCATTCCTTCGCCGCGGGACAAAGGCCTTCCGCGACGTGCCTCCGCGCGAAAGCGAAAAAGGCGGGTGGCACCACCGTGTCGGCAAGCGAGCCAAAACCTCCGTTTCCTCCGTTTCCTCCTGTAAAATGTTTTGAGTTCCTCTGGATGAACCGCGGCAGTGTTCGGATGCGCCCTCCTCCGCCCTTCGTTCCCTTTGTTTCCTTCTGTCACAAAAGTTCGGTGAGCCCCTGCCGTCCGGCGTCCACGAACGCCAAACTTGGCGCTTGAATCGCCCCCACCTCCGGCGCGCATCGTGACCCGTCCATGTTTCCTTCCGCGCCAGCACGGTGGTCCGCGATCCTCGCCGTGGCCGCGCTTGCGCTCGCGTCCGTCTCGGGAACGCGGGTCGGCGCGGAGAACCCGGTTCCACAGATGCGCGGCACACCCGAGGCACCGCCCCTTCCCCGCGAATTCCGCGCGGTGTGGATCGCCACCAAGGGCAACATCGACTGGCCTTCCAAGCCCGGTCTTCCCACCGCCCGACAACAGGCCGAACTCATAGCGCTTCTCGACGGCGCGCGTTCGCTCAATCTAAATGCCGTCATCCTCCAGGTCCGGCCCCAGGCGGACGCGTTCTACGAATCGAGGCTCGAACCGTGGTCCGAGTATCTCTCGGGACGCGAGGGCGTCGGACCCCTTCCGGCCTGGGACCCGCTGGCATTCGCGGCGCGCGAGTGCCATGCGCGGGGACTCGAACTGCATGCCTGGCTGAATCCGTTTCGGGCCAAGGCCGAGACGTCCAGATCGCCACCCGCGCCGACCGGATTCGCGCGGCGCCATCCCGAGTTCGCCATCCACTACGGCAACCAGGTCATCCTGGATCCCGGCGAACCCGCCGTACGCGACCACGCGCTCGCCGTGATGGCCGACATCGTCGAGCGCTACGACGTCGATGCGATCCACGTCGACGACTATTTCTATCCGTACCCGATCAAGGATGCGACCGGTCGCGACGTGCCGTTTCCCGACGGCGCCAGTTGGCAACGCCACGGGAAGGCCAGCGGCACGGACCGCGCGCATTGGCGTCGCCACAACATCGACGATTTCGTCCGCCGGGCCGGCATCGCCGTGCACGGGAAGAAGCCCTGGGTCCAATTCGGCGCGAGCCCGTTCGGCATCTGGCGCCCCGGCAACCCGACGCCGGTCCGCGGCTTGGATGCCTATGAATTGCTTTCGGCCGACGCGCGCCGGTGGCTCTCGGAGGGCTGGGTGGATTATGCCGCGCCGCAATTATATTGGCCCATCGCGCAACGCGAGCAGTCGTTTCCGGTGTTGCTCGAATGGTGGGCCTCGCAAAACCCGCTCGGGAGACACTTATATGCCGGAATGGCCCCGGTAAGAATCGGGCAGGACCGGCAGGCCGTGGAAATCATCAACCAAATCATGGTCACCCGGCGCCAAACCGGCGTCGAGGGCGTCGCGATGTGGAACGCCTCGAGCCTCCGCGCCAACCTGGGAGGCATCGCGCCCCTGCTCCGACAAACGGCCTTCGCGCTGCCCGCGTTGCCGCCGGCTTCTCCTTGGCTTTCCACCAACGCGCCCGCGCTCGCAGAGATCGAGGGCAAGTCCGTCGGTTCCCGGCTGTTCGCCCTGAACTGGAAGGTCGATTCGACGAATGGTCTCCGTGGCTTCGCGATCCAGATCCGCCGTGGATCGCGCTGGACCTTCGAATGGGCGCCGCCCGAACGACGCGTCGCCGAATTTCCCGTCGCCCCGTTGCTTCCGCCGCCCGACGAACTCCGCGTCACCCCGCTCGGCAGGGCCAGTGCCACCGGCACGTCCGGACGCTGGCGTAGGCCCTGACCCGCACCCTCCCGCGTGAACCCAACGACCGACACGTCGCCCGCCCGGATCCTGGTCCTATCGCTCGCCGGCATCGGCGACACGTTGATGGCCACGCCCGTGCTCCGCGAACTCCGGGTCCGGTTCCCCGGCGCGACCCTCGACGTCGCCGTGCTCTGGGCGGGAAGCGAGGAGATTCTCCGCGGCAATCCCAATGTCTCCGCGGTCCACCGCCACGATTTCATCCGCGCGTCCAAACTGGCGTCGCTTCGGTTCCTCCTGGGACTCCGGCGTCGTCGCTATGACGCCAGCCTCACGCTCCACCCGCAGGGTCGTCGTGCCTATCGGATCGTCACGCGCGTGATCGGCGCGCCACGTCGTCTCTCGCATCGATATGAGAACCACGGGTTCCTCGACTCCTTGTTGGTGAACGAAACCGTGGCGCAGGATTATACCGTCTCCTGCGCGTCGAATAATCTAAGACTCGTCGACCTGCTCGGCCCCGGCCCGCGTTCGAACGAGGCGCCCGCCTATGAACTCTTCCTGTCGCCGGAAGAGAAAGCCGCGGCCGAACACAGGGCCGCGGCGCTCGGCATCGCGGGAAGCCGGTGGCTCGGAATCCACGTGGGTTCCGGCGGCACCAAGAACCTCGCGTTGCGGCGCTGGCCCGGGACGCGGTGGATCGAGCTGGCCAAACGACTTCGCGCGGAGCGGCCCGCGACCCGCATCGTGGCGTTCGGCGGACCGGGCGAAACCGAGGCGCACCGCGCGATCAAGTTCGCCGCGCCCCACGTCATTGTTCCGGAATTCCCCGACATCCGGCACGCCGCCGCACTGTTGGCGTCGGCACATTCTTTCGTCAGCGTCGACACCGCGTTCATGCATCTCGCGGCCGCCGTCGGCGTGCCCCGGCAGCTCGTCATCGAGACCCCCACGCTCAACGTCCCCGTCGAGCCGATGCGCCGCGACTGGACGCGGGTGCCGAATCCCGCCGTGGGCAAGCGCCACCTCGACTTCTATAGGTACGACGGGCGTTCGATCGCCGGCTCGCCGCAGGAGATTCGGTGGATGATGGAATCCGTGACCACGGACGCGGTGCTGGAACACCTATTGCCGGCGCTTGGATGAAGCGCATGCATTCCGTTCTGTATATTCAATGACATCCCCCGCCCCTTGGGTCCGCATCGGTTCCTTGAAGACCATCGCCGCTTTCCGCGAACGGATCGACGCGTTGGGCCTGGAGATCCCGTCCGACGACGCGATCCTCCGAGCGCCGGAATCACCGCTGGCACGTCCCCTTTCCAACCTGGTCGTGGGCGGCCGTTCGCCCGGGAACCGCGTCGTCATCCATCCGATGGAAGGATGGGACGCGACGAGCGAGGGCGCCCCCACCGACGACGTCCGGCGTCGATGGACGCGCTTTGGGTTGAGCGGCGCGAAGATTATCTTCGGGGGCGAGGCGATGGCGGTGCGTCCGGATGGGCGCGCGAACCCGAACCAACTGATACTCTCGTCCGCGAACCTTCCCGGCCTCCGCGGGTTGGTGGACCTTCTCCGCGCGTCCCACCTCGAGCGCCATGGGAGAACCGACGACTTGTTGGTCGGGTTCCAGTTGACCCACAGCGGCCGCTTCTGCCGACCGAACGACAAGAAGCGATGGGAACCGCGGGTGGCGCATCGGCATCCGTTGCTGGATGCCCGCTTCGGCGTCACGAGCGATGCCCAGGTTTTCACGGACGACGAGTTGGCGGAATTGACGCGGGATTATATAAGAGCGGCGCGGATGGCGTTGGAGGCGGGCGCCGACTTCGTCGACATCAAGCATTGCCACGGCTACCTGCTGCACGAATTGCTCGGCGCGCACACGCGGCCGGGCCGGTACGGCGGCGCCTTCGAAAACCGCACGCGGATGCTGAGGGAGATCGTGGCGGGAATCCGTGCCGACGGGAACCCGATCGGCATCGGCGTCCGGCTG
>JANYDN010000033.1 GCA_025363585.1 Verrucomicrobiota bacterium | reverse complement strand
GGCAAGCACGGCGCCCGTGGTATAAGTCCCGGAGAAATCGAGGCCCGCTTTGGCCGTGATATCCTCGAATTTCCAGTCGCCGAGATTGCGGTACAAGCGCGCGGGCGTCTGAACACCGCAGAAAAACAGGTCGCAACGGCCGTCGCCGTCGACATCGCCCGCGGCCACGCCGGAGCCGTTCATGCGGATCTGGTTCTCGGCGGCGAACGCGGGATCGAGGCGATTGGTGAAAGCAATGCCGGTGGTTTCGGGAGCGAGGCGCGTGAATCCGGGATTCTTGCCGACGGGACTCAATAGCCGGACGGACGGCGTCGCGGCGTGGAGAACGGGCGAGACGAACAACGTCAGTGCCAGCGGAACGAGCGTGGCGTGCAGGCGACACCACGGCTCCCTGCTCCCTGCTCCCTGCTGCGACGGGTCCACCGTCTCACGACGGCGGCCACGATGTGGGTCACGATCTCGGCCACGATGTCGGGGAATGGCCAAGCGAATCGGGTGGATCAGGACAGGATGCCGCGGATGACCTCGCCCTCGACGTCGGTGAGCCGGTAATCGCGGCCTTGGAACCTATAGGTCAGCCGCTCGTGGTTGAACCCGAGTTGGTGGAGAATCGTGGCCTGGAGATCGTGGACGTTGACCTTGTTGCTCACGGGACTGAAACCCAGTTCGTCCGATTCCCCATACATCGTCCCACCGCGGACGCCGCCGCCCGCTACGACCATCGAGTAGCAGTCCGGGAAATGGTCGCGGCCCAGGATGCTGCCGCCGGCGGTGCGTCCCTCGCGGAAGGGAGTACGACCGAATTCGCCGCCGAGCACGACGAGTGTCTCGTCGAGCAGGCCGCGTTCGCGCAGATCCTTCAGCAACGCGGCGACCGGACGGTCCATGGTCGCGCACTTGTTGGTGAGGCCGTCGCGGATGTCCTCGCTCGGGCCCGTGCCGTGGAAATCCCAACCCCAGTCGAACAATTGCACGAAGCGCACGCCCTGCTCGACGAGCCGGCGCGCAAGGAGGCAGTTGTTTGCAAAGCTCGATTCGCCGGGCTTCGCGCCGTAGGCCTCGAGCATCGCGGGCGATTCGCGACCGATGTCCATCACCTCGGGCACGGACATCTGCATGCGGTAGGCGAGCTCGTATTGCGCGATGCGGGTGCGCGTCTCCGGATGCCCGAGTTCCGCCGCCTGCATCTCGTTGAGATCGTGGAGGACGTCCAGACTCATGCGTCGCGTCGCGCGATCGAGGCCGGACGGATCGGTGGCATATAATACCGGGTCGCCCTTGGACCGGCATTGGACGCCTTGGAAGACCGACGGGAGGAAGCCGCTGCCGAAGGAATTGCGTCCGCCGTTGGGTTGGACGCCGCTCGATATCAAGACCACGAACCCGGGCAGGTTTTGGTTTTCGGTGCCGAGTCCGTACGTGACCCACGCGCCCATGGAGGGCCGGCCGGGACGTGGGGAACCCGTATAGACCAGCAACTCGGCGGGCGCGTGGTTGAATTGGTCGGTGGTCATCGAGCGGATGACGCACAATTCGTCGGCGACGGTCCTTAGATTCGGCAGGGCGTCGGACAACCAGATGCCGCCTTGGCCGCAGCGGTCGAACTTCCGCGGTGTCCCGAGCAACTTGGGAACTCCCGAAGTGAACGCGAACCGCTTTCCCTTGAGAAACGCGTCGGGACAATCCTGTCCCGTTCGCTTCACCAACTCGGGCTTGTAGTCATATAAGTCGAGATGGGGCGGCGACCCGGTGAGGTGCAAATAGATCACCTGCTTCGCGCGTCCGGCGAAGTGCGGCGCCCTCGTGGCGAGCGGATCGGCCTGCACGAGGCCCGCGCGGGCGGCGCCGCCCTTTGCGAGCGCGGCGAGGGCGATGGCACCGACGCCATGCGCGGACTTGGCGAGAAAATGGCGACGCGTGAGATGGCGAAGGTGTTCGAATCGGGGATCCATGGGTTTCCTCTGGTGTCAGCGCTTCATCAGCATCTCGTCCAGATTGAGCATCACGTTCCCGACGAGCGTCCACGCGGCGGCCTCCGCGAGATCGGTGCCCGCGGCGGGTTCGCCGAGCGGCTTGGTGGCAATGTCTTTCGCCGCCGCGGGATCGGCCTTGAATTTGTCCAATGCCTTCGAGAAGAACGCCGTCATCCGGAGGCTTTCTTCCGTCGACGGCGGACGCGAAAGGCACAGCAGGAATCCGTGGCGCAGGCGTTCCTCGGTGGTCGTCCCGGAGCCCGCCATGCGACGGCCAAGCGCCTGGGCGGCCTCGATATAAACCGGGTCGTTGAGGGTCACGAGGGCTTGCAAGGGCGTGTTCGAGCGCTCGCGGCGCACGAGGCAGACTTCGCGGTTCGGCGCGTCGAAGGTGGTCATCGAGGGATAGGGATTCGAACGGCGCCACGTCGTATACAATGCGCGGCGATGGCGATCCTCGCCGCTGCTGGTTTCCCAGTCGGTGCCGCTGCCGAACGCCGCCGAAAGGCCGAGTTTGGGTTGGATCGGACGCACCGGCGGACCATATAGCTTGGGACTGAGGAGACCGGCGACGCACAGGGCTTGGTCACGGATCATTTCGGCCGAAAGACGGAAGCGGGGTCCGCGCGCGAGGAGCCGGTTGTCGGGATCCTGCGCGGCCATCTCGGGCGTGACGCGCGACGACTGGCGGTATGCGGACGAGGTGACCATGAGGCGGATCACGTGATTCACGTCCCAACCTTTTTCCATCAATTCCACCGCGAGCCAATCCAGTAGCTCCGGATGCGTGGGTGGTTCGCCCTGCGTCCCGAATTCCTCGCTTGTGCGCACGATGCCGATCCCGAAGACCGATTCCCACAGGCGGTTCACGACGACGCGCGCCGTGAGGGGATTGTTGGTGTCAACGAGCCATTGGGCCAACGCGAGGCGGTCGACGGGGACATCCGCGGCGAGCGGGTGGAAGGCAACCGGCAACGCCTCGGTGACCTCGCGGTCGAGATCGAGATAGTTGCCGCGGCGTTGGATGTGCGTGATGCGACGCTGGTCGTTCGCGAGTTCGCGGAAGACGGGAACGGTGGTGACGGGTTTGGTCTCCTCGACGTTTTTCGTCAGGCGCGCGAATTGCCCGCGCTCGCTCTGGAACGACGGCGCGATGGTCAGGAAGTGGCGGCGAATCTCCGCGCGTTCGGCGTCGGTGCGCTTGGCGGGATCCGTTTTCAGAAGGGCCAAAACAAGGGATGGAACCCGAGCGAACTCCGTGGCCCTCGCATCGGACGAACGCGACGCGCGGAGGCGTCCGATGGTGGCGTTCTCGAACCGCGAGTCCTGCTCGATCGAAAGAACGAGGTTGGATCCGGCGCCGACGTCGATGGGCGCCTCGGGGAACAGCGCAAGTTGGTGCGCGTCGCCAACCTTGGGGCCGATCGCCCAGCCGTTCTTTTTCGGATCCTTGTTGTCGATGATGCCGGCCGCCGGGAAGTCCTTTTCGGAATGGTCCGCGACGGCGGCGACGAAGCGGACGGGTCGACCGACATCGCCGCGGAATTCTGTTTTTGGGGAGGGCGCCTTGGCGACGGCGGCCGGCTCCCAGATTTTGGCGCGCTTCTCGTCGAGCAAGACGACGCGGAATCCGGCGAGGCGTTCCGTGGCTCCATCGGTGCGGTTCCACACGACCACGCGGTTCACCGATTGGGCAGAGCCCAAGTCGACTTCCCACCACGGATCCTCCTTCGAGAGCTCGGTGTGCGTTGTCGACTTGGCCTTGGAGAAATCCCCGTCGGTGTTGCCGTCGATCGCCAGTTTGGCGTCGCCCTCGTACGCCGTGGTACTCTGCGTGGCCGTTCCCGCGCGCGCGATGTTGTTGGAGCCGTGAAAAACCTCCACCTCGGCGAGCGACAGGATCTTGTCCTTGCCCGGCAATTCGATGCGGACGAAGCGGGCGACCGGGATGGATTCCGCCGTGGGAACGATCATGCCCTGGACACGCGTGACGACGAAATTGCCGTCGGCATGGCCCACGCCGCGGGCGGGCGGGCCTTCGTCCGGCAGGACCTCGAGACGGACCGCGGTGACGGTGCGGTTCGTGCCCGAGACGATCTCCACGGTATAAGTGTCGTTCGAACGGCCGCGTTCGACGCGGTAGGAGCCGTCGGCCAGTGCCTTGACGGTCGCGCCGGCTTTGGACGTGACGGAGGCGATGGGCGCGGATTCCCATGTGATTTCGGGAGCGAGGGATTTTTCCCACGCGGCCTGTTCCTGGTCGGTGACCTGCGTTGGCGTCCGGAGTATCGTTTCGAGACGGGCTATCCCCGATTTCCACTGCTTGAGATGCAGTTTCTGATCGGGAGTATATAGGGAAAGAATGGGACTCTCGTCGGTGCGATCGGCATCGGCGGTGTTGTTGAAAACAGCGAGGAGACGGAAATAATCCTCCTGGCTTATCGGATCGTATTTGTGGTTGTGGCACTGGGCGCAGGCCATCGTGGTGCCCATCCACACGGCCATGGTTGTGTTCACGCGGTCGACCACCGCCACGTTCCGGAATTCCTCGTCGTTGGTTCCACCCTCGTTGTTGGTCTGCGTGTTCCTATGGAACGCGGTGGCCACCAATTCCTCGTCGGTCGGATCCGGAAGCAGGTCGCCGGCGATTTGTTCCAGCGTGAACCGGTCGAAGGGTTTGTTCGCGTTGATGGAACGGATGACGTAGTCGCGGTAGCCCCAGATCGTTCGCGCGGGATCATCCGCATAACCCGCCGAGTCGGCATAGCGCGCGAGGTCGAGCCAGAGTCGGGCCCAGTGTTCGCCGTAAGACTCCTTTCGGAACAGGCGATCCACCATGCGCTCATACGCGCCGGGTTCCTGGTCCGCGAGGAACGTGTCGACTTCCGCCAGGGTCGGCGGCAAGCCAGTGAGATCGAGTGACACACGCCGCGCCAGCGCACGGGCGTCGGCTTCCGGCTCGTGTTTGAGGCCCTCGCGTTGCAGGCGGGCGCCGACGAAGGAGTCGATGGGATTCCGCGCCCAGCCCTTGTCGGCGATTTCGGGGACGGCGCCCTTGGCCGGTTTTACGTAGGCCCAGTGGCGCGCATAGGTGGCGCCCTGCCCGATCCACTTTCCGAGCGTCTCGATCTCGGCTTCAGAGAGCTTCTTCCCGGAGTCCAGGGGCGGCATCCGATCGTCGGCGTCCTGGGTCGTGACGCGCCGGACGAGTTCGCTTTGCTCGGGATGTCCGGGAACGATGGCGCGGACGCCGTCGTGTTCGGCAAACGCCCGGTCCGGAAGATCGAGCCGCAGGACCTTCCTGCTCTTGCGGGGTTTGGAGTCGGGTCCGTGGCAGCTAAAGCAGTTCTCGGAGAGGATGCGCCGGACGTCGCGATTGAAATCGATCTTGTCGGTTGCGGGGGTCGCTGCGGACACGGCGAGTACGCAGGCGCCCCAGACGACGCCGATGGCGCCCCGTCGGACTGCCCGGAGGGATTTCGAGTATCGTGAACTCATCGCTGGATCGGCATCCGGAATTTTTCGGGTGCGCCGCGAAACCACTTCGGCAGCACGGGAGACGATTCAAGATGGCGCGGGAAGAGCGGTTTGACGAGTGGGATCACGGGGGATGCGAACGCGGTGGCGCGTCGTGCGGGATCGGTGGTCTCACGACCTCTGCCACGAGGCACCGCGGCAAACGTCGTGAGACGGTGGTGGACAAGCCCGAGCCACGCGCAGGCGGGACGCCCGCGACTACCGCAGCCGGGGACGGCCGCGCCACATCTTGGTCCACCGCGTCACCGCGGTGGCCACACCTCGGCGCCGTGGCCACACCGCGACAAAAAAAAGAGGCCGGGCTTTCGCCCGGCCTCCCTTCGATGAGCAGCGGATTACTGCTGCGTGCGATAGAACTTCGCGTCGCCGGAATTGTCCGGGGTCAGCGGGCTCGTAGCACCATTCACGTCGGTGAACGGTCCCGTGATCGACGGGGCCGATTGCAACTTGCCAACGAACGTGATCTTGCCGGTGCCGTCGATGCTGATCGTCGGGGTGACGACGACCACGTCGAGCAGACCGCTCGGGCTCACGAACTGGATGGCGTTGATGCCGGCGCGCGGGGTTCCACTTTGGCCGAAGCCGTTTTCGGTGGTGCCCTCGATGATGACGTCCTTGGCAGACAGGCCCTTGAAGAGGACGAAGTTACCTTCGGACGCGGTTTGCGGGGTCGGGTTCTTGACCTGCTCGAACGAGGGAAGGTTCGCGGGGGCGATCAGGACTTGGTAGTCGCTGAGCGTGGTTCCAGTGAGGTCAGTGACACGGAACGCGCCGCCGCGGCCAGCGACGCCGCCGAGCGAGTAGACGACGACGTCGTACTTGCCGGTGGTGAGCTGGGAGGGCAGGGCGTGAACGGTGACCTGAGTGGTGGTGGCATTGCCGGTGTCGAGGTAACCGGTCATCAGGATCCGGTCGGATCCGACGAAGGCGTTGTTGTCCTCGCCGCGGCCCGTGGAGGACCAGATGTTACCCGAGCCGGACCATTCGACGGTGGTGCTGGTGGCCGTGGCGACGCCCTTGACGTCCGCCTTGACCGCCACGGGACCGTCCGCGGAGGTATTGCTCACCAACGGATTCCAATGGGGTTGGGCGACGGAGTCGACGCCGGCGATTTCGGTCCAACCGATGGAACCGAGGGCATCGTCGTCGGCGAAGTTCAGACCGATGGAGTAGGTCTGTTTGCCGGCGGGCTTGTTCGGCGTGTAGTCGCCGTAGCCGCGGTAACGCGCGGTCCAGAGCTTGCGCTCCGTGTCCGGGCTGATGTTGCCGTTTTCGGGACCGAACACCACGCCGACGTACATCTTGGCGGGGAAGTCGGTTTGGTCGCCTTCCGCGAGGAAGTCGGTCTTGCCGAGTTCGGTCCACGTCACGTTGTCCGTGCCGCGGTACATATAGATGACCGAGCCGACGCGGCGGAGGCGAACATAGACGTTCGGGTAAACCGGGTTGCCATTGCCGTTGCTGGAGCTGGTCGCACCACCAACGCCAAGGCGGCGGTTGGTTTCCCACGAATTGTTCGAAGGCGTACCGTCGAACTTGATCGGGGCGGGATCCGCATGGACGGCCTGGTAACGGCTATCCTTGTCGAGCGTCTCGCGGACCATGAGGCCGGCGCGCGCCCAGTTCGAGGACGCGTCCTGCGCCTCGATCTGGATAACCTTGTCGAAGTCGCCGGTGACCTGCTCGTACGCGTAGGTCACGTCGTCCTCGGAGTTCCAGAAGGCGTTGCCGCCGGACTGGAGGTTCATGCCGTTGTTGCCGACGGCGATGGCGCTGGCGGGGAACGAGTGATTCGCGGGATCACCGAGCTGGATCCACGTGAGGCCCTGGACCGTGAACTGAATCGCGACCGAGGCCGACTTGTTGCCCTTGATGTCCTGCAGGTTCTTGACCGTCAGGGTGTAGGTGCTGCCGGCGGTGAGGCCGGTGGTGCTCAGGACGATGCCGTGCTGCAGGGACTTCAGCGTGGAGGCGTTGTCGATGTAGGCGGCGGCGGTAACCGTGCCGGAGCTGAGCGTGAAGTTCGCGAGCGCGAGGGAGGCACCGGTGTTGAGCGCCTCGTCGACGATGATACCCACGTCGATCTGGGAGGTCGCGGCATTCTTCATGCCGCCGACGGAGACGGCCACGGGCGGAAGGTTGTCGGCATTGACCGTGAGGCTGACCTGATCCGAGTTGGCCACACTGCCGGGCGCCGTGATGACGACCCGGAATTTCGTGCCCGTGTCGCCAAGCGCGAGGATCGGGGTCGTGTAGGACTTGGCAGTCGCACCGGCGATGTCCGCGAACGCGGCGGCGCCGAGGGCGCTCTGCCATTGATAAGTCGGCCCAACCACGCCCGTGGCGGTGGCCGCGGCGGTGAACGTCGCCGTCACGCCCTCGATGGTGGTGACCGAAGAGGGCTGCTGGGAGATGGTGATGTCGCCCTTCGGGACGAGCGTCGCGACCAAGGGGCCGGTGAAGGCACTGGCCGTGCCGTTGTCGGGATCGGCGTCCGCCACGAGCTTGAAGGTGGCAGAGAAGTTGTCGCCGCCGCCGCCTTCATGGTGCACACCCTCGATGTAGTACTTGGAACCCTTCACGAGGTGGATGCCCGCCGCGTACGGCGTGGTGGTTCCGCCGTCCGGCGACCACTGGTCGGAACGCTTCTGGGTCACGTTCGCGCCATCGGTGTTGGCGCCGCCCTGCGCGGTGAGCCACTCGAGGTTGTTGCCCCAGCTCGGCTGCTGCGCAACGAGCTGCTTGTTGGCGGGCTTGTCGTCGGTGCTGATGAAGAAGTCGGAATCATCGTCGGACGCGACGAAGAACACGTAGTTACCGGTCGTGTCCGGGATGAACAAGCCGCTGATGCGGTTCGCGTAGTTGTCCGCGAAGTTCGTTGGGGTCTCGAACTTGGTGTAGATCTGGGTCGATGCGGGAGCGCCGGCCTGGTTGTTCTCGACTTGGGTGACGTTGAAGCCCGGGAAGTACTCGTACTTGAGCGCGCTGGTCAGTAAGATCGCGGCGTCGACCGTCAGGGTCGCGTCCGTGCTGGTCGCCGTCAGGACCGTGAGGCCCGTGAGCGTCGGCGTGGTGACCTTGACATGGAACTTCGCGCCGTTGTCGGTCGACGGAGCCTGATAGGCATACGTCGGGCCCGTCGCGCCAGCGATGTCGGCGAAGGCGCCGCCACCGACGGACTTCTGCCATTGGTAGAACGGCTGGAGCTCGCTGTCGGTGGTCACACCGACGGTGAACGAGGCGATCGCGGTCTCCGCGACCTTCGCGTTCGCGGGCTGGGTCGAGATGACCAGCGACGTCGGGTTGGCAAAATCAGCCGAGATCTGGCTGCCGGTGAACAAGCTGTGGTCGCCATTCGCGGGTTCCGCCCCGTTCAGGACGAACGTGGCCGCGGCGTTGTCGCCACCGCCGCCTTCATGGTGCACGGCCTCGATGTAGTACTTCGTGCCGGCCGCCAGCGAGATGCCGGCGGCGTACGGGGTGGTGACGCCGCTGTCGGGGGACCACGTGTCGGAGCGCTTCTGCGAGAAGTTCACGCCACCGCCGGTGTTGCCGCCTTCGAACGTCGTCCACTCAAGGGGATTGCCCCACGTCGGCTGCTGCGCGACCAAACGCTTGTTGGCCGGCGTGGCATCCGTGCTGATGAACAAGTCGGAATCATCGTCGGACGCGATGATGAACGTGTACTTTCCGGACGCGGTCGGGGTGAAATACCCGCTGATTCGCTGGGTATAGTTGTCGGCGATGTTCGACGGTGCCTCCGCCGCGCTCAAGGCGTTGGCGTAGGTCAGGGTCGCCGTGCCGCCTTCGACCGTGGCTCGGGTGCCGTTGGCATAGAACTGATCCTTCAGCACCCCAGTGACGGTGACATTAGCGGCCTGGAGTGCCGCGGTGGACGCAACGGCGAAAACCACGGCTGCAAGCCGGGCCCCCGCACGCTGTGACCAACCAATATTGGTGGGTTTACGCATAGGTAACTATTGCTTTCCCTAATCCGTTTTTTCCCAAAGACCGCCCGTTTTTTCACGCACACGCGCAAATCGGACGACAATTGCGGACCTTTTAGGACTTCGGACTCATGGAAACGGGGTCATCGAACCCTAAATCGGGTACCCTTGTCAACGTTGCGGTGACAATTGGCTGGGGCGCGGGGGCGAACACACCGGGGACTGGCTTGGAAACCGCTCGCCCGGTGGCGGGAGGGATTGCGCGTCCATCCGCTTGTAGCCGGGTCCCCTGACCCGGCGTTGTGAGGACCGGCAACAGATATCCATCGGGTCGGAATCCCACGGTGGAACGCCGCGTGGGGCACGCGGCCTACAGGCTGGTCCGACTTAGAGCCCGTCTGAAAAGGCGGGAGGGGTCCCGTTTTTCAGACGGGCTCCAAGGTCACCGACCCCGGCCCGCTTTGCGGACAAGATCTTCGGCTCCCACCCGGATTCATTCCGTCGCCGGTCTTACTCCATCGCGCGGGCGATCGAGTTCCACCAACCGTCGTGGAGCATCGCCAAATCCGCCCGGAATTCGCCCAACGGCACCTTCAGGACCAGTTCCATTCCCCCCACCACGCCCAACCGGGTCGCCGGAACTCCCATCGCCGCGGATTGCTTCAAGACCCTTCCCGCATCCGCCGGAGCCACCGTGATCACCACCCGATTCTGGGTTTCGCCAAACAAAAGAGCCTCCAATCGGGCGCATTGCGCCGCCGAAAGATCGATCGTCGCCCCCAGTAGGCGCGGTGTGTTCTTGGCCACCAATTGGCTGAACGAGGACTCCGCGAGGCACACGGCCAAGCCACCCTCGCTGCAATCGTGCGCGCTCTTCACCACTCCCTCGCGGATCAATCCCAGCAGGGTCGAATGCAGGGTTTGCGCGGCCGCGAGATCGACCCGCGGCGGCAAGCCCGTCTTCCGGCCGTGCTTGACCCTCAGCTGCGCGCTGCCACCGAGACCAAGCAGGGGATCGGTCGCATCGACGACGTCGCCCAGCAAAATCACGACATCCCCGGCATCCTTGAACCACTGGGTGGTGATGTGTTCCACCTGCTCGACGAGGCCGACGACGCCCACGGTCGGGGTGGGATCGATGGAACCCAACGCGCCGCGTTGGTTATAGAGCGAGCAATTGCCTCCCGTGACGGGCGCCTGGAAAGCTCGGCACGCCTCGGCAATTCCCCGGACCGATTCGCGTAATTGCCAAAAAATTTCCGGATTGTGTGGATTCCCGAAGTTCAGGTTATCGGTCGCGCCCAACGGCGCGGCGCCCGAACACGCGAGATTGCGGCAGGCCTCCGCGACCGCCGCTTTGCCGCCTTCGTACGGGTCGAGGTAAACGTAGGTGCCGTTGCAGTCGACGGTCATCGCCACGTATTTTTCGGGCACGGGTTGGCCCTCGGCCGGATGTCCCGAGGGCAACACCGGCAAGGAGTCCGCCTTGATCCGGATCACCGCCGCGTCGCTGCCCGGGCAAACGATGGAACCATCGCGCACCATGTGGTCGTACTGGCTGTACACCCAGTTCTTCGACGCGACGGAATGATCGGCCAACAGTCCCTTCAAATCCGCGAGCGGATCGGTGGTGTCGGCAAGTCCGTCGAGGCGAAACGCACGGACATCGGCCATGTAGGCCGCCTCGCGCATCTCGCGGTGATAGACCGGGGCTTCGTCCGTCAGCTTTTTGGCGGGGACATCGACGACGACGCGTCCGCCATGGCGCACGACCATGCGGCCCGTGTCGGTGACGACGCCGATCTCGGACCAGGGAAGGTCCCACTTGTCGAAGATCCGCTTCACGGCCTCCTCTTGGCCCTTGTGCACGACGACGAGCATTCGCTCCTGGGATTCGGAGAGCATGATCTCGTAGCTGGACATGTTCGGGGCGCGTTGCGGGACGCGGTCCAGTTCGATCTCGATGCCGGTGCCGGCGCGGGCCGCGGTCTCGCAGGTGGAGCAGGTGAGGCCGGCGGCGCCCATGTCCTGCATGCCGGCGACCACGCCGGTGGCGAGCAACTCTAGGCAGGCCTCGCACACGAGTTTCTCCATGAACGGATCGCCGACCTGGACGGCACCGCGCTGTTGTTCGGCGGATTCCTCGGTGAGGTCCTGCGACGCGAACGCCGCGCCGGCGAGTCCGTCGCGTCCGGTGGCGGGTCCGAGGTAAAAGACGGGATTGCCGACGCCTTTCGCGGCGCCGCGGGTGATCTGGTCGTGGCGGAGGACGCCGAGCGCGAAGGCATTGACGAGCGGGTTGCCCTCGTAGCTTTTGTCGAAAAAGACCTCGCCGCCGACGGTGGGAATGCCGAAGCAATTGCCGTAATGGGCGATGCCGTTGACGACGCCGGAAAAGAGGCGGCGAACGACGGGATTCGAAAGCTCGCCGAAACGGAGCGAATTCATCGCGGCCACGGGCCGGGCGCCCATGGTGAAGATGTCGCGGATGATGCCGCCGACGCCGGTGGCGGCGCCCTGGAAGGGCTCGACCGCGCTCGGGTGGTTGTGCGACTCGATCTTGAAGGCGATGGCGATCCCGTCGCCGACGTCGATGATCCCGGCGTTTTCCTCCCCGGCGCCGACGAGGATGTTGCTGCCCTTGGTGGGGAAAGTCTTGAGGACGGGGCGCGTGTTTTTATACGAGCAGTGCTCGCTCCACATCACCGAGAAAATGCCGAGCTCGGTGTACGACGGCACGCGGCCGAGAATCTCGAGAACCTTCTGGTATTCCTCGGGCGTGAGGTTGTGCTTCGCCACGAGTTCCGGAGTGATCGCTGGTTCGCTCATCGAATCGAGCGGCCACCATAGGGAGTCCCGACGGGGGGACAAGCGCCGGGAAGGATCCGTTTACGCGCGGCTTTGGGCACGGAACGCGGTCGGCGTCAGCCCCAGCGCGGACCGAAACGCCCGCGTGAAGGCGCTGTGGTCGTAAAACCCGCACTCCAGCGCCACGTCCGCCACGGGCCGCCGGGTCTCCGCGAGCAACCGCGATGCCGCCGCCAGGCGCGTCTGGGTGATCAGTTGGCTAGGCGTGAGGCGGAAAATCCGTTTGATCAGGCGCGCGAATCGCACGGGCGTCAGTCCCGCGCGTGCCGCCAATCTTGCCGGCGACACCGGTTCCCCGTAGTTCGCCTCGAGGTATTGGAGCGTCGACGCCAGCGATTTCGGGATGATCTCAGCGTCGCCCGGCGCCCGTAGATCGCGCGAGATGCCGGCGAGACCGACGACCTTTCCCGCGGCGTCGCGCAACGGCAACTTGGTGGTGAGGCACCAACCCTTGCGCCGCCGCAGGTACCAATGCAGCTCGAGTTGGTCCAGCACCGGACGCCCCGTTCGGAGCACGCGCTGGTCCTGGATCGCGTAGGATTCCGCCAGATCCGCCGGGAAGATTTCCCGGACATGGCGTCCGACAAGCGCCGCGCGGCCCGACGCCCCGACTCTTTCCACGAACGACTGGTTCACGGCGACATACCGGCCCTCGGCGTCCTTGAGGAAAAAGACGGTGTCGGGCACGTGGTCGAACAACTCCGCGAGCGCGGCGGCCTCGCGCGGCAAAAGGCCGGGCGACGTGGGCTGCATCGGATTGCGGTTCGGAACCGGTTCCATGCGGGCATCAAGCCGCAACGCGGAGTTCCCGGCAACGCCGGGATGAGCGAAGCCGCCGAGCGGGACTGTTCCCACTTATCCGGAACCATGTAGTCGCGGTGGAGGAATTATCTCACGCCAAGGGGGACCAAGGCCGGCCAAGGCGCCATAAAGTTGGAGTTGGATGCCCTCATCGAATCCCACGGTTCTGCGAGTTGAAACCCCGGCGGTCCTTGTTCCCCTTGGATGGCCTTGGCCCGGCTTGGCGTGAGTTTCTCCTGAATTCCGACTGCATGGTTCCGGCTTATCTCCCTTCGCCTACCGCAGCGCGTCCGAATCTGACGAACCGGACTTCCCCTCCAAAATCACAGGTCCGTGTTTCGTCCTGCATGAGGGCGAGGGCCCGTTCCGGCGAGAAACCACCCGTGCCGGCACCGATGAGCGGAAACGCGATGGATCGGTAACCACGCCCCCGCGCGATGTTCAACGCGCTCCGAACGCATCCTCGGATCGCCCTCTCGGACGACCGCCAGAACATATTGATCCCGGCGACATGGATGATTCCACGAAATGGCAACCGGCCCGCGCCCGTCTCGACGGCGCCGCCCAGCGGAATCGGACCCATGCGACCCAACTCACGGAAGGGCTGGTATCCCGCCCGCCGCTTGATCGCGCCCGAGACGCCCTGCGGCAGTAGCAACCACCAGGGAATTATATTCCGGTTCCACGCGTTGACGATCACGTCCACGTCTTGGTCGAGCAGGTCTCCATCGACGATCCGTGACGCGGAACTGGAACAAAAGCTTCGCGGCATACCGGCCGACCTGACCGGCTTTCTTATTGTCGTTGGGCTTCGATTTCAAAGCGTGGATCTTATATGGGCCAAACCAGACGCACCACGTTCCAACAAGTTCTCGCCCGGGCCCGCGGGTCCCGTCTTATATAGGTCATGGATTCGGGGCCGTTCCTTGGCCGCATTCCGGGGACTGCCGCGCGTCGGGAAGGTGATTCGTGGTTACTGCATCCGTTCCGATGGCGCAAGCGTTGCGATTCGTCGCATCATCAACTTCCGATCATTGAAATCGACCCAGCGCGATATTGTGCCACATCTTCGCGGAAGCGAGTCCGACGATGACCGACGAACGTCCAACCACGCCGCCTGCCGACGAATCCCCGATGAGCGATCGATGCGACGCGTGCGGCGCGCCCGACGCTTATCCGATCGCGGGACGCGTGTTGTGCGCGGAATGCCAGATCGAGGCTGGAAGCGCGTGCGGCGGCGTTCCCGCGCCGAAGGATCGTCCGGGGTGTTAGGGAACAGTGGGTGACGGCGGCCCTGCCGTCACCGAAGGCCGGAGAAAACCCACGGAGTGGCACCAGGGCCGGTGCCACCCGCGGCGCGCCCGCAACTCGGCGCTTGTATCCCGGCTTTGCGCGCGCTTGATCCGTGGCAACGTTCGCATGACTCCCTTGATCTCCATCCACCGTCGCCGGCTCGCTTCCCTCTTCGTGGCGGGCTTCGTCCTCGCCACGGGTCCGCTGTCCGCGGGCGATTGGCCGCACTGGCTCGGGCCCAAGAGCGACAACAACGCGATCGCCGATGGCTTCGATGCGGATCTCTCGCATTGGAAGACCGGCTGGAAGGCCGCGCTCGGCAAGGGCTACTCGTCGATCGCCGTCGCCGATGGACGCGCGTTTTGCCTCGGCCATGACGGGACCGCGGGCGAGACGGTCTATTGCTTCGACGCCGCGACGGGAGAGACGAAATGGAAGGTTTCGTATCCCGCGGAATTGATGCCCCGCATGCACACCGGGGGACCGAACGCGACCCCGACCGTCGTCGGCGACAAAGTCATCACGGTCAGCAAGGACGGGCAGGTCCTGTGCCTCACCACCGCGAAAGGCGACAAGGTCTGGCAGGCTAGTCTCCCCGAGGCGATGGGGATCAACGTTCCCCAATGGGGCTTCGGCGCGTCGGCGGTCGTCGATGGCAAACAAGTACTGCTCGCGGCCGGCAAAGTGGTGTCGCTCGATCTCGCGGACGGCCATAAGCTATGGGCGTCGAAGGAAGCCTATCATCCGGGCTATGCCACGGTCGGGGTGCTTTCCCAGGCCGGGAAGAAGTTTCTCGCCGCGCTCGACGGCAAGGGATTCTCGGTGTTGTCCGCGACGGACGGCGCGGAACTTGCCCGCATCCCATTCAAATCGGGCTTCGATCTCAACGCGACGTCGCCGACGGTCCTGGCCGACGGGAAACGCATCCTGGTCGTCGGGAATTCCGCGGCCGTGTTGCTTTCGTTCGACGGCTTGGCGCTGGCGGAAGTGTGGGCGAACAAGGACCTGAAGAACGCGATGAACAACAGCGTGGTGGCCGGCGACACGATCTATGGAATCGACGGACGCCAAGGCTCCGGAGCGCGGTTGGTCGCGGTGGATCTCGCGGACGGAAAAGTGCTGTGGTCGAAGGATGGCTTTGGTTACGGCAACACCATCGGCGTCGGCAGCGCGATCCTCGCGCTCACGGAATCGGGCGAGTTGGTGACCGTTCAGGCATCGCGAGACGGGTACAAGGAACTCGGACGCCGCCAGGTGTTGTCGAAGACGTGCTGGACCACGCCGGTGGTGGCCGCGGGCCATATCTATGCCCGGAACGACAAGGGCGACCTGATCGCCTTGGCCCATTAGTCGTCGCTGCGGACAAATGCCTTGTAGGCCAGCGCGCCCAGGACCGCGCCGACGATGGGCGCCACCCAGAACAACCACAGTTGCTCGAGGGCCCAACCGCCCGCGAAGAGCGCGACGCCCGTGCTTCGCGCGGGGTTCACGGAGGTGTTGGTCACGGGAATGCTGATGAGATGGATCAACGTCAGTCCCAACCCGATCGGGACCGGCGCGAAACCGGCCGGAGCCTTTTTGTCCGTGGATCCGAGGATCACGAGGAGGAAAAACATCGTCAGCACGATCTCGGTCACCAACGCGGCATTCATCGAATAGCCGCCGGGAGAATGCTCGCCGTAACCGTTCGAGGCGAATCCGCCGTGGACATCGAAGCCCGCCTTGCCGCTGGCGATCACATAAAGCACGCCGGCGCCGGCGATTGCCCCCAGAAGCTGGGCAACGATATAAGGCAGCAAATATTTCGCGGGAAAGCGTCCGCCAACCCAAAGCCCTATCGAGACCGCCGGATTCAGGTGGCATCCGGAGACGTGCCCGATGGCGTAGGCCATGGTCAGAACGGTCAGGCCGAAGGCGAGCGCGACGCCGGCGAAGCCGATGCCCAGGGCCGGGTAGGCGGCCGCGAGCACGGCGCTGCCGCAACCGCCGAGGACCAGCCAGAAGGTTCCGAAAAATTCGACGCCGTATCTTTTCATTGGGGGATTCGATTGGGTATTGGGATCGGACGGGCGACTCCGGGCGGAGCCGGGACGCTGCTGCCAATGCGACGGTGATTCGGGAGCAGATGCAAGCCGGCATTCGCACGGCGGCCAAACCACGGCGCATCTGGACACTGGCCCGGTTCGAATAGTCGAACTGAGAACATTCTACAGAAGGCAACGGAGGAAACGAAGGCTTCGTCGTGCTTGCTGCCCTACGGCACGACTCACTTGGTTCAGCTTTTCCAAGGAAGCACACCTCGGAGGACCTTGGTGTCACGGTTGGGGAAGGACTCACGCGAAGCCGCCAAGAGCACGCCTCCGTTACCTCCGTTACCTTCTGTAAACAATTTGAGCCGCGCTCACCGGCGCATCAGGCGAACGTCGACGGCCTCCATGCCGGCGGCGCGTATCGATTGCATGCCAAGGTCGGTGTCCTCGAAGGCGCGGCAGCGCGACGGGTCGACGCCGATCCGGCGCGCGGCCTCGATAAAAATGTCGGGCGCGGGCTTCTGGCGGACCACGTCCTCGCTGGTCACCACGGCGTCGAACCACGAGAGGATCCCGAGATGTTCCAGGACCTTGGGGATGGCGTTGCGTGAACCCCCGGTGGCGACCGCCATGGGAAGAACGCCGCGATGTTCGCGCGCGATCTCGACGACTTCGTGGATGGGTCCGACACGCGGAAGCAGCTCGAGGTAGATCGCCTCCTTCTCCTTGGCCACGACCAGGGGTTCGAAGTCGGTGCGGCCCTGTTCGACCGCGAGGAGTTTGAGGATATCGCGGGTCGGCACCCCGCCCAGCGCATAGAAGCGATCCTCGGGAAAGTGGATGCCGTGGCGCCGGGTGATGGCGCTCCATGCCTGCCAGTGCAGGGGCATGGTGTCTGCGAGCGTGCCGTCGCAATCGAAAACCAGACCGAGCGGGGGAAGGCCGGACATGAGTTACTGCTGGTTGAGCGCGGCCAACCGCGCGCGGATCTCCTCGGCCATGAGGGGCGTGATGACGGGATCGAGGTCGCCATCCACGAAGGCGGAAAGATTATACAGGGTGAGTTCGATCCGATGGTCGGTGACGCGGTTCTGCGGGAAGTTATAGGTGCGGATCTTTTCCGACCGCTCGCCGGTGCCAACCTGGCCCTTGCGTTCCGAGGCGTATTTCGCGTTCTCCTCGGCCACGCGCCGCTCGAGCAGGCGCGACTTCAGGACCAGCATCGCCTTGGCCTTGTTCTTGTGCTGGGAACGCTCGTCCTGGCAACGCACCTCGGTGCCGGTCGGCAGATGCACGATGCGCACTGCGGAATCGGTAGTGTTGACGCCTTGCCCGCCGTGCCCACCGGCGCGGCACACGGAGATGTCGAGTTCCTCCGGCTTGATCTCGACCTCGTCGATTTCCTGCGCCTCGGGCAACACGGCGACCGTCGCGGTGCTGGTGTGAATGCGCCCCTGCTGCTCGGTCGCGGGAACACGTTGGACGCGGTGGACGCCGGACTCGTGCTTGAGGCGTTTGTAGACTTCCTGCCCGGTCACCAGCAGGACGACTTCCTTCAACCCGCCGAGATCCGACGGACTGGCATCGAGCGTCTCCACCTTCCACCCGTGATCCTCGGCGTATCGCATGTACATCCGATGGAGATCGGCGGCGAACAACGCGGCCTCGGCCCCGCCGGCGGCGGCGCGGATCTCGACGATGGAATTGCGGGAATCGACGGGACTGGGCGGAAGGATCCCGGCCTGGAGGATGGATCCGAAGCGGCGTTCGTCGGCCTCGAGAAGTCGGATGTCCTCGGCGGCCATGAGGGCCAGTTCGGAGCCGACGGGTTCGGCGGCGAGCATCCCGCGGCTTTCGGCCAGTTGGGACCGGACGCGGAGATAGTCGTCCGCGGCGCCGACCAATTCGCGGAGGCGCGAGTGCTCGCGGGTGAGCTCCTGCCCACGCTGCGGGTTGGCGAAGGCGTCCGGGGAACTCAACAACGCCTCGACCTCGGCGAACCGGCGCCGGAAGCGATCGATGAATGGATTGAGATCCATGGCCGCGGGGAATGGTCCGCGGGCTTCGGGAAAGCCCGTGGAAAAAACAAACCGCCCGCAGGCGGCTCGGGGCCGTACTGCGGGCGGGTCGTGGGGGCGCGGGCTACTTCTTCTTCTTCTTGGCGTTGGCCTCGGCCTGCGCCGCCTGCGCCTGCTGGGTCTTCGCGAGGCGCTGCTGGAACTTGTCCACGCGGCCGGCGGTGTCGACGAACTTCTGCTGCCCCGTGTAGAACGGATGGCACTCGTTGCAGATACCGATCAGGAGACTCGGGCGGGTGGACTGCGTCTTGATCGAGTTGCCGCAGGCACAACGGATCTCGGAGGCGACGTACTTCGGATGGATTGCAGCTCTCATATACCGAAAAAGGGACGCGCAACCTAACAGCGGGCAATCGAGTGACAAGGCCCAATTTCGGGAACTATAGGATTCCGCCGTCGACCTTGAGGATCGCCCCCGTGATGTACGAGGCGTCCGCCGACGCGAGGAACCGGACGGCGGCGGCCACTTCCCCGGGCCGGCCGAAGCGGCGCATGGGAATTTGGGACGACGCCGAAAGCCTGCGTTCCGGGGGCATGTCCCGGAGCGCCTCGGTCTCGATGTAGCCGGGACAGACGGCGTTCACCGTGATGCCGATCCGGGCCATTTCCTTGGCCAATGACTGGGTCAATGCGACGACCCCGGCCTTTGCCGCTGCGTAGTTTGCCTGCCCGGCCGGCGCCAGAAGCGCGCTGAGCGACGCAATGTTCACGATGCGGCCCGAGCGCTGCGCGATCATGAGTGGCAGCACCGATTGGCAGCCGTGGAACACCGAGTGGAGGTTCGAAGCCATCACGCCGTCCCACGCCGACGGCGCCATGGTCGCCAACAAAGAGTCCTCGTGGTGTCCCGCGTTGTTGACGAGGACGTCCAGCCGCCCGTGGTGGGCACGGATCGTCTCGACGGCTCCGCGCCACGCGTCGGGAACGGTGACATCGAGCGCAAGAACGCGGACGCGATCCGAAAACTCCAACGCCATGGCATCGGCGTTCGCGCGGTTTTCACGGACGCCCAGCCAAAGTTGGTTGCCGGGGGATTCGTCGAGGAACGCTCGGGCACAGGCTTGGCCCAGTCCGCCATTCGCACCCGTCACGAGGATGGTTCGAGGATTCATGAAACGGGTGGCCGCGTGCCGGAGTCCGGCGCCGAAAACAGCGCGCCGATCACCTGCTGGTTGGCGCCGACGACGCGAACGCCGGCGCTCTCGACCCCGCCCGACGCAATGGAAGAGCAGGCCGCCACGCAAGCCCACGCCCCGACGGCGGCAAGGCCATCGCCCAATACCCGCGCGACATCCGTCCCGCGGATCATTTCCTCTGCTGGGATTTCGCCGGACCACGCGTCGAATCTTTTTGCCGTGGGACGCCACGATCGGAGTTCTTGATCCACTTCCCGCGCGGCTTCCAGCCGGCTGGCCCTGGAAAGGAGGGTCCGGGGGCGGCCGACAGCCACGAGTTCGGCTTTCGCGTCGGTTGGATCCGCCGACAACAGGATCGCGCCGGCGCCCTCGGAAGGAACGGCACGGCGATGGAACCGGGTCAAGGCGCCGGCACTCGTCCAATCCGACTCCTCGGTGCCCACGACGAGGACGGTCCCGGCGATTCGGTCGCGAATCCAATCGGCGGCGAGGGCGAGGGACTGCAGGAACATGCCGGCATCGCCGACGAGCGTGTAGTTGGGACCCGACGACGCGCCGATGGCGGAGACGTGGCTGGCCGGCGCATTGAAGACCGTTTCGGGAAACAACAGCGGGCTGGCGGTAGGGGGATCGTTGAGAACCTCCTCGTAGAACCGCCGCGAATAGACGACCGATCCGGACATCACGGAGCAGACGACGCCCAGGGACGGCGAAGGAACGGAAGGCGAAACGCGGTGACGGAGAGCCTCGAACGCGGCGGCGACGCAGAATTGGGCGATCGGGCTGGCGCGGCGGAGACGGGGATGGCCGAGTTCCGCCGGACGAGGGGCGGGCGGAGGGACGGGACGGACCCGCACGAGGCCGTCGCGATCCGGGCTTGGGATCTCGACCGTGGGGAGAGTGTCGCCCCCGAGACTTCGAACCAAAGCCGCCGCGGACCAACCCGCGGGAGAGACCGCGCCGAATCCGCCGACGAAGACGCGTACCATGGGAGCCACGACGCAGGGAGGTTGGCGTGGCGGATGGCAAAAGGCGAAGACCAACCCCGAGATGCCGGCCGAAACACGGTAGAAATAACCCTTGCCGGCGGAGGGGGTGCGATGCAGGTTGGCCCCGTCGACGGCAAAAATAGTCGGTTGACGAGGCGGGGACAGCAGCTAGGGTCGCCGTGTTCTTTGAGGGTAGGTCAGCGAATTTCGGAGTCGGTTTGGGCGAAATGCCCGCGTCGGCTCCACCCGTTTTCCAAGTCGAAATTGTTCAGCGGCTTGGGATCTCCACATAGACCTACTTGAACTGTTTCTGAATATTCCCCGGGGCGTACGGTCATCCTCTGACTGGCGCCCCGGTTTTTTATTTCAGGGCCCAACTTTTCCGCATTTAGGCGCCAAAGGGCGGTCTTTGCCGGACATCGGCAAGAAGCCGGACTGCGAAGCGGGGCCGCTCCCGAGCAAGCGCCCACCACGGCCGGACCTCCGAACGCCGCGCCCCGTCCCTACATCCCCATGATCTGGTAGCCGCAATCCACGTAGAGGACTTGGCCCGTGATCGCGGCGGCGCCATCCGAAGCGAGGAATGCGCCGGTGTGACCCAATTCATCGGGAACGACATTCCGCCGAAGCGGGGCATGCGCCTCGTAGTGCTTCAGCATCTCGCTCAGACCGGAGATGCCGCGCGCGGCCAAGGTGTTCACCGGTCCCGCGCTGATGCAATTCACCCGGATCCGGCGCGGCCCAAGGCTGTTCGCGAGATACCGCGTGCTGGCCTCGAGCGCGGCCTTGGCAACGCCCATGACGTTGTAATGCGGGATGACCTTCTCGGCGCCGTAGTAGGTCATGGCAACGATTGATCCACCGTTGGTCATCAACGGCGCGGCGGCGCGGGCCAGCCCGACCAACGAATACGCGCTGATATCGTGGGCCACGCGGAAGGCCTCGCGGCTGGTGTCAAGAAAGTCGCCTTCCAAGGCCTCGCGGGGGGCGAAGGCCACCGAATGCAACAGGAGGTCCAGCCGGCCGAACTTTTCGCGCACGGCGGCGAACACGGCATCGATCTGCGCGTCCGAGGTGACATCGCAGGGCAGGATGAGGGTGTCGGCACCGAACGTGCCGGCGAGTTCCTCGACGTTTTCCTTGAGGCGTTCGCCTTGGTAGGTGAACGCCAGGGTGGCTCCCTCGCGTTTCCAAGCCTGGGCTATGGCCCACGCGATCGAGCGTTTGTTGGCGACGCCGAAAACCACCCCGAGTTTGCCTTCGAGAAGACCCATAGGTTCGGAGAGGGTTAGGCGAAGCCGGGACCGTCGGCAAGGAGCGGCTTCGGGCCGGTCATTTGCCCTTGAGCCCGACGGATGACGCGCGCTTGGCCACCTTCCGGCTGGTCATGATTTTCCCCACCGTTCCGGTCTGGAGATAGCGGTCGCGGACTTCACCGAGGATTGGGTCGCGACGATCGTAAAGGCGCTTTTGCTTCCGCGGCTTCACCCGGTTCAGCACGTAGGCGCTGAGCAGCGGAAGGGCGATGGTGCTGTCCGTGTAGCACACCACGGAGTCCGGAAGCTTGTCCGGATCGACCTTGCCCCAACTCACCGCCTCCGCCGGGGTGGCGCCACTCAGACCGCCGGTATCCGGCCGCGCGTCGGTGACCTGCAGGAAGTAATCGTGGCCCTTTTCCTTGATGCCCATCACTTCCTGGATCTGCGGCTCCGTCTGGAGGATGAAGTTCTTCGGGCTGCCGCCGCCGAGAATCCACACGCTGCTGGTGTGGCCGCTGCTCTTCGCCGCGTACACGATTCCCGCCGTCTGGTTCACGTCGCGGTTCACGTCGAACATCAGCTTCGAATCGCGCATGGCCATCGCCGCCACGTTCATGCCGATCGAACTGTCCCCCGGACTCGAGGTGAAGATCGGGATGCCGCATTGGTACGCCGTCGCCAAAACCGAGCTGTCCTTGATCCCGAGTTTGATCTGGCGCGCGTGGACGTACCGGCCCAGGAGGTAATGGAATTCATCCGTGCCCATCGGACGCTGGAACTCCGGGGATTGGATCACCTCGCGGACGAACGCGTCGGTGTCGAGCAACACGTTGTAGTCGAAAAGCACGTCGTAGATACGGATGACGCCTTCGTCGTGCAGCTTCACGTCGTCGAGGAACGGCGAGCCTTGGTACAACCGCATGTCCAAACCGTAATGCAGGTCGTGGTAGAGGTTCGCGCCGGTCGAGACGATCCAGTCGACGAACCCGGCCTTCATCAGCGGGATGAGGCAGGATTTGCCGAGTCCGGCGGGAGTGAGCGCGCCGGTCAGAGACATGCCGATATAACCGTCGTCGGGGAGCATTTTGAGCGCGAGCAACCGGGCGGCCTCGCGGAGGCGTCCGCCGTTGTAGGCGAGCATGCATTGGTCGACCAAATCCGCGGCCGAGATGTCGCGACCCACGGCGAGGGGATTGAGGCGCGGGTACGCGGAGAACTTCTTCGAGATCGGGTGGCCGGCTTTCTTGCTCATACGGGGCGCCAGTGTGCCCGGAAGGCGTCGCGGTTCAATGCGGACCTGCGTTTCGGCAACGCACTGCCTGGAAGCAGCCCGTCCCACCGCGTTTCAAAATGCGTTCCAAGGAATGGCTTGCGCATTCGAACGGGAGGGTGGATGGAGTCCGAGCGACCTCTCCAAAGACGTTGCCTGGCCTTGTCGGTGGGGTATCCCGACGTTTCCCCGATTTGGCATTTCATCCGATGACACGCGCGTTGATGGCGGTTTTGTTCTGCGGGTTGGCCGTCCTGGCCCACGGCGCCCGGCTCGCGCCGTTGACCGAACTCTACGTCCTGCGGGCGTGGGAAGAGGACCAAGGCCTTCCGTTTCGGGCGATCGCGGCGGTCGGCCAGTCAGCGGACGGGTATCTATGGATCGGGACCTACGCGGAGGTGGCGCGCTTCGACGGCGTGCGGTACGAGTCGCGCCCGCCCCACGACTTCCATCCGGAACTCGGTGATTCCGGCCTCGCGTTTCTTCCCGACGGCAAGAACGCCATGTGGGTGGGAACCGCCAATGGCCTGGGTCGATGGTCGCCGACCGACGTGAAGCCCTACGCCCGGAACGAGGGCCTTCCGTTGGGAGACGTGCGGTCGCTCGCCCGCGACCCCGAGGGCAGGCTTCTGGCCACCATCGACCGAAAGCTCTTCGCTCTCGGCGGCAATCGCTTCGCGGAAGTGCCGTTGCCGGGACCGGCGCCGGACAACGCCCTGTTAGCGATCAATGATCGTGACGGCGGGGTCTGGGTCCGATCCTCGACGCGGCTCTGGCACCAGTCGAAGGGAGGCGGCTGGCAAGTGGAGACGATGGGTGACGGCTCGGACGCGATGCCGATCCGGGGATTCGCGCCGGCACGCGCCGGGGGGATTTGGCTGGCGATGGCCGACACGGTGCGCCGCCGGGAGCCGGGAAACTGGAGAGAGGGATGGAACCGGCCCGAAGGATTTCGCGGCGACGAGGTGGCAATGACCGAAGACAAACGCGGCAACGTGTGGCTGGGCTGCTACCTGCGCGGGATCGTCGTGCGCCGCCCCGACGGTTCGTTCCATCAATGCACCGCCCAGGAAGGGCTCCAGAACAACTCGGTCACCGCGATCTTCGAGGATCGCGAAGGCGATGTGTGGGCCGCGACCAACGGCGGTGGCATCCATCAATTCCGGTGGCGTTCGTTCACCACCTACGACGAAAGCCACGGCGCCACGCAGTCGACGTTCAACGCGCTGGTCGAGGTGTCGCCGGGGCGATTCGCGGTCGCCACCCATGGCGGGGGATTGGTTTGGTTCGAGAACGGGAAATTTTCGGAACCCATCGCCCTGAGTCCGAAGCCGGACGAAAACCGCCATTGGGTGCTGGCGCTCGCCCTCGATCACTCCGGCGATGTCTGGGCAGGGACGTACGGTGGCAGGCTGTTCCAGATCACGGCTTCATCCACCAACGAGATCGCCGGTTTGCCAGGGAACACGCGCGCGATCCACGCGCTGTTCGAGGATTCCAGACACCGGCTGTGGATAGGCTCCGACCTCGGCCTCGCGGTCCGTGAGGCGGGCGTGTTGCGGGTACTGGGGCCGAACCATGGAATCCCGGGCGCGTTCGACGTCCGATCGATCGCCGAGGATCGGCAGGGTCGTATCTGGGTCACGGGTTCGCCCGGGGGCCCGTTGCGAATGAATCCGGCCGGCGTCTTCGAAAACGTCCCGATGCCGCGCGTCAGCCACTCTTTCTCGGCGGGTCCGATGTTCCGCGATCACCTCGGCGATCTCTGGTTGGGTGCCGACGACCAACCCCTTCTCCTGCGATTTCGCGAGCACGGGACCGACGTTTTCGGCGCGGTTCCCACCCCCGGAAAACCCCAGAACGGCACGTCGACTCCGAATCGGCTTCCGGTCGGGACCATCCGCTGTCTCGTCGAGGACGCCGCGGGGGATCTCTGGCTGGGATCAAAGGCGGGAATCGCGCGGGTTACGCGAACGTCCATCGAGCGTGCCGCGACGAATCCCGCGGCCCTGTTGGAAAGCCATTGGTTTGGCCATCTCGATGGATTGCGTTCGCTGTCTTGCCGGCCCGCAAGCAGCCCTTCGGCAATCCTCGCGCGGGATGGAAGGGTTTGGTTTGCCACCACCAAGGGGCTGTCGGTGGCCAATCCGGCGTCCGTGCGCGAGCCATTGGCATCGCCGGTGCCGTGGATCGAGGAACTCGAGACCCATGACCATATCCACCCGGCGCCGCAGGATCCCGGGGTCGAGGTGGTGGTCGAGGCAGGGACCCGCCACATCGACGCGCGCTATTCCGCGGCCGGCCTAAGCGATCCCTCCCGGATGCAGTTCGCGTACCGCCTCGACACCACGGCCGACGTTTGGCAGGACGGGCCGTCCGCGCGTTCGGTGGCGTTGCTGGATTTGAGACCCGGGCACCATCGGTTCGAAGTCCGTTCCCGGCTGAAGCACGAACAGTATTGGTCGGAGCCCGCGGTGATCCGCTTCGAGGTGCTGCCGTTTTGGTGGCAACGCGGTTCGGTCCAATCGGCGGGAATTTTCGCCGGACTTGGAATCGTGGCACTGATCGGGCGCCGGCGATCTTCCGCGCAGGCGCGCCGCGAGGAACAGCGCAGGATCCAGGAGAACCGCGTGGCGCAGCTTCGGTTGGAGAAGGAAACCGCGGAAGCCGCCAGCCAGGCGAAAACCGAGTTCGTCGCCATGATCAGCCACGAGCTCCGCACGCCGCTCCACGGACTCATCGGTTTCAACGAGCTTTTGTCCGGCACCCTGCTCAACCGCCAGCAGAGCGACTACGTCCACACGACCCGCGTCTCCGCCGAGGCGCTGCTCAATGTCATCAACGACGTCCTCGATTTCGCCCGTCTCGAAAGCGGCCACTTCCGATTCGAGACCGAGGACTTCGAGATCCGACCGATGCTGGGCGCCGCGCTCGAGTTGGTCGTTCCGCGCGCCGCGGCAAAGAACCTCGACCTCTTCCTTGTCGTTGCACCCGGCGTCCCGCCGATGGTTCATCTCGACGCGCATCGCATCCAGCAAGTGGTGCTCAACCTGGTCGCCAATGCCGTCAAGTTCACCGAATCCGGATCGGTCGTCGTCCGCGTGGGTTTCGCTCCCGACAAGGAGACGCCCAACCAAGGGGAACTGCTCTGCGAAGTGATCGACACGGGGATCGGCATCGGCGCTTCGGAACGCACCCGCCTCTTCCATAAATTCGCGGGCGCCGATTCCCCGGCAACGCGTCGCACCGGGGGCGCCGGACTGGGTCTGGTGATCTCCCGGCAATTGGTGGAGCGGATGTCGGGCGTGATCGAATGCGAAAGCACCCCGGACCAAGGCTCGCGGTTCTGGTTCCGGGTCCCGACCGCGATCCCCCACCCGTCCGTCGCCGTCCAATCGAGGCTCCCCGTCGTTTCGGTCCTCGCGATCGGACTCGATTCGACCCACCGGTCCGTGGTCGAAGGATGGCTCGGACGGGAACTCGAACCGGGCGAGACGGCGGCCGACGCGGGCGAGGGCCTCGTCAAACTCCGCGATTCGGCGGCGTCCGCCACGACGCCATCGATGCTCATCGCGTCCAGGGCGTCGCTCGGTCCCGTCCCGGCGGCAACCCCGCGCTCGTGGCGCCGCAGCGTCCCGGGAAGTCCGGTTCAATTCGTCCTGATGCTATCGCTTCGGGAGTCCGCCGACGCAACGGCCGCGGGATCGTGGGGCTTCGACCGCGTGTGGCAGGCTCCCTTCGGCCGGCTGCCGACGCCGGTTCCCGAATGCCAGCCGCCCGGCTATGTCGGCAACGCGACCGCGTACCCGCCTGCCAAGGTCCCCGTGTCACCTTCCGGTGTTTCTTCGACGCCCACCCGTCGCGCGGGATCGCGGCCGCAATTGGCTTTGCTCGCGGAGGATCATCCCGTGAACCGCGAGTATGCCGCGGAAATCCTGCGGAGCTCCGGCTTCGAGGTCCACATCGCCGCCAGCGGGCGCGAGGCGGTGGCGCTCGCCGAGAAGCATCGCTACGACATCGTCCTGATGGATTGCCAGATGCCGGACATCGACGGGCTCGAGGCCACCCGTCTCATCCGTCGGAACGAACCGCCGGGCCGCCGCGTGCGGATCGTCGCGCTGACCGCGGGGGCCGTGGAAGGCGACCGGGACCTTTGCTTCGCGGCCGGCATGGACGCGTACGTCAGCAAGCCGTTCCGGATCGCGGATCTCCGCCGCGAACTCGAATCCAACGGGCAGGGTTCCGTCCGGCGGTAGCGTCCTTCCGAATTGCCAGTCCCTGCGCGCGGTCCGGAGCGATCACTTCGGCAGCGGCGCAAACCGATAGTGGCTTACGTGCCATTCGTTGCCTTCGCGGAAGCCCCAGAGCTCCGCGCAGGCCATGAAGAACACCCGCCAGTACACCCACCATCGGGTCTCTTCCGTCGGCCCGTACGTCTCGCGAAGGATCGCGCGCACCCCGACTTCGTTCGCGTCCAGGTTTTCCAGCCACTGGTTTGCCGTCCGCTCGTAGTGGCGTCCGTCGACGACCCAATGCGCGTCGATCGCCAGATCGCGTTGGAAATACAGCAGGAGATCGTTGCTCGGCATGATGCCGCCGGTGAAGAAATACCGTGCCATCCAATCGCCCGCGTCCCGCGCCACGAAGTGGTACGCGAATTCCCGGTGCGCGAAGATGTGGACGAACAGGAAGCCGTCTGAACGCAACCACCGCGCGATACGCGACATCAGGCGTTCGTGGTTCTTGAGGTGCTCGAACATTTCCACGGACACGACGCGGTCGAAACGCGCGACGCACTCTCCATCGCCCTGCGTGCCACCGAACGCCACCGGCGGCTCGAGGACGTTGGCGTCGCAGGTCACGACCTGGACGTTGCGGAGGCCGCGGCGCGCGCACTCGGCGTCGATGTGCAGTTTCTGCGTCCGGGAATTCGAGACGGCGGTTATCCGCGAGGCCGGATATTTCTCCGCCATCCAGAGCGTGAGCGATCCCCAGCCGCAGCCGAGCTCCAGGATATCCTGTCCGTCCGCAAGGAGAGCGCGTTCGCAGGTGAGCGCGAGCATCAGGCCCTCGGCCTCGGCCAACGATTCGCGGAACGTGTGGTAGTAACACGACGAGTACTTCAGCCGCGGGCCGAGACATCGCTGGTAGAAAGGTGTCGGCACCTCGTAATGCTGTTCGTTCGCCGCGGCGGTCTCGACGGCGATCGGCGATTCGCGAAGGCCGCGGATGAATTCCATCAGGTGCGCGCGCTGCGCGCCCACGTCGCCCCGTCGTTCCTCGCGGAGCCGTTGGCGGAGAAGACGGCGGATGCCGAACCGCAACGCCGCGTCGGGGAACACGTCGCGCGCGAGCCATCGGGACAACAGGTCGTTCATGCGCGGCCGCTCCCTTCGATCGACCCTCGCGCCGGGCCGGGAAAGAAGGCGTTGGTGGTGCGCTGGTACTCGCGATACGCGTCGCCCCGGGATCGCACCGACAACTCCTCGGTCATCGGGACGCCGGTGACGTTCACCAGGAAGTGGTACATCAGCGCGGGCGAGGCCCACGCGAGCCAACCCCAAGGGGAACCCGACGCGTACACCGCGTATCCGACCCACACCAGCCACTCGAAAAAATAGTTCGGGTGCCGCGAATGGTTCCATAGCCCTACCCGGCAGATGCCGCCGCGATTCGACGGATTCGCCCGGAACCGGGCGAGCTGCGCGTCGGCCACGGATTCGCCGATGATCCCGACCGCCCACAACGCAATCCCCCCGAGCTCGGCAACGCCAAGGCCGAACCACGGCCCGGGCGTGGCGTCCCCGACGGCGACCCACACAAACGGCAACGCCAACGCCACCTGCAAGCCGCCCTGCAGGAGGAAGAATCCCAACATCCTTCGATCCGCGTTCGCGCCCCAATCCGCGCGCAGCGTCGCGTAGCGGACGTCCTCGTGCGGATGGTGCGCGCGAACCCGCACGCCGAGATGAACGCCGAGGCGCAAGGCCCACAGCGTTGCCATCGACGCGAGCACGAGGGCGCGATTCGTGAGCGCTGTCCCGGCAGCGTTCCCGACCATGACCGCCAGGATCGCCAGCGGGGCGAATCCCAACGCCCACACCGCGTCGACGATGCCGTAGTTGCGGAGGCGACGCGACGCGAACCACGTCGCGGCCATTTCGACGACCACAAAGGCGAGGCCGAGTCCAACGATCGCGGACAGGCGGGCGATCACGCGGGCATCGGGTTGCTAGCGCCGGTCCATACGGCCTGGACGACGCCGATGCACTTCCATGCAAACGCGGCCTCGCAGTAAGCGAGATAGTAATTCCAGGTCCGGACGAACCGATCATCGAATCCCATGGAGCGAACCGTCGCGATGCCGGCGTTGAATCGCCCGCGCCACATCCGGAGCGTCCTCGCGTAGTCCGCGCCGAAGTCCACCACGTCGTCGAGACGCATGCCGGTCGCCTGCTCCACGACCCGGTTGGTGCGGTCCAACGAAAGCAGGAGCGAACCGGGGAACACGTGCTTTTGGATCCAGTCCACTCCCCGGCGAAGCTCGCGGTGCCGCGCGTCGGGGCAGGTGATGAACTGCGCCCCGATCAATCCCCGGGGCGACAAAACGCCACGGCAGATCCGGAAGAACTCCCCGAGGTACTCGTCGCCGACCGCCTCGAGCATCTCGATGCTGGCGATCTTGTCGAAGTCCCGGCCCATTTCCGGAACCTTGCGGTAGTCGAGCAACACGACCTCGGCGCGGTCCGCGATCCCCTCGCGCGCGAATCGCTCGCTGGCGTACCGATGCTGCTCGGAACTGATCGTGACCGCCGTCACGCGGCAGCCGTGATGCCGCACCGCGTGGCTCGCGAAGCCGCCCCAGCCGCCGCCGATCTCGAGCACGCGGTCCGACGGACCCATCTTCAACATGCGGCACAGGCGCTCGTATTTCGCCGTCTGGGCCGCGTCGAGCGCCTGGTCCGGATGCTCGAACAACGCGCTCGAGTAGGTCATCGTGGAATCCAGCCAGAGCCCGTAGAACTCGTTCCCGAGATCGTAGTGCGCATGGATGTTCGCGCGGGATCCACGGATCGTGTTTTTGCGCAGGAGATGCCGCAGGCGATTGCCGAGATTGAAGAGGCCGAAGTGCCAGCGATTGACCCGCGAACCCGACATGGAGGGCGCGTTCTCCTCGTTCGCGCAAAACCATCCGATGACGCCCGCGAGATCCTCCGTGTCCCACTCGCCCGCTTGGTACGACTCGCCGAACCCGATGTCGCCGTCGAGCGCGCATCGCCCGAAAAACCTCCAGTCGCGGACCCTCATGACGGCCGCGGGACCGTCGGTTCCAGTCCCGAACGAAAGTACCCGCCCATCCGGCAGCACCATGCGGAGTTCGCCCGCCCGCATGTCCGCGAGGGCTGCACGGACGATCCGTTCGGCCGTGCGGGTCCACCATCCGGGCCGGGATTCCGCCGGAAGACCGCCGAGATCGGGGAAGACGCCCGAGATCGCGGCGTTGTTCTGGGTTCGGTTCTGCTCTTTCACGCGTTCACCCGCCGAATCTACGAATTCGACGCCGGCGAAGATGCACCCATTCCTTCAAAACGCCATGGGACAATGTCGGACCCGGGTCCGCGCTCGACACCGGCCACGGGGCCTCGCACCCTCCGGGCATGCACCTCCCGATTCGCCGCGCGCTCGCCGCCATGGGCGCGTCCCTCGTCCTCAGTGTTTGCAGCCTTGCCGCCGGGCTTGCCGACCAAGTCGCGATCCAGACCTGGACGCTCCGCAACCTCACGTTCGAGCAGGTGGTGGAGTTCGCGAAGCGCCATGGGATCACCGAGCTCCAGATGATCGACAAGCACATGAACCCCAAGGCGCCGATCGAGGAGACCAAAAAGAAGAAGGCAGTCCTCGATGCCGCCGGACTCCACGTCTACACGTTCGGCGTCGCGGGCACGTCCATGGACAAGGAGGAGAACCGGAAATTGTTCGAGTTCGCCAAGGTCATGGGCATCCAGGTCATCATCGTGGAGCCCGGCGATTTCCGCATCTGGGACAATCTCGAGGCGCTCGCCAAGGAGTACGACATCAAGGTCGCGGTGCATAACCACGGCATCAAATCGCTCTACGGGAATCCCGCGATCGTCAAACAGATCATCAACAACCGGGACGCCCACATCGGCGTGTGCATGGACATCGGATGGGTCACGAGCGCGAACTTCGACGCCGCCCAGGTCTACAAGGACTACAACGGCCGCGTGTACGACCTCCACCTGAAGGACAAGGTCATCAAGAAGACGGAGAAGGGCGACGACGTGGCGACGGACACGCACATCGGCGAAGGCCAAGCCAACCTCAAGGGCCTCTTCAAGATCCTTCGCGACACGGGCTACAAGGGACACCTCGCCATCGAGACGGACAGCAACGACTTCGCCCGCGAGCCGGATGAATTCGTGAAGAAGGCGAAGGAATTCGTCGCGGGCACGGACGGCGCCGGGCGGTGACAAAGCAGGGAGCAGGGAGCTCAACGCTTCCCGCTCCCTGCTTTTTGCTCCCTGCTCCTACAGCCCCATCGCCGACATCACCGCCGCGCGGTTCGCGGGAACATTGATGGGTTCGACGCCGGCCACGCGGATCGCGGTGTCGGGATCCTTCAACCCGTGGCCCGTCATCGTGGCGGTCACCAGGCTGCCCTCCGGGATTTCACCCGCCTTGACAGCCTTGATGAGCCCGGCCAGCGGCGCCGCGCACGCGGGTTCCACCATCACGCCCTCGACCCGCGACAGCAGCTTGTACGCCTCGAGGATCTCGTCGTCGGTCACGCTCCGGATCGATCCTTTGGAATCGCGCGCGGCGTCGATCGCGCCCTGCCAACTCGCCGGATTGCCGATCCGGATCGCGGTCGCCACCGTTTCGGGGAACTCGACCGGATGTCCCAGGACGAGCGGCGCGGCGCCGGCGGCTTGCCAACCCATCATGCGGGGCAGGGTGTCCGACTTCCCGGCGTCGGCATATTCGCGGAATCCCTTCCAGTAGGCCGTGATGTTCCCGGCATTGCCTACCGGCAGGAAATGGAAGTCGGGGGCGTCGCCCAGGACGTCGCAAATCTCGAAGGCGGCGGTCTTCTGTCCCTCGATGCGGACGGGATTGATGCTGTTGACGACCTCGACCAGGCCGGTCTCGCCGAGTTCGCGGACGATGCGGAGCGCCTCGTCGAAGTTGCCGTCGATCGAAATCGTGGTGGCCCCGTACATCAGTGACTGGGCCATCTTGCCCAAGGCGATCTTCCCCTTCGGAAGCAGGACGACGCACCGGAGGCCGGCGCGGGCCGCGTAGGCCGCCGCGGATGCGGAGGTGTTGCCCGTGCTGGCGCAGACGACGACTTTCGCGCCGCGCTCCTTCGCCTTGGTGATCGCCATCGTCATCCCGCGATCCTTGAACGAGCACGTCGGGTTCATCGCCTCGTACTTCAGGTAGAGGGTGAAGTTGCCCCCGATCGCGGAGACGAATCCCGGCACCGGGATCAACGGCGTGTTGCCCTCGAGCAACGTCACAACCGGGGTCTCGGCGGTGACGGGAAGGAAATCGGCGTAACGCCGGATCACTCCGGGCCACGGAAAGGCAGGCTTCGGTGCAAGACTCATCGGGATGCTTTTTCGCCGGTCGGTGTCCAACCCGCGAAAGACGGAGGCTGGAAAACCCCGCGCCGTGCGACAAGCCGGATGTTTGCCACAAATGCGCGCCGGGCCCGGTCCCCTAGGGGCGGCAAGCGGGACCATCCAATCCCCGGTCCGCGAGCAGCAGCGGAAAATTACGGAACGACAGCCGCGCGGCTGCGAGCCGGTTCGTGGGTTCGTCGCGAAGGACCCAGGCGAGAACCGCGAGGCCGTCGCGGATCTAGCCCTGACGCACCCATTCTTCAAGATCCCACGGGGCGAGCCAGAATCGGACGGTTTCCGAGCCATCGCCCCAGCTCTCTCTCGAGATCGATCGCGCTCGCGTACCGCCGCGCCGGATCCTTCTCGAGGCACTTCATCGCGATCGTTTCCAACTCCTCGGGCACCGTCGGGTTTAATTCCCGCGGGGGAATCGGGTCCGCCGTGGTCACCAAACGAAGCGTCTCGGCAACCGTTCCCGCGACGAACGGGGGACGTCCCGACACCATTTGGTAGAGGATCGCCCCGAGCGAGTAGATGTCCCCCGACGGTCCGACGGGACCGCGCGTCGAATCGCATTGCTCCGGCGGCATGAAACTCGGCGAGCCGATGGCCTGCCCCGTCAGCGTGGCACCGGAAGCGGCGGACATCTCCTTCGCCAAACCGGGTGCCCCGGTCCTGGCCGGCCTGCGAAGGATCGACCGCGGGTCCACGAGCCATGGGTTCCAATCCTTCGAGCTAAAGGCAGTCGAGACACAGATCGCAAAGACCCTTGTCCTCGATGACCGTCCCGCAAAGCCCGCACTGGACTTCGTCTCGCATGGTTCGATGAAAACCAACCGTGCCTGCGCGAACGCATCGATAAATGCGCCGACTTGCGACGCGCGAGCCCCCGAGGATCCGCCGGTCGTTGACACCCCATGGCGCACCCCGCAGCTTCGCCGCATGGCCAGTATGCGAGGAGCAATGAGACGGTTGCGAAACCTCGTGCTCGGTCCCACTCCAGAACCGGGAGTGGTCCCCAAAACTTGGTTCCGACAGTTCCTTCCGGCCGATCCCGTCATCATCGATTGCGGCGCGCACGAGGGCTACGACACACAGGAGTTCTCGCGACTTTTCCCGAACGGACGGATCCATTCCTTCGAACCGTTGCCATCGGTCTTCGAACGACTCCGGCAGAGAAACGGTTCCAGTCCCAACGTGCGCCTCTACCCGCTGGCGTTGGGCGATCGCGAGGGGACCGCCACGTTTCACGTCAGCGGCGGAACACCCGACAGGCCGGCGAGCGACGTCAACCAATCGAGTTCGCTGCTCCCGCCGCAGGAGACGCTGCGTTTGCATCCACACATTCGTTTCGAGCAAACCATCGAGGTGCCGGTGGCCACGCTGGATGGCTGGGCGGAACGGGAAGGAGTGTCGCGGGTCGATCTGCTGTGGTTGGACATGCAGGGGTTCGAGGGACAGTTCCTCGCGGCGTCCCCCCGGATGTTGAAAGGGGTTCGCGTGATCCACAGCGAGGTCCACCGGATTCCCAATTACTCCGGTTCGATACTTTACCCGGAATTGACCGCTTGGCTGAAGGAACGCGGCTTCGTGCTCGTGCGGGAGGAAATCCCGTGGGACGACGGCGGCAACGCGGTTTTTGCCCAGCCTGAATTCATCCCCTCCGGCGGGATCCGTTCGTGATGCCGCGACCAACCGTTCCCGCGGCACCTTGACCGGGCCCCGCTCCACCGGAGAATCCACCGATGCCGATCTACGAGTACGCGTGTCCGAAATGCCGGAGGATTTTCAATTTCCTCAGCAAACGGATCAATCCGGCGCACCGGCCCACGTGTCCCAAATGTGGTTCCAAGGACCTCACGAAGGAACTCAGTCGCTTCGCGATGATCAAGGGCGCTCCCGAGCCGGCCTCGCCCACGGGTCCCGATTCGGCCGCCGACGGCGGGCCGCCGATGCCGGACTTTGACGATCCCCGCGTCGCAAAGGTCATGGACGATCTCGAGCGCGACATGGGTTCGATCGACGAGAACAATCCGCGCCACATGGCGCATATGCTTCGAAAGATGCAGCAAGTGCTGCCCGAAGGCGCGATGCCCAAGGAAATGGAAACCGCATTGCGACGCCTCGAATCCGGGGAGGATCCCGACAAGATCGAGGCCGACATGGGCGACGTGCTGGGCGATTGGATGGGACCCGGCAAAGGCGACGCGTCGAAGGGCCGCGGTTCCTCCGCAAGTCCGTATATCCATGATCCCGGGCTATATGACTATTGATGATGCGGGCAGTGGCCGGTGTGGCGATGCCTATTGCAAGCGCGCCGCGCCATCTTCCCCGACGCCAGCGTTCCCTCGGTCTTGATGTCGATCCAAGATTGGGGCGGTGAAACTGGGGATTTGCCTAGGAGCCGAGCGTCACGCTAGGATCCGCGTAAGGAGGTCCGATGACCAAGCTTCGTCTGCTCGTTAGGTCTGCCATATTCATGTTCGCATTGGTTTGTGCCGGGAACGGCGTGCGCTTGGTCGCTTCCCAAGCCATTCCGGCCAACATCGCCGCCTCGTTGCAACCGATGCAGGTGGAACGCAACTGGTGGTTCAGCGCTCCCGGGGGACGCTACGGGCTTCTTGAATTGACCACCCATTCCGTATGGTCGGAGCCCGCCGGGAAGATCCGCCGCACCACGCTGCTCGCGGGGCCGTGGCACTGGACCTTTGATCTCAGCGCGCCACAGTTTCTGATGATGACGTTCGTGGTCGTGGTCGGCGGACTATACGTCACCGGATGGATTCGGAGCCAACGGTTCGGGCGCTGAGCGGGGTTTCGGTTCGATCGCCGCGCCGGCACCCATTCCGTTCATCGGCCGGCGGATTTTAGATACGCCACCAGATCGAGGATTTCGTCCGATGAAAACCCGTCGACCAGCGATTCGGGCATCGGGGAAACGGGCGAGACGCCGCGCGATTTGACGTCGCCTGTCGGGATCTCTCGTCGCGTCGCGGTCAATGGATCGACGAGCAGGACGATTCGGTCCGCGCTCTCCTCGACGATTCGACCGGCAACGGAATCGCCGTCCTTCAACGAAATGAGGGAGGCTTGGAATTGTTCGCTGACCACCGCCGACGGCTCGAGCACGCTGCGAAGGAGGTCGGCCTCGCTGTATTTCGCGCCCGCGCCAGTGAGGTCGGGACCGATCGCCCCGCCCTGTCCGGACAAGCGGTGGCAAACCCCGCATTGTGCCTCGTCGTAGACCTTTTTTCCGCGGACCTCGCTTCGTCCCGTGGTCTTCAAGCCAGGTTCCAAATCCGTCATGCGCCAATGTTTCACGAAGGTCCGGGGTGCGGATCGGGTGGCCACCACCGGGCGGGGACCGACGGGAACCACCGCGGCGCCCGTGATCCACGGAGCGAGCTCGCCCTTCTCGGAGTCGCCCAACGCTGCCACGGCGTCCTGTCGGATCGCCTTGAGGAATCCATCGAAGCTGGCGCCGTTCGACGGCTTCATCCCGACCTCGGCAAACCAGCGTTCGAATTCCGCGGAATACTCCGGAGGTTGCCTCTTGTAGAACCACGAGAAATAACGCTGCCGCGATTCCGGCGTCCAACCCGACTTAACCCCGCGGATCACCGACTGGTAGTGGACCGCTTCCGCCTGTGTCGGCGCGGCATCCCGCAATTCGAGCGCCCGCGACACCACGTCCGGGGAATCCAAGGCCGCCAGAAGCGCCGAGAGTTGGAGGTTGATGGGCCATGATTTGGCCGGGAATTGGCGGCCGAGTTTCTGGAGGGCCAGCGCACGAAGTTCGCCCGACGGAATCCCGTGGCGGGCAAATGAAACCTCGATCACGCGCAGCTTCGCCAGGAAATGCTCCTCGTCGAGCGTGTCGAGAGGCCACTTTGCCAACGACTTCAACAGCGATTCCTGGTCGGCGGCCGAACCCGCGCGGGCCAACGCCAGCATGCTTGCCAGTCCGGCCGTGGCATTGGTCTCCGCCAACGCGCGTTGCATCCATCCCTCGACCGGCTGCCGCTCCAACGCTACCCGCGCCGAGAAACGAATCGCCCGGTCCTCCGACGCCAGCGCGGGCCAAATCGTTTCGAGCGCGCCGGCTCCGCTTTCCATTTGCCATCGTTCCAAGCCGCGCCGCTGTTCCCGCGCAGCGGCTACCTTGGGATCCACGGTGGCGGGTGCATCGCCCGTGTCCTCTGTCCCGGTATAAGTCACCCTGTATAACCCCGCCTGGGTCCCGCGTCCGCCGGTCGTGAAATAAAGGGCGCCGTCCGGACCAACCGCCAGATCCGTCAGGTTCAATGGCGTGCCCCGGAGCAAGGTTTCGTATTTCGCCGTATAGCTTGCTCCTTCGGGCTGCAAATGGATCGCCAGGATTCGTCCGTAACTCCAGTCCATCGCGTACACTGCCTTCTGGTATTTCGCGGGGAACCGCGCGCCCCGCCCCGTGGTGACACCGGTCGGCGATCCTATTCCCACATCCACGACCGAAGGAACGCTGTCCGCGTGCGTTGCGGGCCACTTTCCCGAGCCCTCACGAAATCCGTGGTCGGCTCCCTGGAAGCAGTGGAGGATGCGGATGGGACGGTACCAGGGCTGTCCCCAATCCCCTTCCATGTCGCTGTCGAACGCCAGGAGCTCGCCGGCGTCATCAAAAGCGATGTCATAGGTATTGCGCATGCCGGCTGCATATAACTCGGGTTCGGAGCCGTCAGGATTCATGCGGAGCACGAATCCTCCCGGGGGCTTCCGGCCTTTTCCGAAGCCGTTGCCATCCTCGAGCCGCGGGATGGCCAGATCCTCGCCATACTTGCGCACCGGCGACCTCGGCGAGATATCGGCCGGCACGTCCACGAAATTGCCGCTGACGGCGTATAGCTTGCCGTCGGGCCCGGCTGCCAATCCGTGGGGACCATGCTCGCCTCCGTCGCCGGTCCATTGCCTAACTGCCGTTATCTCGTCGAAGTGATCGTCGTTGCGCGTGGATCGGAGCCGATAGATCGCGAGTCCTTTCGGTCCCTTGCCGTTGACGTAGAGACTGTCGAAAGCGGCGAGCAGGCCCATCGCACCGTGCACGGGAAGGTCGAGGGTTTCGCTCGCGGCGATTTTGCCCGCAACCAATGTCACCCGTTGGATGGGTTCTCCGCCCTGCGGCGCCAGCAACAACCTGCCTTTGGCATCGAAGGCCATGGCAACCCACGAACCCTCCCCGGGTTGGGCATTGCGCAGAAGCTCGACGGCGAAGCCGGGCAACGTGTGTATATCGGACGCCGGTGTGGCTTCCTTTCCCTTCAGCACGACGCCCCAAGGCGCGATGCCGTGTTTGCCGAGGTCCGTCGCTGGGATCCAACTTCCCGTCGCGTCGTCGTACGTTTCCCAAGTCGCATCCGAGAGGATCAGCTGCTGGATTCCATCCGAATGGTTGATCTCGAAACGCGCGAGCAGACCCGCGGCTCCATCCTCATTGCGCGCGATGATCGCGACGGAGTTTTCGCCAAGGACGAGGTTCTTCGCGACGTTCCAACTCGAGGGCTCTTTCCATCCCTCGTTCTTGCCGATGGCCTTGTCGTTGACCGAGACGACGGCCTGATCATCGCAGGCGACGATGAGATTGGCGGAACGAATTTTGGTGACGATCGAGAATGTGCGTCGGAACTGGCGGAGCTCGTTGGGTTTCGTGGAGGCTCCCCAAATCCAGGAAGGCTGGTCCGCGGCGAGGCAGCCGAGGGCGAGTATCCAGAAAGCCAGGGCTCGAATCATCGCGCGCACTCTGGATGCCGTCGGCGCGAACGCCAAGCGCGGGGATGGCGACACAAGACGCAAGACCGGCCGCCCGCGGAAAAACGAAAAAACCCCCGCCGGTTTCCCGGCGAGGGTCTTGAGAGCGAGAAACTCGCCTAGAACTTGTAGATGACGTTGATCGCGAGGCTGACGTCGTTCTTGTGACCGCGTTCGCCCTCTACGTCGGCGCCGAACGGGTGGAGGTTCGAGCCACCGGCAGCGTGGTCCCAGCGGAGTTCCGCACGGGTCACCACGTTCGCCCAGAGGGAGTAGTCGGCCGTGAGGGTCAAACCGAGGATCTTGTCCTTCCCGGAAGTGTTCGGCAGGAAGGCGCCGTAGTCGCTCGTGGCGTATTCGCCGCGGGCGTTCAGTTTGAGCTTCTCGGTCGCCTGATAGGAGGCGTACAGCGAGATGGCGTTGCCGTAGGACCTAGCGCCCAAGCCGTTGACGACTTTTCCGTTGGCGAGGTAGTCGTACGCGGCGCCGACGGACAGTTCCTTCCACGGCGTGGAGAGCGAACCGCCGACGTAGTAGTTGACGGGATCATTGTTCTTACCCGACTCCCAGCCCTTGACAATGCCCGCGTACAGCGAGGAACCGGCGAGCCAGCCCGTGCTGTCCGGCGCCTTGAGGACGATGCCGGCCATGTACGACTTGGCGGACTCGCGGCCGTACTTGCCGTTGATGCCGCCGAGCGTACCACCCGCGCCCGAAGCATAACGCGCGGTGTTGCTGTTGTTCGAGACACCCACGCTGGCCCCGATCACGTCGGAGAACTGGTAGGTCGCGAGAACACCCTGATGACCGTACGGCTCGAGGTTGGCAAAGGCCAACGAGCGGCTGAAGTTCGGGTTCGCGTAGGAATCCGTGACCTCATAACCGATGATCGGGTCGAACTGACCGATCTTGAAATCAAGACCGTTGCCGACCGGAGCGCGCAGGGCCACGTAGGCCTGCTTGAGGGCGACGCCGCCCGTGCCGGAGCCACCAAGGGCACCGGGGAGCCAGTTCGCGTCGGGCCCGAGAAGGGTCTCGACCTTGTAGCCGGCACTCCAGGTTCCCTCGTCGAGGGGCTTCTCGAGCTGGATCTTGACGGCGTTCAGATTGAAACCGTCCTGCCGATCTCCAGCAGTGTTGGCGAAGCGTTTTGCAACGCTCTGGTTACCGTACTTAGATCCGCTATCACTTCCGAAGTTCCAGATCGCCGCGGTGTCCACATAACCGCTCAGCGTGGTGCTGCTGAGCAGGGTGTTGACGGGGTGCGATTCGTCGGCCTGAACCGCGCTGGCAATGCTCACCACGCCGGTGGCCGCCAAAGCGATGGTCCACTTGTTCAACTTCATTTTGTTCCTCCTGAGTTGTGTTGTGCGTTAATACTGTCCTGTCCTGGTTCCATCTTAAACACGGCCCAAATACGGTTTGGACCGCCGCCGTAATGGCGCAGCTTGCAGGACAGGTTGGTACGAACAGTTCTTCAAGGCAATAGGTTTTTTGTTGGCTCACGACCCGGGTCTCCCGCGGTTTTGCCAACGATCCAACGGTTTTTCAGCCTTCGGTCATCTCCCCGGGCCCGGGCTGCGTGACCCGGATCCTCGGATATCGCCGGCGTACTTCGTCGGCAAACCAAGCCCGCGCCTTTTGATCACCATGTCCCAAAACCAACAGGCGCGGATCGACTTGTCCCACCAATTCCAGCAGGTCCTCCCGATGCGCGTGGGAGGTCAGGTCGAAGTCCTCCATCCGGCACCGACGCAGGAGATCGCCTCCCTGCTCGCTGAACCAGAATTGCTCCCCCTTCTTGCTCCCTTTCAACCGTCCTCCCGGAGTCTCGGGATCGGCATAACCCACGAAGAATATCCCGTGCCGCTCGTCGCGAACCATGCGGGTCGCCAAATCGTGCGCGGCCGTGTTCGGACTCATCATCCCCGACGTCAAAACGAACAGGTTGCTCCCCGTGAGCTTCATGGACTGCACCTTCGCGGGCGGCAGTACCTGGAGGTCGAGGGCTTCCGTCAGGCGCATTCCCGCGTGCTGCCGGTTCACTCGGTGCGACTCCAGATCGTAGATCTCCGTGAACACGCGCCCGAGACCACCAATGTAGACCGGCTGACGCTTGAGGCGTCCTTCCTGCATCATCACCGCGAGCATCGTCAGGACTTCCTGGGTGCGACCGAGGGCGAACGCCGGGATCAGGAGGCTTCCTTTGGCCGCCAATACCTCCGTCACCGCCTTTTCGAAGCGCTTCACCTCGCCCTCGCGCGTGAAGCCCGGGGGTCTCGCCCTTCCGCCGCGCGTGGTCTCCATGATCATCACGTCCGCCTTCACCTCCCCGAATTGCGCGGAGCGGAGGATGGTCTGGTCGTGGAAACAGACATCGCCGGTATAGAACAGCGTCTGGCGCCCTCCCCGCAGCAACACCCCGGCGGATCCCAGCGTGTGGCCGGCATCGAAGAATTCCAGTGTCGGGGCCCGCTTTCCCGCCCGCGCCTGGTGCGGGGGCGTCCAATCGATCTCCCGCCGGTACTTGAAGCCCTGGAACACCGAGGCGAATTCGTCGACTTCCTCGTGGGTGTACAAGGGATATTCGCGAATCCCGAGTTCGTCCCGCTGCCGCTGCATGACGTTGACCGAATTGTGAAGGATCCGCTCGACCAGGAAATAGCTCAGTTCGGTCATGAGCACCCGGGCATGGGGGAAATTTTTGAGCGCCACGGGGATGGAACCGACGTGATCGTGATGGCAATGGGTCAGCACGATGGCATCGATGTCTTCCTCGGAAACCTTGCCGAACAAGGGCAGGCCCTCGCGTCCCTCGCGCTTCGGATGAATCCCGGAATCCAGCAGCAGCTTGTGTCCCTCGATGTCCACGAACCAGGCGCTGGCGCCGATGTCGTGGTCCGGGTTCAGATTGGTGATCCGCATGTCGCGACCATGAAGCCACGGATGCGGGGCGGTCCAAAGGCAAATCCCCGGGGGCCGCTTGGCTTGTGCGGAGGATTTCCGGTTTACTTCGCCATTCCCGGTGTAACCTTGGCTTCCCGACGTGGTAGCAGAGGCGTGTCGGGGCTACCCCCGTGGTTGTCCGACCCGGGCGGCAAAGTTGCCTCCGCATGCAAAAATCGAACCTCATCCTGACCGCCATGGCCGAGAAAGCCCCCGAGAAGCCCGCCGAGAAAGCCGTCGAAAAGACGGCGGACAAAGCGTCCGAAAAGAAAGCCGTCGCTGCGCCCGAGCCCCCGAAGCTCAATGCCCAGAAGCAACGGGATCTCGAGGCCGCCATCTCGACGATCACCAAATCGTTCGGCGACGGGGCCATCATGCGGCTCGGTGCCCAGGTCATCCGTCCCATCGAGGTCATTCCCACCGGGGCCATCGCTATCGATCTCGCCCTGGGCGTCGGCGGTATCCCGCGCGGTCGCGTCGTCGAGATCTACGGACCCGAATCCTCCGGCAAGACGACCCTCATGCTGCATGTCATCGCCAACGCCCAGCGCGCCGGCGGCGTGGCGGCGTTCATCGATGCCGAGCACGCCCTCGACCCCGCCTACGCCCGCAAACTCGGCGTCGATCTCGACCAACTCCTGGTTTCCCAGCCCGATTCCGGCGAGGAAGCGCTCACTATCTGCGAGACCCTCGCCCGTTCCAACGCGCTCGACGTGATCGTCATCGACTCCGTCGCCGCGCTGGTGCCCAAGGCCGAGCTTGAGGGCGAGATGGGCATGGCGACCATGGGCATGCAGGCGCGACTCATGTCGCAGGCCCTGCGCAAACTCACCGCGATTCTCGCCAAGGGCAAGACCACCTGCATCTTCACGAACCAACTCCGCGAGAAAGTCGGCGTGATGTTCGGCAATCCGGAGACGACTCCCGGCGGCAAGGCCCTCAAGTTCTATGCCTCCGTCCGCATCGATATCCGCCGCAAGGATGCCCTCAAGGACAGCGCCGGCGTTGCCATCGGCAACCACGTGAAGATCAAGATCGTCAAAAACAAGGTCGCTCCCCCGTTCGCCGAGGCCGAATTCGACATCTTCTTCAACCACGGCATCGACAAGGAAGGCTCGTTGATCGATACCGCCGTCGACGCGGGCGCGATGGACAAGAAGGGCTCCTGGCTCCAGTTCAACGGCGAGTTGATCGGCCAAGGCAAGGACGCGGCCCGCAAATCCCTGATCGAAAAACCCGAGCTCGCGAGGAAGATCACGGAGGCGGTCCTCGCCAAGCGCGCGGCAGCGGCCGCAGCGGCCGCAGCGGCTTCGGCGGCCGGCATCCGATCCTGAGTCATGAAGTGGCCGGTTGCGGTTCCCGATCCCGATGCTATTGATTCGTGCCGGTTTTGCCGGCTCCGTCACATGCAACCCTTGGTATAGTCCTTCCCTTCATGAGCGAATCCTCCCCGATCAGCGTGGGCCATCTGGTACCCGCCTTTGAACTCGATACCTATGACCCCACCGCCGCCGAGTTCGGAAAATTCAGCTTCGACCCGGCGTCGAGGCACGGCCGGTGGACCGTGCTGGTTTTTTATCCCGCCGACTTCACGTTCGTGTGCCCTACCGAGTTGGCCGATCTCGCGGAGGTGCAGGAGCCTATGAAGACCCTTGGATACGATCTCGTCGGCGTATCGACCGACACCAAGTACGCGCACTTCGCGTGGCTGACGTCGGAGAAGCTGCTGGCCGGCGTCAAATACCCGCTCGCTGCCGATCCCACCGGCCGCGTCTCGCGGCTTTTCGGGGTCTATGACGGGGGATCCGGACTCGCCCTGCGCGGCACGTTCGTGATCTCCCCCGACGGGCTCCTGATTTCGAGCGAGGTCAATTTCTACAACGTCGGCCGGAACGCCACCGAATTGCTCCGCAAGGCGGAGGCCAACGCTTACCTCCGGAAGCACCCGGACGAAGCGTGCCCTGCCAAGTGGACCCCTGGCGCCAAGACCTTGGTTCCCGGCAAAAATCTCGTTGGCAAGGTCTTCGAGGCGCTCCAGTAAGCGTTGCCATCGCCGTCGGTATCCAACGGGCCCCGGTTTCGACCTCGGCCCGTTTTTCGTTACTCCCCTGCATCGGGCGTTGCCGCTCCCCAACTCGGGCGAGCACTGTCGTGTCGATGCGTTTCCCCCGTTGGCTCCAACCGGTTTCCTTGGCCGCAACGCTGGCTTTCACCCGTCTCGAGGCCGGGCCCGCTCCGGTCCCACAGGAATTCATCCAGGAAGCCGCCCTCCATCACGACGCATCGGCGCCGTTGCCGAAAGGGTCGGTGCAATTGGTCGACGTCTCGCGGGACGGGGTCTCGCGGGCCTTGATAGGCAAGGATTGGTTTCGACTCACGTCGGGCCGGTGGGTTCGGGACGAGGGATTGCCTCCCAATTCCGGAACCACGTTCACCTTCGCCGACAATTCCGGCCGTCCTCGTTCCATCGAAACCGGTGGCGGCGGTGTTTCCCAGATCCTGCGCTCGGGGCTTGTCGTGCATCTGCTGACCGACTCCGCCGCGTTCGTTTGGGAACCCTCCGGTACCAAGCGACTCGAATGGCCGGCGGATCGGCGCATTCGCCAGGGCGCGGTCAATTCGTCCGGCCTGTTGGTTCTCGCGTCCGATGCCGGCCTCTTCGCTGTTGAATCCACCGGCTCTCAACCTATTCCCGCCATGGACCGATTCGGTCGCTCATGGGCGGTCACGAATGTCCTCGGCGTGGCCTTCGATTCGCGCGACCAGCTATGGATCGCTACCCGGGCGGGCGTTGGATGCCGGACCGGGCAGGGCTGGGTTTTCCACGATGGCAGGGATGGTTTGCCTTGGAACGATTTCACCGGGATTGCGTCCGGGCCGGCGGGCGAGGTCTGGTTCGCCACGCATCTCGGCGTGATCCGTTGGGACGGGAAGGATTTTCACTATCGGCAGGGTCCCCTTTGGCTGCCCGACGACGACGTCCGGCAAATCGCGGTCGACCCAACCGGATCGGTTTGGTTCGCCACGGCGGCGGGTCTGGGGGGCATCGAACGACGAAGGATGACGCTGCAAAAGAAAGCCGAATTATATGAGGACGAGATGCGCCATATCCGCCGTACGCCGTACGGATATGTCGCCGAGGCGCCGCTGGCATCCGTGGGTGATCGCAACTCCGCGGCGCCCGGCGACTCTGACAACGACGGGTTGTGGACCTCGATGTACGGCGCCGGCGAATGCTTTGCCTTTGCCGCCACGCGTTCTCCGGAAGCCAAGGCCAGGGCCAAACAGGCTTTCGAGGCCCTGCGATTCCTGCAGGTCGTCACGCAGGGCGGCGAACACCCCGCGCCGAAAGGCTATGTGGCGCGAACGATCCGTCCGATCGAATGGCCCGATCCCAACGTGGGTCGCCTACAGGGCGATCTCGAGGAGCAGAAACACGACGCGCTTTGGAAGGCGTACGAACCGCGCTGGCCGAAGAGCGCGGATGGCAAATGGTATTGGAAGGGCGACACGAGCAGCGACGAACTGGACGGGCATTTTTTCTTCCACGCGCTCTACCATGATTTCTGCGCCGATACCGAATCCGAGAAAGCCCGCGTCCGCGACGTGGTCAGGGATTTGGCGGACCATTTTCTGGCCCATGATTTCCAGTTGATCGACCACGACGGGAAGCCGACGCGCTGGGGTGTCTATAGCCCGCGGGAACTCAACCGGAATCCGCTGTGGTGGGCGGAGCGGGGACTCAATTCCCTCAGCATGCTCACTTATATGACGATCGCGGCGCACGTGACGGGCGAGGCGCGCTTCGCCGACGCCTGCCGCAGGCTCATCGACGAGCAGGGCTTCGCGCAAAACATGATGTTCCCAAAGGTCCAGCGTGGCCCGGGCTCCGGGAACCACTCGGACGACGAGATGGCGTTCATGTGTTACTATAACCTCATCCGGTTGACCCAAGACCCACTCCTCCGCGCCCAGGCCCGGTATTCGTTCTTCGAGTCGTGGTCCATCGAGGAACCCGAACTCAATCCCTTCTTCGACTTCGCGTATGCCGGGGTCAATCTCGACCAGTCCGTCACCAACGGCTGGGGCTCTTTCCCGGTTTCCCCTTGGCCCGGGTGGCTCGAGGATTCCATGTCGACGCTTCGCGGGTTTCCTTTGGATCGCATCGATTGGCCCGCAAAGAACAGCCACCGCCTCGACCTGATGCCCCTGCCGCAGTCGGCCGGTCGCGATCTCTATGACCGCCATCGGCCGGGGCGCGGTTTCAGGGTGGGCGGCAAGGTCCTGCCGGTGGAAAACCGATACTTCGAACATTGGAACACCGATCCGTACGAGCTCGACCATGGCGGGGCGGGCAAGGTCCTCGGATCGGGAACCGTGTTCCTGTTGCCTTACTACATGGGGTTGTATCACGGCTTCATCGCCAAGCCTTGAAGCCAGGCCAAATCCGTCGCTTGGTTCCTTTCGGTCCCGGGTTAGTCTGGGCGCGATGATTTCGCCTCGCTCGTCCCTAGGCCCGGTTTCATTGGGAATCACGCCCTCCAAATTGCGCCGGTCCCCGGCGTCCCCGGCTACCCGTCGTTCGGTTCCTACTTCCGCAAAAGCCAAGGTTGCGCGTCCTTCGTTCGCCTTCCGCCTCAAGCCGCGCGACGTCAGCGCCCATCTCGACCGCTTTGTCATCGGGCAAACGGAGGCGAAGAAGGTTCTCGGCGTCGCGCTTTGCGATCACTTCCAACACGTGCGACTCACGTTGGAAGGCAACCTGGCGCCGCACTATATCAAACAGAACGTCCTCCTGCTCGGTCCCACCGGCGTCGGAAAAACCCATTTGATCCGTTCCGCCGCGGAATTGATTGGCGTTCCGTTCGTCAAGGCCGACGCGACGAAGTTCAGCGAGACCGGTTATATGGGCGGCGACGTGGAGGAACTGATCCGCGACCTGATACGGAAAGCCGGGGGCGATGTCGCCAGGGCCTCGCATGGAATCATCTATCTCGATGAGATCGACAAAATCGCGGGATCGCCGGCATCGGGGCGCGACGTCTCGGGGCGCGGCGTTCAAATCAACCTTCTGAAGCTGATGGAAGACGCCGACGTCCCAATCGCTTCGCCCAACGAACCGGTTCCGGCGGGCCAGCCGCGATCCGCCGAGCAAAGCGTCAACACCCGCAACATCCTGTTCATCGCCAGCGGGTCTTTCTCCGGGCTCGACGCGGTGGTCCGACGGCGCCTTGCGTCGGGCCCTCGGACGGAGTCCGGCGACGAGACCTTGGCCGTTGCCGGGACCGCGGACTTCATCGCTTTCGGTTTCGAGCCGGAATTCATCGGGCGTTTGCCCGTGCGCGTGGCCTGCCAGAGTCTCGGTGCCGACGAACTTTACCGCGTGATGAGGGAGAGCGAGAGCAGCCTTTTGGGCCAGTATCGCCGGGCTTTCGGGGCCTACGGCATCCGGCTGGACTTCCGCGCGTCGGGACTTCGACGCATCGCCGGCTTGGCGGCCCTTGAAAACACCGGGGCCCGGGGACTCATGACGGTCTGCGAGAGAATTCTCCGCGATTTCAAGTTCGAGCTTCCGGGATCCTCCGTGCGACGCTTGGTCGTCGACCGGGATTTGGTGGACGATCCGACGGGCTCACTGGGTCGGATCCTGGGAAAAAGGCGGTCTGGGCGCTCCCGACCAACAACCCCGGGATAACCGGCCAACACCATGGGCCGAGTGCCCGACAACCGGGTGGTTGTTGGTGCTGTCGGCCAGGCTCCCAAAGTGCGCCCGAAGTTCTTCACAGCGTCGGCAATCGGTTTGGAGCCTGTTTGCGGGCACCCCAACCGGTTGTGCGTGTTGTTCACACACCCTACTACGGGCTTTCTTTTTAATCAGTGAACTCAAATAGTAAGCGGACATGAAGCTGACGATCCCGAAGGAACAGCTCCTGAACGGCCTGCAAGCCGTCCAGAACGTGGTGGGTTCACGGACCACCCTGCCAATCCTTTCCAACGTTTTACTGCGCGCGGCCGAGGGAAAACTCCACCTCACCGCCACCGATCTGGACGTCACCATCAGTTGCTCGGTGGCTGCCACGGTCGCCGCCGAGGGCGCGGTGACCCTCCCGGTCAAAAAGCTCTTCGGAATCGTCCGGGAGTTGATGTCGGGCGACGTCGACATCGAGGTCGACGAGAAGGCAGTGGCCTCGCTCAGGGCCGGGGCATCGTTTTTCAAGATCAACGGTCTGGGACCGGACGAATTCCCTCCCATCCAGCCGTTCAAGCAGTCGAAAGCAGTCACGCTGCCGCAGGAAAAACTCCGAACGATGCTCCGTCGGACGTCGTTTGCGGTGTCCACGGACGAGACGCGTTACGTGCTCAACGGGATTTTCATCAGCCTCAAGGACCACAAGGTCACCCTGGTGGCCACCGACGGCCGCCGATTGGCCATGGTGGACGAGGAGGCGGATATCCCCGCGGAAAGCCAGGGCGAGTTCATCGTCCCGACCAAGGCGATCAACGAGCTCAACCGATTGCTCTCCGTGGGGACCATCGAGATCAAGTTCACCGAGAACCAGGTTGGGTTCACCCTCGCTCCCGCGGCCGAGGGCGGCCTCGGGGTTTACATCATTTCGAAGTTGGTCGACGGCAACTATCCGAACTACCGGCAGGTGATCCCGCAGGAAGCACAGGAGAGGATCTCGATTCCCCGCGAGGAACTCCTGCACGCCTTGCGCCGGGCGGAGATCATGACCAGCGACAAATCGAATTCCGTGAAACTGGCGTTCGGCCGCAATCAACTCAGCATCACCGCCAACACGCCGGAAGTCGGCGAGGCGCGCGAGGCGATCCCGCTGAACTACAAGGGCAAGGAAATGGCCATCGCCTTCAACCCCGGTTACCTCATGGATCCCCTCAAGGCCCTGGAGACCGACGAGGTTTTCATCGAGTTGATCGACGAGCTCTCGCCCGGCGTCGTGAAATGCAACGAGGCCTTCCTGTACGTGATCATGCCCATGCGCATGAGCTGAACCCGCGAGTTTTCAGGTCCGGATGAACCGCATTTTGGTCCTGTACGATTCGAAGACGGGCAACGTCGCCCGCATGGCGGCTCTGGTGGCGGAAGGCGCCGCGACGATCGGGGCGACCGAGGTCCGGCTGAGATCCATCGACGAAGCCCAGCCCGCGGATGTCGTCTGGTGCGACGGGTTGGCGGTGGGAAGTCCGACCAACATGGGAATCCTGTCCTGGCGCATGAAGCGCTTTTGGGACGAGACCATGGGACCGCACTGGATGGAGCTCGATGGGAAGGTCGCCTGCGCCTTCAGCAGCGCGGGCGGATGGGGCGGCGGCATGGAACTCGCCTGCCAGTCGATCCTGACGGTGTTGATGAACTTTGGCTTTCTGGTCTTCGGAGTGACCGACTATGCGGGCAAGAAGATGACCCTTCACTACGGGGCCGTGGCGGCCAAAGAACCCCGGGAAGCCGAAACCCAGGAAGCTTGCCGGATTCTCGGCCGTCGCCTGGCGGAATGGACCGCGGTGACCGCCCACGGTCGCAAAGAGGAGCATCCCTTGCGGAAATCCATCCCCCGCTTGGCGCCCCAGTAACGCGTCGCGGAAGGGTTCCCGCTGTCAGGACCCTCGGACGGAGTCCAAGGACCAACACGGGTCGAATCCGGCCCAAGGATCGGGCGTCGGGCTTGGGACCTCGAAGCATGCGTAGACGATTCATCACGATCGGATTTGCGGTGGCGGCGCATTGGGCCGCCCCGGGAGGCATCGCTGCGACCCGAGGTTTCGACGACACGGTCAAACCGACGTTGGCGCGGTATTGCTACGACTGCCACGACGACGACACCCAGAAGGGCGGCGTCAATCTCCGCGCCTTCGATTCGGCGCGGAGTCTTCAACGGGACGGAAAGCTGTGGGAAAATGTCTTTCGCCAGATCGAGGAGCGCACGATGCCCCCGAAGGGCAAGCCGCAGCCGGACGCCGCCGAGTACCATCGATTGGTCGACACGCTGAAGGACCTGCTCGACAACCCGGATCCCGAATGGCAACCGCACGATCCCGGCGTGGCGCCACCCCGTCGCCTGAGCCGTGCGGAATACAACAACACGATCCGGGATTTGCTGGGCGTCGACACGAAGCCCGCGGACCGGTTCCCGCCGGACGGGGGCGGCGGCGGTGGTTTCGACAACAACGCCGACACGCTTTTCGTCCCGCCGGTGTTGATGGAACGGTACCTCTCGACCGCTGAAACGGTGTTGTCGTTGGCGGCGAGGGAAACGTTGGTGAAGGAAGAATCGGTTTGGTACACGCCGGAAAAATGGACGGCGCGCCGGAACCTCGCGGCGTTCGCGACCCGCGCTTTCCGTCGACCGGTGGAATCCGAGGAGCTGGATCGTCTGGTGGGATTGTTCGCGAAGGCCCGACGAGAGGGCGCGGATTTCGGGAAGGCGCACAAGGTTGCCGCAAAGGCCATCTTGGTTTCGCCCCGGTTTCTCTTCCGCATCGAGGCAGCGCGTCCCGGCATGACGCCGCAGAAGATCGATGACTACGAATTGGGGTCGCGACTCAGCTACTTCCTATGGGCGAGCATGCCCGACGCGGCGTTGTTGGCCGCGGCGAAGGACGGCGGATTGAGCCGTGAAGGGGGGCTGGAGGAACAAGTGCGGCGGATGTTGGCGGATCCAAGATCCAAGGAATTCGCGCGGCAATTCGCCGGACAATGGCTCGGGACCCGAAGCCTCGCGCAGACGGCAAGCCCGAGTTTGGATCGGTTCCCGGACTACACGGTGGAATTGCGGGACGCGATGGTCGAGGAGCCGGTCGAGTTTTTCCACGCGTTGCTGGCAGGCAACGGAAGCGTTCTGGAATTGGTCGACGCCCGATACACCTACGCCAACGAGCGTCTCGCGAAGCTTTACGGGTTGGCCGGCGTGAAAGGAGACGATTTCCGGAAGGTGGCGCTCGCCGATCGCAAACGCGGAGGGATCCTCGGCATGGCGGCGGTGTTGACGAAGACGAGTTACCCGTTGAGGACGAGTCCGGTCCTGCGGGGTCGATGGATTCTAGACGAAGTCTTCGGAACCCCGCCACCACCGCCGCCGCCGCTCGTCGCGACCTTGCCGGCCGACGACAAGGAGCGGGATGGCCAAACGTTGCGGCAGCGATTGGAGGCTCATCGCAAGAAGGAGAGTTGCGCGGCGTGCCATGCGAGGATGGATCCCATGGGTTTCGCCCTTGAGAATTTCGATCCGATCGGCCGATGGCGCGACAAGATCGACGGCAAGCCCATCGACGCGTCGGGCATGTTGCCGAACGGCGAGATCGTCGACGGACCCATCGCCTTGAAGGACGCGGTCTTGAGGAAAAAGGGACTGTTCGCGAGGCATCTCACCGAGAAGATGCTCTCGTACGCCTTGGGGCGAGGGCTCGAGAACTACGATGTGCCGGAGGTGAAAACCATCGTGGGACGTCTCGAAAAGACCGACTACCGGGTCCAGACGTTGGTGATGGGCGTGGTCGAAAGCCTCCCGTTTCGTTTTCGCCGACCGCTGGAAATTGCGGGTGAAGCCAAGGAAGCGACCGCGCCGGCGATAGCAAAAAGCCCCGAGGCGAAGTGAATCGCGGCTCTGGGCCCTTGGCCGTATCCAAGCAGTAAGAGCTCGATTGGGTATCAAGCCAAGGCGCCAAGACGCCAAGGATTCCCGACCGAGCCGGGACGGAACCCTGCGGTCGCGGCATGGGAATTCTCTCACGCCAAGGGGGACCAAGGCCGGCCAAGAAGGCGGGAACGTGTGTTGGGAACCAGACATCGGATCCCACCGTTCGGTGAACCGACACGCCGGCGGTCTTTGCCCCCTTGGATGGTCTTGGCCCGGCTTGGCGTGAGATAATTCCTCGGCCGCCACTGCATGGATGCGGCTAAGCCGGAATGGTGCTTTACGACCTACGGGCGGTCCGGCCGTGTTCGATCACGGCAGGGGCTTCATCCAGATGTCCTGGAACTGCACTTTCATCGGGGGTCCGACGTGGATCTGGAGCCCGAGAATGCCGGACTTCGCGGCCTTCGAGGGCTGGTTGTCGATGACGTCGGCGGTGAGTCTGCCGTTGATGAAATGCATCAGGTGGTTTCCATCGGCAACGATGAGGTAGTCATTCCAATCCTCGTTGTTGATGTTGGCCTGGAGATCCGAGCTCTTCGCGAATTGGTCGAGGACCGTGATCTTGGTTTGGCCGCCGGCCTCGGAGATTTCGGTGCGTTGCCCGCGGTTGGCGAGGATTCCGCGACCGCGCTCCTCGTAGAGAATTCCCGAGTACGTGGTGCCGGCCTCGAAGTCGGCTTGGTAGCCGCCGACGATCATCAACTGGGGATCCAGCACGGCGCTGCGGTATTGCACGCCGGAATTGCCATGGAAGATCCTGTATTTGAAGCGCAGTTCGAAATTGGCGACCGGTCCGTTGGTGTAGACCAAGAAGGTGTTTTGCTTCAGCGGGTTTTCCTTCGTGGTGTAACCCGTGATGGACCCGTCCTCGACCGTCCAATGATCCGCCAAACCGGCCCAGCCCTTGAGGGTCTTGCCGTCGAATAGGGAGATGGAATTGACCCGCTCCTGCGCCAGCTTGCGCGACGAGAGTTGGCAACCGGTGAGGGCCATCGACGCGATGGCGGCGGCGACCAGAGCGAGGGTCGCGGGCAAACGAAGGAAGCGCATGGGAAGTTTTTCGATGGGAAAGGGGGCGTCGGTCAAGTCGGAGGACGGCTACTTCTTGAACGACTTCTTCAGGTTCGCGAGTCCCTTCACGGCGATCTCGTCGCGCGTCGGCTCGATCCGGCGCCAGATGGCCGCGGCGCGGGCAATGACCTTGACGTCGGTGGTGAAGGACTCGATGACGACATCGCCCTTGTAGCCGATGGATTTGAGCGCGGCCACGATGGGTTTCCAATCAAGGGAATCGGTGCCGGGCGTGCCGCGGTCCGTGCCGCAGGCATGGAAGTGGGCGAGAAGTTTGCCGGCTTTCTTGATCGAGGCGCCCTGGTTCTTCTCCTCGATGTTCATGTGGAACGTGTCGAGGTGAAGCTTGAGCACCTTGGAGCCGACGGCCTTGATCAGTTTGAGACCTTGGTCGCAGGTATTGAGGAAGTCGGTCTCGAAACGGTTGAGCGGCTCGACGCAAATCTGGATCCCTTTTGATTCGGCGTACGCGCAGAGCTCCTTGAGATTCTTGACGACCAAAGCCCACTCGATCTTCTGCTGCGAGGGTTCGACGGCGTCCGCCTTGCCCACGACGCTATAGACGGGGCCGATGAGCGAGGGACAGCCGAGGACGACCGCTTGGTCGATCAACGCCTTGCAGTAATCCATCGCCGTCTTCTGTTCCTCGGGCGTCCCACGGAGGTCGCGTCCCGGACCCATGCACGCGCAGATCGATCCGCACGCGAGACCCGCCTTGTCGAGAGCGGAGCGGACCTTGGCAGCATCGATGTGGGACGGATCCTCGATCGGGATCTCGACGGTATCGAATCCCCACTTCTTGAACTTGGGGAAAAGCTTGGTGCTCTCGGTGGTGAAGGGAGACGTGAAAAGGAACGAATTGATGCCGAATCTCATGGTGTGAACGGACGCAGGCTACGGTTTCGCGAAGGACGCTCCAAGGATTTCCCGGGGATCAGGGAATGTCTTCCTGCGGGATGACCGTGGACTGGAGCTTCTTGAAATCGATGGTCGTGTCGCGACCGCTCGCCTTGATCGGGGCGTCGAGGCCCTGGTCCTTCACGGGAAGATAGACCCAGCGGAAAATTTCCGCATGGCCGTCGGCGAACGAGAGGGCTGCGGAGCGGCCGTGGCGTACGGTTGGCGAATTCTGCCAGACCGTTTGGCCCGGCGGCTTCACCGCGAAATAACCGTCGTCGATCGTGTAAATGCTCTCGTCCACGAAGACCAGCGACTTCGAGGGCGACGGGTTGATGATCTCGGTTGTCTTCTTGTACTGCGGATACTTGGTGGTGAGCACCCAGCTGGTGTCGACGCTGCCACCGGTGCCGTCGCCTCCACCCATCCGACCTTCCATCGAGTAAGTCCGAATCAATTTGGTGCCGCGCTTGATTCCGCTCGGGAGATCCTGCACGGCGGGATCGGTGTAGATGCCGACGGAGCCATTGTACTTGTAGAGGCGGCCATTGCGTATGTCGGCGAGGTTGGTCGCACCGGGCATGCCAGAAACGTTGCCGCCCACCCAAGAGTCCGGGACGCCGGGCCAGTTGGGTACCAGCCGCTCGTTGTTGTCGGTCGAGTACATGACCCAGGCGAGGGTCAGCTGGCGGAGGTTGCCGAGGCAGTTGATGGCCTGGGCCTTTGTCTTCGCCTTCGCCAAGGCCGGCAGCAGCATGCCCGCCAGAATCGCGATGATGGCGATCACGACCAACAACTCGATCAGCGTGAACGCGGACCGCAGGGAACGGGGTTTTCGGGGATTCATGGCACTTTCAAGGCTAAGGGTAACGCAACTCTTCTAGCGCAATCGAATCACGAGGCGAGACCTAATTGGGGGGAATCGCAGGGGAATCGAACACCGTCCTTGATCGGCGGAACAATCCGGGGCCTTTAGAAGCGTCGTGCGTTACCTGCCGTCCACCGATCTAGGATTTCCAATCCTGTTGGTTCTTTGCTGTCTGGCCTCGCGGGTCCGGGCCGTCGCCGAATTGCCGGACCTTGCCAACCGGGCCAGTCGTCCGGGTTGGAAACCAACCCACGACGTCGGTCCGCTCGAAGTCGGCGTTCGGGGACTCTTGGTTCCGATCACGGGACCGGATCCGTTCGTGACCAGTCCGGAAGTCGGGGAAAGTGGGAACAACGAATCGGTGGCCTCCCTTCGCCTGTGGTCGGAGCCGGGCGGGATCGGGCAATTGTTTTGGTTCAAGGACCAAGCAACGGAACGCGATTCCGTTCACTTCAGGGTGCGCTCGAATGCATGGACCGAAGCGCGGCTGGCGTTGCCAGCCATGGGGAGCGGAGCCCGCCTGCGTCTGGATCCTCCAGGAACCAACGGGACCGCGACGCTCGGGGAGTTGAAGTTGTCGCGGCCGGGAGGGAGCGGCGTGGTCCGGGTCATCGTGACGAGCGAGCGCGTGGTGCTGACGGTGGTCGGTGTCGGCATTGAATTCGAAATCGTGGAACTGCAGCCCGAACAGGATGAGTCCGACGTGGCGACGGGAGAAGCGGTTGCCTTGGCAGCACCGAAGGCAGACGGGACATTTGAGGTGTCCCGATTCGTCGATCGTGGAGCGGGCCGCCAGGATCGGATCGACCGAGGGTTCTGCGTGGGGGTTCGAGGGTACGGAGGCGAGACGCGGGCCGTCGGTGTCGCAAGGCATGCGGAAAAGTTCGAGGGCACGGCTCGACTTTATCCCGCGCCCGTGGTTCCGAAGAGCCGCAAGGGACTCCAGGTGCAAATGGTCGAGGACGCCATCGCGCTGGGCGTTCGGCACGCCGCGCTCAACGTCAATGTGTCCGGGCTGGTGGATCCGCGGGCTTCCGCCGACAGCCTGTCGTGGACCAACCAAGGACGGGTTTTCCATTTCCGGAAGTCGGCGGTGGAAGCCATACCTGCCAAGCGTTTGTCGGACGCCGGCGCGGACGTGACCTTGATCCTGTTGGCGTACGAGAGTGGTGATCCGTTGGTGGACGCCATCAGCCTTCATCCGGGATATTCCAGACAAGCGCCGAACCATCTCGGGGCTTTCAACACCTCGACGCGTGAAGGAGCGGCGTGGTTCGAGGCGGCGATGGGATTCCTCGCGAATCGATTCTCGCGCGACGACGGTGCGTTTGGCCGGGCAAGTCGCTTCATCATCGGCAACGAGGTGACGGCCCATTGGTATTGGGCCAACGAGGGCGAGGTACCGGAAGGTGTGTTCATCGCCGACTACGAGCGCACGGTACGGTTGGCGCACGCGGCCGTGGCGGCGGAGACGGATTCGGTGAAGGTGTTCCTTTCGCTCGACCATCATTGGAACCTGACCT
>JANYDN010000405.1 GCA_025363585.1 Verrucomicrobiota bacterium | reverse complement strand
ACGCTTGCCCGTGCAACGCGGCGCCGATACTCCCTCCCGACGCTCGGAATGAAAAACATCGTCCTGCTCGGCTCCACCGGATCCATCGGCACCTCGACCCTCAAGGTGGTCGAGGATCTGCCGGACCAATTGCGGTTGGTCGGCCTCGCGGCCGGCGGCAACGCGGATCTCCTGGTCGAACAGTCGCGGCGCCATCGGCCGACCGTCGTCTCGCTGAACGATCCGGACAAAGCTCGGCGTGTCCAAAATGAACTTCCCGGCACCCGCGTCCTTTGCGGCGCCGAGGGCCTCCTTGAACTCGCGACGTTACCCGGCGCCGACATCGTGCTCATCGCGATCGTGGGCACCGCCGGTCTCGCCCCGGCGCTCGCCGCGATCCGCGCCGGGAAGGACATTGCCGTCGCCTCGAAGGAAATCCTCGTCATGGCCGGGGAGGCCGTCATGGCCGAGGCCCGCCAGCACGGCGTCCGCGTCCTTGCGGTCGACAGCGAGCATTCCGCGATCTTCCAGTGCCTCGACGGCAAGCCGCCGGAATCCGTCCGCAACCTCTGGCTCACCGCCAGCGGCGGTCCCTTTCGCGACGCCGCCCGCTGGCCCAAGAATGCCTTGGCCGCGGTGACACTCGACCAGGCCTTGAAGCATCCCTCGTGGGTCATGGGCCGCAAGATCACCATCGACTCCGCGACGCTTTTCAACAAAGGCCTCGAGATGATCGAGGCCCGGTGGTTGTTCGACATCGGCATGGACCGCGTCCGGGTCGTCGTCCACCCGCAGAGCATCGTCCATTCGATGGTCGAGTTCGTGGACGGCTCGATCCTCGCGCAGATGTCGACCCCGGACATGTGCCTGCCGATCCAGTACGCGCTAACGTATCCCGCGCGATCCAGAAGCGACCGCGTTCAAACGAACTTCGCAAAGCTCGGCACGTTGACCTTCGAGGAACCCGACATCGATCGGTTCCCGGCGCTCGGGCTCGCGCGGCGCGCGGGCGACGTCGGCGGCACGCTGCCCGCCGTTTTCAACGCGGCGAACGAAGTCGCCGTCGAGGCGTTCTGCCATCGAAGCCTTGGATTTCTCGAGATCCCCGTGCTGGTGAAGCGCGCGATGGATGCACACGCCGTCGTGGAGAACCCGGATCTGGCCGCCATCCTCGCGGCGGACGTCTGGGCACGCGGGGCCGCGACGCGCTGACACCCGGCTGGCCGTCCCGCGAGTACCGCGCTTCTCGCCGGAAGTCCGCCGAGGTTGGCCGATCGGAACCGCCCGCCCCCCCCGCGGGCGTGGCGGCTAATCCCGATTGCATTCGAAACGGGTCGTTCAACAAAGGCGGACCAAAAGTCACCTCGCCGAGACCGCCTCGCTCGACCGTCGCGGAAAAAAGCGGGCGTGCAATCGGCCACGCAGCCGCAAGCACGGACTTTCGATGACGAAGAACGAAAGGGACGCGGCGAGAACTGCAAGGCCGAGGTTCTGCGGGAACCGCTCGTGCCAGCGTCCGGTCATCGGATAGCAGAATACCTGCTGCCAAAGATAGAGACTGTAAGAAAGGCGGCCGAGCCACACCATCGGTGTCCAGTTCAACAGGACGGACAACGGCCCGCATGCACCGGCGACCGCGACGAGGACCAGCAGGGCGTATGCAATGGCGGAGAGGGGCATTGCGATCAATACGCCCGCGCCGCCCGCGAGCCTCGGCAGCACCCAAGGGGATAGCACACCGAGAATTCCGGCCGCGAAAATCAAGGTGCCCTTTTCGCGCACCCACGGTTCCAATCGCCCGCGCGTTGCCGCACGCGACCAGAGCAGCGCCAAGAGACATCCCGCGATCAGCATCTCGAAGCGAAGGTCGGGCCGACCCCAATTGACCTGCGCGGCGCCAAACAAACGGATATTGATCTGCCGCCAAACCGGGGAGAGAAGGATCCACCCAAGCGTCAAAGGGACACGCATCCGCCACTTCGCGGCAACCAGGACCGCGGGCCATGCCAGATAGAATTGTTCCTCGATGGAAAGCGTCCAGAAGTGCCCCACGTATGCGTCAACGCCGACGACATTTGCCAGGAACACCGCCGGGGCGATCACGTCGGTCCATTTCAAGTGCCACCACGCCATGGCCGACCCCAACGCCATCACGCCGAGATACACGAATGCCGCGGGAAGGATCCGGAACGCCCGGCGGAAATAGAATTCGCCCAAACGAACGCTCCCTTGGGCCTCTTCCTCCCCGAGCAGAAGCCACGTGATCAGGAAGCCGCTCAGCGCGAAGAACAGATTGACGCCGACCACGGGAGTCGCGTCGCTCGCCCCATGTCGAAGCGCGGCAGGAAACCCGACCGTGCGGGAACTATGCCCGACAACGACCATAAGGATGGCGATCGCCCGCAATCCATCCAGCCCGGCAAGCCTCGGTTTCACGTCGGCAAACCGGTGGCCCCGGGGTTGGTGCCAACTTCCATATATTCCTCGGGCCGGAGGCTGGAAAGGCCGCGGGCCGTGCACAGGTAGCGCAATTGGAAGGCCCGTAACAGCGCCGTCAGATACAGGACATTCTTCGCGACCAAACGCCAAGGGTAACGGGAAACACCGACGAAATGCCTGTAAGATTCCACGATGTTCCGCCAGAGGCTCGCACCGCGGAAATGCTTGCAGTGGAAGTATAGGTTGCAGCGGTAGTGGCGGAATAACTTGGTGTACATCTGGAGTTCAGATGCCACGAGACCCTGCTTCCCCTTCAATTCCCGCGTGCCACCGGAGGCTTCGCCCAGGTGGTAGAGCGCCGCATCCGGACGGTACCAGATGCGGTGTCCCGCCCGTCGGACACACAGGCAGGCATCGGTATCGTCGCGGAATACCATCGGCGGGAAAAAGTGGTGGTCGAATCCGTCGATTTCGAGAAGGACCGACTTGCGGAACGACATGTTGCACCCGCGCGACGTCTGAACCTCTTGGGCATTCGAGGAATTGAGATCGGTCAACTTCCACGCATCCGGAGACGACAGATCGACAACCAACTCGGGATCGCCCGGCTTTTTCGGCCCAAACCCGGGCTGGAGCACCCGGCCCGCCACGCCGCCGACGGTTGGATCGTCAAAACCCGCCAAATGGGCCTCGATCAATCCCGGCAATGGCTCGATGTCGTCGACGACAAAGATCACGAAACGCCCCTTGGCCTCGCGGAGCCCGGCGTTCCGTGCTTTGACGAGACTGGGTGGTATCAGACGGAACATCCGTATCGCCGTCCCGGAAGAGGAACTGACGTCCCGGAGATCTACCGCGAGTTCGTCCGGGGATTGGTCGACCACCAGCAATTCGCCGCCGGAAGGCATCATGCCGGCCAGCATTTCGACGCTTTGGCGGCACATTGCGGGCCGATTGTAAGTGCAGATAACGATCGAATAGTCCACCTGTGGAACTACGCTCGCAGGGCCATCGCGCGGCTGGCAAGCATGGATCAACCGGCGCCGGGGACGCCCCGATGGTCGAGTTCCACCCGTCGCGGCGATACGAACCCCGTGACGACGTGCCGCTTTTGGATGTGCCGCTTTTGGATTGACCCATGAGGTCCCCGAACTCCAGTTACATGCGATGCAGGCGGAACAAAGAATCGAAGCGGCGAATGGCCACCTCGGCGGGTACATCGTGGGTGGCGACATCCATTCATGGTGTGCGCCCGTGTGGGATTGGCTGCGCGGGACTTACTCGCCGCGCTCGCTGCTTGATGTCGGCTGCGGCGAGGGCCATTCCACCCGGTTTTTCCACGACCACGGCCTCCGCGTGCTCGGGATCGACGGCATGCCGGAGGCGATCCGCGACTCGAGGGTTCCCGGAAAAATCATGCTGCACGATTTCTGCAGCGGCCCGTACCGGACCACCGAGCGGTTCGATTTGCTCTGGAGTTGCGAGTTCCTCGAACACATCGACGAGGAAGTCCTTCCGGGAGTCCTCGAAACGTTCCGACTCGCGGACCATCTGGCGATCACCCACGCATTGCCGGGACAACCGGGATACCACCACGTCAACTGCAGGGACAACGCCTACTGGATCGACTTGTTCGAGGGCTGTGGATTCAGGTGCGACGTCGGGAAAACCGTCGCGG
>JANYDN010000402.1 GCA_025363585.1 Verrucomicrobiota bacterium | reverse complement strand
GCGAGGAAATCCACGTTCTCGACCGACATCGGGAACGCGCCGAGCGATTGGATCGCGTCGACGCAGAACAGGATGTGGCGCGCCCGCAGGTAACGCCCGATGGCGTCGACGTTCGTCCGCCAACCCGTCACGAAATGCGCGCTGGAAATGGCCACCAACCGCGTGCGCTCGTCCACCTGTCCCTGCACCTCGACCGCACGTACCTTGCCCGCCTCCTTCACGTTGAGGAAACGCACCTCGACGCCGCGGTCCGACAACGCCATCCACGGGTAGACGTTCGCGGGGTAATCGTCGAAGTAGACGACGACGTTGTCGCCGCGCCGCACCGGAAGGCCGCCGGCGACGTACGACAACGCGAGCGAGGTCGGCCCCACCAACGCGATCTCGGAGGGATCCGCACCCAGCAACCGCGCGGCCCGGATGCGGACGTCGCCGACGAGCGCGGTGGCCTCGGGCGATTCCTGGCCGTGTAGCGTGGCATGGATGGCGGCGTCTGCGATGGCGGCCGCGACGCGGCGCGGCAGCGGGCAGACGGCGCCGTGCGCGAGGAACACGTCGCCCTCGGCGACGGGGAACTCGTGGCGTCGGAGTTCCTCGTTGGAATGAAGATCCGGGATCGTCAGGGGCATGGAATGTTCTTCAGCGGTACGGTTGGCGCAGCCGCACCTTCTCGGCTTTGCGTCGGACCTTGAGATTCAGCATTTCCACGCCGACGGCAAACGCCATCGCGAAATACACGTAGCCCTTGTTGATGTGCTGGTGGAATCCCTCCGCCAGCAACAGCGTCCCGATCAGTATCAGGAACGAGAGCGCCAGCACCTTGAGCGTCGGGTGCCGCTCCACGAACCCGCCGATCTGGTTCACGAAGGCCAGCATCACGAACATCGCGAGGATCACCGCCGCGACCATGACCGGGACGTGCTGCGCCATGCCGACCGCGGTGATCACGGAGTCGAGCGAGAACACGATGTCGAGGAGCAGGATCTGCACGATCGTCGCGGCGAACGACACCGCGCCGGACGGGTTCCGCTCGCCGTCGACGCCCTCGAGTTTCTCGTGGATCTCGTGCACGGATTTCCAGATGAGGAACGCGCCACCGACCGCAAGCACGAGGTCCTTGCCGGTGTTGGGCAACTCGAGGCCGAGGAACGAGGCTTCCCAAAGCTTGCGCGAAAGGCCCATCACCCAACTCAGCGACAGCAGCAGAAGGATGCGCGTAATCAGCGCGAGGCTTAGTCCCATTTTCCGCGCGCGCGGTTGGTCCGCCGGCGGGAGTTTGCCCGAGAGGATCGAGATGAAGATCAGGTTGTCGATGCCCAGCACGATCTCAAGCAAGGTGAGCGTCAGCAGGCTGACCCACGCATCCGGATGTTGCATCCATTCGATCCAAGTGCCCATGGCCGGTGACAGTATCGACCGAACGTATCCGCACCAATGAAAGTCCGGGCGTTCGTTCCAATTGGGGAAGTGTTCAGTACTCAGTGTTCAGTACTCAGTGGTCAGTGTTCAGTGTTCAGTGTTCAGATTTCAGAGCTCCCCGCTCGCTACTCCCTGCTCCCCGCTCCCTGCTCCCTGCTGCTCCTGAAAACTGAAAACTTGACCCTTGAAACTCGCCCCCCAGTTTCATCGGCGTGACCACGAGCCCGGATCCCGGCAATACCCTCGTCCTCAAACGGACCGCCGGCACGGCCGAGGGACACCGACTCGCCGAGGACGCCGCGCGCGCCGCGAATTGGAAACGTTGGGGCCCGTACCTCTCCGACCGCCAGTGGGCAACCGTCCGCGAGGACTACAGTCCCGAGGGGACATGCTGGGATTATCTCCCGCACGACCGTGCCCGCAGCCAGGCGTATCGCTGGGGCGAGGACGGACTACTCGGATTCACCGATCGGCAATGCCGCCTTTGCATCGCCATCGCGCTTTGGAACGGCCGCGATCCCATCCTGAAGGAGCGGCTGTACGGCCTCACCAACGCGGAGGGAAACCACGGCGAGGATGCCAAGGAGGAGTGGTTCCACCTCGAGTCGTCGCCCACGCACTCGCACGCGCGCGCGCTCTACAAGTACCCGCAGGCTGCGTTCCCCTACGCCGAGCTCGCCCAGAAAAACCGCGCGGCCGGCAAGGACCAGCCCGAGTTCGAACTCCGCGACACCGGCATCTTCGACGCGAACCGGTACTTCGACGTCGAGGCCACCTATTCGAAACAATCGCCCGACGACCTGCTCCTGCGCGTCGTCGTCTCGAACCGCGGTCCGGAAGACGCCGATCTCCATCTCCTCCCGACGCTCTGGTTCCGCAACACGTGGTCGTGGGGCTGCACGCACGAGGGCTGCTCGACCCGTCCGCGCATCCGCGCGCGCGACGACGCCTCGGTCGAGACCCGGCACGAATCCTTCGACTCGTTCGTCTGGCAGGCGGCCGCGGCCTCGGACGGCACGAAGCCCGAGCTGTTGTTCACGGAGAACGATTCCAATCTCGAGCGCCTCCACGGGGTCGCGAGCGAGTCGCCGTACGTGAAGGACGCGTTTCACCGGCGGGTGGTCGGGGGCGAGGTCGCGGCCGTCAACGCGAAGCGGATCGGGTCGAAAGTCGCCGCATGGTATCGCCTGCGCATTCCGGCCGGCGGATCAGTGACGGTGGAAACCCGGCTCGTCCCCGTCGCCGAGGCCGAGATCGAGGGCCGCGCCCAGCCGGCGACGGAAGCATCGGCCCGTCTGCACGAAACCCGCGCGCGGGAGACCGACGAATTCTACGACAACTGCCTGCCGGAAGGGCTTCGGCCCGAGGAACGCCGCGTGGTGCGGCAGGGATACGCGGGCCTGCTGTGGTCGAAACAATTCTATCACTACATCGTCGACGATTGGCTCGACGGCGATCCCGGCCAACCGCCGCCGCCGGACGCGCGCAAGTCGGGCCGCAACGCGGAATGGCGCCACCTGTACGCGCGCGACGTGATCTCGATGCCGGACAAGTGGGAATACCCGTGGTTCGCCGCCTGGGATCTCGCGTTCCACATGGTGCCGTTCGCGCGGGTCGACGGCGAGTTCGCGAAGCAGCAGCTCGGGCTGTTCCTTCGCGAGTGGTACATGCATCCGAACGGACAATTGCCCGCGTACGAATTCGCGCTCGGCGACGTGAACCCGCCGGTGCACGCCTGGTCGGCGTGGCGCGTCTACAAGCTCACGGCGGCACGCGGGCACCGCGACCGCGACTTCCTCGAGAGCGTCTTCCAGAAACTCCTGCTGAACTTCACGTGGTGGGTGAACCGCAAGGACGCCGCGGGCAAGAACCTCTTCAGCGGCGGGTTCCTCGGACTCGACAACATCGGCGTGCTCGACCGCTCCAAGCCGCTCCCGGACGGCGGCACCCTGCAGCAGGCCGACGGCACGGCATGGATGGCGTTCTATTGCTCCACGATGCTCGCGATGGCCCTCGAACTCGCGCACGACGGCGAGCGTCACCATCCCGCGTACGAGGACATGGCGAGCAAGTTCCTCGAGCACTTCGTCCAGATCGCGGAGGCGATGAACACGGTGGGGGGAACCGGGCTGTGGGATGAGAACGACGGCTTTTACTACGACCAACTCTCGACCAACGGCCAGACGATGCCGCTGCGGACGCGGTCGCTGGTGGGATTGCTGCCGCTCATCGCCGTCGAGGTGCTCGACGAGGGCGAGATCGCGCGCCTGCCCGGCTTCCAGCAGCGGCTCCGGTGGTTCGTCACCCACAAGCACGCGCTGTCGCGGGGGATGGCGCTCGCGCGTTCGAACAGCCGCAGGAAACTCCTGCTGGCGATCCCGACGCGAAGCCACCTGCTCCGCGTGCTGCGGTACCTGTTCGACGAGTCCGAGTTCCTGTCGCCGTTCGGCATCCGGTCGTTGTCCCGTTACCACGAGGCGCACCCGTTCTCGCTCGATATCGGCGGCGAGACGCATCGGGTCGCCTACCGGCCCGGCGAGTCCGACTCGTGGTTGTTCGGCGGCAACTCGAATTGGCGCGGCCCGGTCTGGTTCCCCGTGAACTACCTCCTGATCGAGGCCCTCGAGCGTTACCACCACTTCTACGGCGACGAATTCACCGTCGAATACCCGACGGGTTCCGGCCGCCAGCTCACGCTCCGGGAGATCGCGCTGGATCTGGAGCGCCGGCTGGCGTCGCTGTTCCTGCCCGACGCCTCGGGCCATCGCCCGTGCCATGGCGGGGACACGCGGTTCGCGACGGATCCGCATTGGCGCGACCTCGTGCTCTTCCACGAGTACTTCCACGCGGACACCGGACGCGGCTGCGGCGCGAACCACCAGACGGGCTGGACCTCGCTCGTCGTCCGGCACCTCGAGGATCTCGCCAAGTGCCGGGGCGCCACGCCGCGCCCCTGAGCCGGATCGATGTAGTCGCGGTAGAGGAATTATTTCACGCCAAGGCGCCAAGACGCCAAGGATCCGAGCTTTTGGAACCGGCATCGGGGCCCACCATTCGGTGTGGTGACGGGACCGATGGAATCGCTCCTTTTTGCCCGCGTTCTTGGCGTCTTGGCGCCTTGGCGTGAAAATCCCACCTCAGGTCCCGGCCGAGAGCCCGTCACTCCGCGTAGTTCACGTAGCCGATGAACATCTCGTCCGACGTCTGCTCGCCGAACGTCACGGTCCGCGACGGGTCCGGGTTGAAGGGATTCCAAACCGAGTTGTCGAAGGTGCCCGACAGGTGCAGGCGGCTTCCGGCCGGCAGCGTCACGGGCTTGGCGAGCCGGTAGGTCGACTGCCAGGCGAAGTCGTAGTTCGGCACGTTCAGCAGGGTTTGGGTCGTGCCGTCGGGCAGGATCGCGTCGAAGCGCATCGACGATCCGCGGAAGTGCATGTGCGGGCTGAATTCAAACAGCGTGACCGCCTTCGCAAAGGTCGTGTCCGCGGACGCGGGGGCAACCTTCGTGTCGGGATCGATGACGAACGACGTGTTGTACGCCGAGCCCGTCTTCAATTCCTTCGCCGGCTTGGTCTTCGACAGATAGAGCCCGAGCTGGGTCTTGTCGGTCTGGCCGGACGCGATCGGCGTGTAGTGCATCTGGAACATGATGATGCTTCCCGCCTTCAATTGCTTGCCCACCCCGTCCGGATAAAACGCCTGCTCCATCCCCGGCACGTAGCCCGCGAAATACCCACCCAACCCGCCTTTCAATGCCGCCAGGTCCGAAAAATTCCCCGCGAACACCAGCGCGTGGTGCACGACCTGCCGGTTGCCCGGCTTCACCGTCGCCGCGCGGAGCCACACGTTCGTCGGGAACGGCGTGGTCGTGAAAACATATTGGTACGGGATCGTCGGCGATTGGCTGGCCGCCGGGATCGACTGCGAATCGATGGTCACGATCGCGTCGGGCGGACCGAGCGGCCAGTCCACGGCGGGCGCGGGAGGATGGGTCACCAGCGGATCCTCGCCGTCGCCGCGGGGCGCGCCCGCCTCGGCCCACGCCGCCAGGCGCGCGGTCTCCGCGGGCGTCAGCGATTGGTCGTTCGAGAAAGTCCCCTGCGGCGCGTCCGCGTGCCACGGCGGCATCTTGCCCTCGATGAGATTGACGCGGATCGCCGCGGCGTAGGACGCGACGGTCGCGTGGTTGGTCATCGCGAAGGTCCCGATGTCGCCGGGCCGATGGCATTTCACGCAGGACCGCCGCAAGAGGGGCGCGATTTCCGTGGAGTAATTCGCCACCTGCGGCGGCTCGATCGCGAGGGCCGTCCCCTGCGATTGGGTGAGCGTCACCCGCACGGGCTTCTGCGCGTGGTGCAGCGCGAGGGCGTCCGCGAGATAGTCCTGCCGCACGACGGTTCCGTTCACCTCGCAGTTGGCACTGATCGCGCCGCGGTACATTTCCTCCATCATCGCGGGATCGATCGCCACCACCTCGCCCGAACGACGCGCGCCGTAGGCACGCGACACGAGCTGGGCCGAGTCATGCAGGACCGGCAGCGTGACGCCCGCGGCAGCGGCAGCCGCAGCGAGATCGCCGCGGGAATCCGTCGGATTCACGAGCCAGAAACGCACCGACCCGTCCGCGAACGTCTTTTGCACCGGATCCAGCAACGCCCACGTGTCGGCCAACGACGCGTTGTCGGTGAACACCAGCACGATCGCCTCGGCGTCGCCGTCGCGCGCCAGGTCGTGGGAAACGCCGAGATGATCGACGAGACGGAAGTCGTCGATGATCGCCAGCGGCGGACGCGGGTGGATCCGCATCCAGCGGTAGAATCGAAGACGCTCGAGGCGGGCGGCGGGATCGAACCACGAGTGGTCGTGTCCCTCGGGGGCGACGGACATCACGCGCTCCCACGTGGCCGAGGTCGGATCCTGCGCCGCGAGCAACTCGTAGAGGGAATCGTCGGCCGGTTGGCGGAGGTCCACGCGGGGCAATTGGCACGAGGGATCGATGACCGACGTGAATTGCTCCGCCCGCGCGGCCCCGAACGAGCACGTCGCCACGAGGGCCAAACCGCGGGCGAGCGCCGCGAATCTCCGAATCATGCCATCACGAATCGCCGATTTCCGCTGGGCACGCAATCCCCCGGACCGGATGAATCCGGCCGGAGTCCCACGCGCCGCGAAAGGGCGGCGGATCGCCCCACGAGCGGTGGACGCCGTGCGCTTGCAACCGCCGGTGGGCGGGAAGAGGCTGCGCCCGTCCGGGAACAACGCGATGCATCCGTGAAGATTCTCGCGATGCCGGCGGCCTTCGATGATCGAACCCTCCGCATCGCCCGGCGCCGCGCCGAATGTTTCCGCCCGCGCCTTTCCGTCCATGAACACGCGATCGCGTTGCCTTCTTCTCCGCTGCCTTCTCCTCGTCCTTCCCTTCGCGTTGTTCGCCGCCCCCGACGTGGTCCTGGAGAACACGCGCTTCCGCTACGTGATCTCCGGCGACGCCCGCAACCTCGCGTTCGTCGACCGGGCCACCGGCGTCGACCACCTGCGGACCAACGAGCCCACGGTCTGCGCCAGCGTCCGCCGCGGTGGCACCGTCTTTCCCGCGACCTCCGCGCGCCGTGCCGGCGATCGGCTCGCCCTGAAATTCGGCGGGGCGGGAATCGGCGCGGAGCTGGACGTCGAATCGCGGCCGACCCACTTGGTCATGCGGCTCGCGTCGATCGACGGCACCGTCGATTCGATCACCTTCCTCAACGTGCCGCTCGACCTTGCGGCGAAGCTCTCGGAGGACTTCGGCGCCTGCGCCCTCTCCCTCAACCTTCACACCCGCGTCGACGCACTCCCTGCCCTCCATCGCGAGTTGAAGGCATCGTGCGAAACCCGGTTCGGATTGTTGGGCGGCAAGGCGGCGATCGTCGCGGCGCCCATGGCACGGATGTTGCCGGCCCTCCAGGAAACCTTGTTGTCCTCCGGCGAGCTTCCGAACTGCAAGGTGGCCGGCCCGTGGGCGCAAGGGATTCCATTCAACCACGGTTCGTACCTCTTCAACTACGGGTCGCTCGTCGAGACCAACGTGCAGGAATGGATCGCCGCGACCCGCCGCGTCGGGTTCACGCAGATCGACAACCATGGCGGCCCCGACTTCTTCCGCTTCGGCGACCTTGAGCTCGACCGCAAAAAATGGCCCGACGGTTGGGACTCGTATGGACGGGTCGTGTCGCGACTGCATGACGCCGGCATCGGATCGATCCTCCACACCTACGCCTTCTTCATCGACAAACATTCAAAGTACGTCGCGCCGGTGCCGGACGCGCGTCTCGACGCGTTCCGCACGTTCACGCTCGCGGGCGACCTCGCTCCGGACGCCACCGAGATCGCGGTGAACGAACCGACGAAGGGACTCAGCACCGTCACCGGATTCTTCGAGCACAACAGCGTGGTGCTGCACGTCGGCGACGAGCTCGTCACCTTCGGCGGATTCGCCAACGAGCCGCCGTGGCGGTTCACCGGCGTCAAACGCGCCGCGCTCGGAACGAAGGCGGCGCCCCACGCCCGCGGGAGCCGGGCGCGGCAGTTGAAGGAGTCCTTCGGCCTCTTCGTGCCCGACCCGGAATCGACTCTCTTCGCCGAGATCGCGGCCAACCATGCCGACGTCGTCAACCGCTGCGGGTTCGATGGCATCTACCTCGATGCGCTCGATGGCGCCTCGATCCTCCGGGGCGAGGACGCGTCGTGGTATTGGGCCGACAAGTTCGTCGTCGAGATCCAGAAGCGCCTGAAGCGGCCGGTCGGGATGGAGATGAGCGCGATGTGGCATCACTGCTGGCAGTACCGCACGCGTTGGCAGGCATGGGATTTCCCGCGTCGCGGCCAAAAGCGTTTCGTCGACCTCCACGCCGCCGCGATCAACGACGGCCTGATGCTTCCGCTGCATCTCGGTTGGTGGGGATTCACCGCATACGATCCGCCGCAGGTCGAGCCGTCGTATCCGGACGTGATCGAGCATGTCGGCGCGCGGCTCGTCGGCTGGGACGCGGGCATCTCGCTCGCCGCGGGCATGGATCCGAAGTCCCTCGACGCGACACCGCTGTTCGCGCGCGCGGCGGAAACGCTGCGGATCTGCGGGGAGCTCCGCCGCACGAACACATTCGACGCGGCGACGAAGGAACGGCTCCGAGATCCGAACCTCGAGTTCGCGCTGTCCACGAATGCTTCCGGCAGGATCGGCTTCCGGACCCTGCGTACCCACGCGCGCACGATCGCGATGGACGAGCCGTGGTCGCGCGAATGGACCGTGACGAACGCGTTCGCGGCGCAGCCGGCGCGGTTCCGCGTCGAGGCCCTCATGTCCGCGGCGCGCGACGCCACCAACGCGCTCCGGCTCGCGGACCTCGCCTCGGAGCCGGCGGCGACGTGGACCCGCACGACCGCCCTCGGGGTTTCCTTCGCGGCGAATGGTCCTTCGGAAGCCACGATGCACCGGATCGTCATCACCAACGCGGGCGGCGTGACGCGGACCGCGGCCGTCGCGAAACTCGACAAGCGGTTCCCCCGCCCGCTCGACGTCCACGGGCCCCAAGCCCTGTCGGTGGAGGTCGACGGCGACGGTTCCGGCGCGGTGCTCGCGATCCGGCTGGAGAGCCCGAAGCCCCTGGCCTACGGCGCGATTGCCGACCATTACGTTCCGCTGGATTTCACGGGCAGGCGCCGGTTCACGCTGGTCGAGAGCGAGTCCTCGCGCTGGAGCGACTACCATTGGAACGACGGCAAGAGCGCGCCGGCGGCCTACCGCGCCCTGATCCATTTCAACGCGATCGAATCGATCGGCATCTGGGTGCAGAACCTGCCGCGCGGCCGGGAAACGCGGGTCGGGATCGGCGCGATCACGGCCCTCCCGTTGCGCGCCGTGCACCTGGAAAATCCGCGCGTGGATGCGAACGGCGTGACCCTGGAATTCCCGATCGACCTCACGCCCGGGAGCTGGATCGAGGCGAACGGCCCCGGCGACTGCGTGGCGTACGGCCCAAAAGGAGAACGCCTCGGGAGCGTGAAGCCGATCGGGTCGTGGCCGACGCTTGCCGAAGGAACCAACGCGTTCCGATTCGAGTGCGCCGGCGAAGCCGATGGTCCGCCCCGCGCGCGCGTCACCGTGTTCGCGTTGGGCGACGAACCCTAGGCCCGGCCGGGAGGTTTGGCAGTTGCCAGCCCAGCTCCGGAAACGTTTCGAAGCGTTGTCCGCAAACCCAAAACCCCGCTCCATTCGGATGTCGCGAGTGATCCACGAAACCTTTCGTTGACTTCTACGACATGTTTCGTACATCGTGCCGCCGCATGCCCCGGCCCACCCTTCCCCGACCCACGGACGGCGAACTCTCGATCCTGCGCGTCCTCTGGCGCCTCGGACCGAGCAACGTGCGACGGGTCGCCACGGAGATCGGGCCGGACACGGGCTACACGACCGTCCTCAAGCAGCTGCAGATCATGACGGAGAAGCGGTTGGTCCGCCGCGATGACCGGGAACGGACCCATGTGTTCGCCGCCGCCCTGCGCGAGGAGGAGACACAACGTCAGTTGCTCGACGATCTCATGGAGCGCGCGTTCGCCGGCTCCGCCCAACAACTCGTCATGCGCGCCCTCTCCGGACGAAAGCCCACGGCCGCCGAACTCGCCGAGCTTCGCGGCCTCATCGACTCCCTCGAACCCAAACGCAAATGAACGCCACCGAACTCCTCCGTCCGTCGGAACTCGTCGCCCGTTGGGGCGTGGTTCTCGTCCATTTCCTGTGGCAGGGAACGGTCGTCGCCGCGCTCCTGGCTTTGGCGCTCCGCGCGTTGCGCGGGGCCACCGCGCGGGCACGCTACGCCGCCGCTTGCTTGGCATTGGCGACGATGGTCGCGTTGCCGATCGCCACCTTCGTCATTCTTCCCTCGGACCACGGTGTTCACCTTGGATCCGGCGCATGGGCGACGAACCACGGCGTCGCGAACGGGATTTTGGCCTCCGGATTCCCCGAACGGCTCGATTCCTGGACGTCCGGTTGGCGATGGGAGACCTGGGTGGTGCTGCCTTGGTCGATCGGGGTCCTCGGATTCGCGATCCGGCTCGCGGGCGGTTGGTGGCACGCCCAACGCCTTCGCGTGCGCGACACCGTTCCCGCGCACCCTTGGCTCGGCGAACGATTCGAAATCCTGGCGCGCCGCCTGGGCCTGGGCCGCATCGTCCGCATCCGCGAGTCCACACGGGTCGCCGTCCCGGTGGTCATCGGATGGTTGCGACCCCTGGTCTTGTTTCCCGTCGGACTCGCCGCGGGAATCACTCCGGAAGAAGTCGACGCCCTGTTGCTCCACGAACTCGCGCACATCCGGCGCCACGACTTCGCGGTCAATCTGGTCCAACGCCTCGTCGAGACGGTCCTCTTTTACCATCCGGCCGTCTGG
>JANYDN010000365.1 GCA_025363585.1 Verrucomicrobiota bacterium | reverse complement strand
CGACTTTTGCAGGAGAGGTCCTTGATTCTCTTTACGGAAGCGTTCGATCTGGCTTTCGAGTAGATGGGTGGCCAGACGGAGGCGCAGATAGCGGGCGGCATCCTGCCTCAATTTGGCCGCGCAGGACTCCGCCTGCTGGCGGTAGTCGGCGGCCACGTCGGCTGCTTTTTCCAAAAGCTTCCTTTCGTTTCGGAGTCGGAACAGCGTTTCCCGGAGGGCGGTGAGCGCGGCTTCCCTTTCCAGTTTCTCGCGGGTGGCGGTCGATTTCAGTTCCGCCAGTGCATCGGGGCTTTCGGTGCGAACCCGCGCGACGAATTCATCCACCGGCTGGCCGCGGGCGAGGCCACCCAGGGTATGGCGCAGGCTTTCGATCTTGGCCTGCACTGCCAGACGTTGTTCGAGGTGCGCCAGCAATGGTTCCAACTCGGCCACGGAGGTCAGGCCGGCGAGTCGAAGAAGCTCTGCGAGGGTTTCATCCGCTTGGCTTGCGAGCGTCCGGGCGTCCGCCAATTCGTCATCGGTCTGGCTGATCTGCCGCGCGAGTTCGTCGTGTCGATCCTGCGCTTTGCGGGCTTCCGCGAGTGCCTTCCACAAGGCGGCATCGAGGGCTTCTATCGTCTCGCCGTGCATGCCCAGCGCGAGTCCCTTCCCGCGGACGGCTTGTTCGTGTACCGCGATCTCGCCCGCCAGGGATTGCGCCTTGTTGGCGGCCACGCGCCATTCGTCGAATTTCAGGAGAAGGTCTTTTCGCTCCCTCAAAAGCTCGAGGCCTGCATCGGGAGAAGTGCTTTCCTCCAGGCTCACCGCCGCGCATTGGGATTTCCATTTTGCCGTTGTGGCGGCAACCGCGTCCGCCAAGCCGGCACGCCTTTGGCTATACCGGGCTCGTTCGGCCTTCGACGCGTCGAGTTGTTTCGCCAGCTCGATGCGCCGGCCCGCGTCCTGTTCGCCGTCCTGGACGCGTTTTCTGGCCGCGGCGAACAAGGACGAAAACTCTTTCTCATCCGAATCGCCGAGCACACCCGCCAACCTTTGCCTCGCGTCGACGATCTGGCGGCGTTTCTGTTCCAATGAATCCACCGAGGTCTTGAGCTTGGCGAGATGTCCCCGGAATTCGTTCCAGTGCTCGAGCCACTCGTCCATTTCCGCCGGGGAACGCGGGATGATGGCGCTGGCGGACCATTCGGTTTGCCAAGCCATTTGGCATTTGTCCGAGGCATCCGTGAGTTCCAAGATCCGCGCTTGGGCCGCGGCGATGCCGGACTCGAGTTCACTCAGCCGCCCTCGTTTCTCCTCCGCCTGGGCCACCGCGTCCGCATGGAGCCGGAGCTGGTCGGCAAGTTCATCGGCTTTCCGGATCGCCTTGGGGAACGCTTCTTCCAAAGGCAAACCCGGAACGAACTCCTGCCCGACCTTGCCCCCCTTCCATTCTGCCAGCACCAGACTCCAGCCGTGATCCCGATGCGCCCGGGCTTTCCGGAGGGCTTCCTCCGAAGGCAATTCACCCTGTCGCTGCAGGCGCCCGAGTTCGGTCTGGACGGCCTTGATTTGTTTGTTGGCCTCGCGAATCGCCTCCGTCTCGACCTTGAGCGCGCGACGGTTGTCCTCCATCTGTTCGTGAAACGCGCGACGAGTGGCATGGGAGGGAACCGGAAGACGGGCGGTTGCATCCAAGTCGGGAGGGGCTCCCAAAAGTTGGCGATGGTGGTCGGCGGTTTCCCGGGACAAGCGTTGGACCTCGGATTCGCCCGACGGAAAAGTCCGATCGGCCTCGGTGGCTCCGGCGGCGATCGCCAGTGCCTCGCGAAGGGGGCCCAATTCGGTTTCCGGGAGAGACTGCAACTGGGTTTCCTGGGCAGTGATCCGAAGCTCCAAGGTTTCGCCGTTGCCGGAATTCAAAGTCTGCTCTTCAAGCGCGCGCTTGAGCGCATCGGCGGCCTCTTCGCAGGCGAGTCGAGCCGGAGTGCCGAGACGGTGGCTCTCCAACAATTCCGGTTCGCCGGAAATCCGCAAATTTTGCATTCCGGCGCGGACGATGAGTTCGAGTCCCGCCAATGTGGCCTTCAAACCGGCCAAGGTCCTTCTGCGTTCCCGATACGCGCCCAGATCCTGATGCAACAGATCCAACGCATCGGCCTCCGCCAGCACGGCGGGAGCTGTCTGGCAACCTGCCAACTGGATCCGCAGTTTTCCGACGTGGGCGGTCAGGCGTTGCACTTCGGCTTGCGCGTCCGACGCCGCGCGACGGGCCCCCTTTGCCCGGACGGAGAAATCGTCGGCGAGATCCGGCAGTGGCGGAAGTTTGGCGTGCTTTTGCCGTTCCTCTCCAAGAGTGCCAACGGTGGGGAGTGCGTCCTCGCAGCGTGAGATCCATTGCAGGTCCCGCGCGCGTTGGGTGATCTCATTTTCCAGAACCTTGCCGGCGGCCTCCGCTTCGGCCAACTCCTTCTCCAACCTGTCCCAAACGTCCGGGTTGACCACGGCCTCGCGGCTTTGCTTGAGCAGGTCTCTGTACCGGTTGGCAGCCGGACGGACCGACACGTTTGCCGTGGCCCGACCCTTGAAGAGCCGGTCGGCTTCCGCTTGCAGTTCCCTTATGATGGTTTGGACGGGTGTCCCTCCCAGACTGGCGGAAAAAAGCGTCTTGCCGATGTCGCCTTCCCCCCGCAGCAGGTCCTGCGCTCCCTGGTTTAGTTCGTGCGCCCCCAGGCCAAACATGGCCGAAAAATAGGGCTGATCCACCCCACCCAAAAATGGGGCCAGGACGTCATCGGAAAGCTGGGTGCCCTCCTCGTTCAGCAACGTGTTCTTGTTTCCCTTGCGTCGCTGAAAAACCAACCGCGACCCCG
>JANYDN010000016.1 GCA_025363585.1 Verrucomicrobiota bacterium | reverse complement strand
CTAGTTCAGCGCGACGCCGCGGCGCAGATAAGTCGGCAGGTCGAGATCCTGGCCATAGAGGATCGTGGGCTCGGTCTTCTCGAAGCGGCCCTTGCTGACGAGATCGAAGTTGAACGTGGTCTGGACGACCTTCTTCCGTTTGAAAGGACCGCGCCCGCCCTTCCCCACCAGGTTCTCGCGCTGCGCGGCGGAAAGTTCGGGCGGCGGCGGCACCAGGCGGCTCGAGGCCCGCGTGCCACCCATCTCCCCGTTCAGGAATTCCGAGGGTCCAGGGATCGCCGACATGCGGTCGGGCTCGGAAGGCGCCGGCGTCGCCACGGGTTTCGGCGCGGTGCCCTGGGCTTCCGGCAACGGCGCGGATCCACCGCGCGACGCCACGACGGTCACCTGCATGCGGCCCGCCAACGCCTCGTCGACCGAAGTCCCCACGACGACCTGCGCCTGTTCGCACATCCGCTGGATCTGGCCGAGGACGCGGTCGATCTCCGCGAAGGCGATGTCGGGCCCACCGCTGACGTTGACCAGCACCGCGTCGCTCCCGGCGAGCACCTCGCCCGCGCCGAGGAACGGATGCGAGGCAAGACGCTCGACGACCTCGCGCGAACGGTGTTCGCCGCGCGCTTCCACCGATGCGAACACGCTCTCGGCATGGCGACCGCGCAGCAATCGCTCGAGGTTCGAGAAATCGAGCTGGATCAATCCCGGGCGCGTGAGCATCTGCCAAAGCCCGCGCACGCCGCGCGCGAGGAGATCGTTGGCGGCGGCGAAGACGTCGGGCGCCGTGGTGCGTTCGTCGAGCGTCTGCAACACCAGTTGGTTGGGGACGCAGAGCACGGCATCGGATTCCGCCCGGAGATCAAGGAGGCCGGCGGACGCGTTGGATTGGCGGAGGCGTCCCTCGCACTGGAACGGGAGCGTGGCGACGCCGAGGACGAGCGCGCCGGATTCGCGGGCGATGCGCGCGACGACGGGCGCGGCGCCGGAGCCGGTGCCCGCGCCGAGACCGGTGAGGATGAAGACCACGCGCGCGCCGCCGACGAGGTTGCGGATCGCGCCGAGTTCCTTTTCCGCGGCCGCGCGTCCCAACGCGGGATCGCCGCCGGCACCGAGCCCGCGCGCGGGACCGCCGCCGAGGTGAAGGCGGTGGGGCGCCGACGAACGCGCGAGCGTCGTGGCATCGGTGTGCATCGCGGCGAAGCCGGCGCCGGGGAAACCCTCGCGCAGCAACGCTTCCATCGCGTGGATGCCGGCGCGGCCGACGGCCACCACGCGGAAATCGCCCGGCGCGAACGGGGCCGGGACCGGGCTGGATTGGGATTCGTTTTCCATGGCGTGGGATTCAGCGACGGAGCCAACCGCCAAACAGGTTGCGCCAACCGCCCGGTGGCGGCCGGCGTTGGCGCATCGCGCCGAACCTTGCCAACCCGATCGCCGTGGCGAACTCGGGTTGGTCGAGCGAGGCCATCGGGCCGGAGATGTCCTGGGTGCGGGCGATTTCGACGGGAAGATGGAAGACGCGTTCGGCGAGGGCGACGATGTCGCGCGTGCGCGAGCCGCCACCGGTCAGGAACACCCCGGCGCGCGCATGGCCGAGCAACGGGCCGACGTCGCGGGCGACGAGCTCGAGGGTTTCCTCGAGGCGAAGGGACTGGATGCGGCGGAGGTGCGAGAGATTGACGGTGCGTTCGGGAAGGCCGGGTTCGGAACCGAGGGTCAGCGTGGCGCCGGCCAGCACGGGATCGACGACGGCGCCGCCGCTTTCGAGCTTGAGCGTCTCGGCGCGGCCCAGCGGCAGGTTGAGGCCGATGGCGAGATCGTTGGAGACATGGTCACCGCCGACCGCGAGCACGCCCGAGTGGCGAAGGATGCTGCCGGAATAGAGCGCGTAGCCGGTGGTACCCGCGCCGAGGTCGATGACCAGCGCGCCGAGTTCCTTGTGCTCCTTGCCGAGCACGGCGAGCGCGGCGGCGAGCCCGTTGAAGACGACCTGCTCGACCTCGATCTGGAGTCCCTGCACGGCGCGGATGCCGTTCTGCATGCGGTTGCCGTGCCCGTGCACCACGTGTACCCGGGCCTCGACGCGCGCGCCCACGAGGCCCACGGGATTCTCGACGCCTTCCATGTCGTCGACCGCGAAATCCTGGCGGACCGTGTGGATCACCGCGTGGTCGGCGGGAAGGTTCACCGCCTTCGCGTTGCGGATCGCGTCCTCGACGTCGTCGGCCGTGATCTGGCGGTCGGCGCTGACGACGGGATGGATGCCGCGGTTGTTGAAGCCGCGCACGTGGGCGCCGGTGACGCCGAGGAAAACGCTCCGCACCTCGACGTCGGCCATCTGCTCGGCCTCGGCGACGGCGGTGCGGATGTCCTCCGCCGTCTTGGTGGGATCCATGATCTCGGCCTTGCGCACCCCGCGGGAACGCGCCTGCCCGAGACCGAGCACGGTGAACGCGCCCTGCGGCGTCACCTCGCCGACGGCGGCGCAGACCTTGCTCGTGCCGATTTCGAGTCCGACGACGATGGAATCCGGATCAAACATGGCGGCGGGCGGGCTTGCGTTTCGGTTTGGCGGGACGCAACGCGTCCGTGGGCGCCGCGGCGCTGTCGAGCCACCGGAGCGGGGCGTTGTTGGTGACGGAAAGATCGAGTGTGCCGATCAGGCGTCCGTGGCTCGCCGACTCCTGGTGGACCGCGGTCCATGCCTGCAATTGCTGCTCGAACGTGGGGTCGGCGTCGCGCAGCGCGAACGTCACGCGACCCCCGAGCGAGGTCAGCACCTCGAGTTCGCCGGCGCGGCCGACATCGACGCTGACCACGTCCGTGAGCCCGGCCATCACCGAGTTTTCGAACGCCGCGAGGCAGCGAAGCGCCCCGAGGATCTGCGGATCCGTGACGGCGGAATTGACGGCAAAGGGCACCGACTGGGCCCCGATGAGGAGCGGCAGCGACGCCTCGCTTTCGGTCACGTCGGCGGGAGTCTTGTCGCGCGGCAGCGGCAGCAACACGTGGCCGGTCTCGTCGAGGAGATAGTAGAACTCGAGCGCGGGCTGCGACGTCGGCTTGACCCGCGCGACGGGAAACCGCTCGCGCACGACGAGGCGGACGGTGTCGGGAAGATCGCGATGCACCTCGGCGGACGCGATGCGCGGGTGCCGGGCAAGGCGCTCGCCGACGTTGGAGAGATCGATGGCGAAGGTGTTGAGCCCGGTGCGAAGCCCGGCTTGCAGGAGCAATTCGCGCTCGGAAAGAACGCCGTCGGTGGTCGCCGACAAGCGGCGGAGCGCGAGGGCGTCGATGTGGTACAACCACTGGTTGCGCGCGACGAGGAATCCGGCGGACAAGCCCCCGGCGAGCACGACCAATCCGACGATGCCGCCGAGGAAACGGATCCCGGCGCGGCGGCGTTTGCGGTCGGCGACGTCGGCCCGGATCTTGACGTCGAGCTGGAAGCCGCGGTCCTGGCGGCGGTTCTTGGGACGGGATTTGAAAAACGAGAACATGGGTCAGGTGGTTTGGCGTTGCAGCGCGAGTTCCAGCATCCGGTCGCAGAGCCCGTCGAAATCGATTCCCGCCGCGGCCGCGGCCTTCGGAAGAAGGCTGGTCTCCGTCATTCCCGGGAGCGTGTTCACCTCGAGGACGACGGGTTGTCCGCCGGCCCGCACCATCACGTCCACGCGCCCGTAGTCGCGCCCGCCGACCGCGCGGAACGCCGCCAGCGAGGCGCTTTGGATCGCGGCCGTCACCGCCGCGTCGAACGGCGCCGGGCACAGGTACTCGGTCCGGCCCGCCGTGTATTTGTTCGTGTAGTCGTAGGCGCCGGCCTTCGGACGGACCTCCACGATCGGCAGGGCCCAGTCGCCCAGGATGCCCACGGTCGTCTCCCGCCCGATGATTCGTTCCTCCATCATCACTTCGGAGCCGTGTTGCAAGGAGTCGGCAAGCGCCGCGGGGAAATCCTCGGTTCGATCGACGAAGCGCAAGCCCACGCTGCTTCCCTGCCGCACGGGCTTGAGGACGACGGGCGGTTCCCATCCCGGGGGCCACGCCGCGTCGGCTTCATGGAACACCCGCGAGCGCGCCATCGGGACGCCGCCGGCCACGCAGATCGCCTTGGTGCGCGCCTTGTCGAACGCGATCCGCGACGCCTCGGCGCCGCATCCGGTGTACGGCACGCCGAGCCGGTCCAATTCCTCCTGCACCGTGCCGTCCTCGCCGTACGTGCCGTGCAGCGCGAGGAACACCGCGTCGGTGCCGGCGGGAAGAGTCCATTGGCCGGGGACGGGATCGAGCTCGGAAACCTCGTGCCCGCGCGAGCGCAACGCCCGCGCGATGGCCGCGCCGCTGCGCAGCGACACCTCGCGCTCGGCCGAGGGCCCACCCAGCATCACGGTGATTCGGCGTTGTTTTGGCATGGCGGCGTTCAGTCTTCCCCGACGATCTCGACCTCGGTCTCCAGCTCCGTGCCCCGCGCCTCGCGGACGCGGGTGCGGACCAACTCGATCAACGCGAGCACGTCCCGCGCGCTCGCCGATCCGAGGTTGACGAAGAAATTCGCGTGCACGTCGGACACCATCGCGTCGCCGACCCTCGTGCCCTTGAGGCCGAGCCCGTCGATGAGCCGGCCGGCCGGGAGCTCCGGGAGCGGGTTCTTGAAGGTGCAGCCGGCGGACGGTTGGCGCGGTTGCGACGACCAGCGTTTCTGGTTGCTGGTGGTCATCCTCGCGAGGATGTCGGCACGCGGCGCGGGTTGGCCACGGAGCACGGCGCCGAGCGCGAGGTTCTCGACGAGCAATGGGCAACCGCGGTAGCGCGCCCCGGCCTCGGCGGCGGGAATCTCGTGGCGTTCGCCGCGGGGCGTGATGTAGCGGAGCGTCTCCGTCACGCCGAACATCCAACTGCCCATCGCGCCGGCATTCATGCGGAGCGCGCCGCCGACGGAGCCGGGTATTCCCTCCAGGAATTCAAGACCCGAGAGGCCCGCGTCGCGCGCGGCGTTCGCGACGTGGCGCAGGTAGGCGCCGGCGCCGACGTCGATGAGTTCGCCGCGGACCTCGATCCTGGAGAAATGCGGATGCTGCAACGAGAGCACGAGACCGCGGATGCCGCCGTCGCGCACGAGGAGGTTCGAGCCGCGACCCAGGACAAAAACGGGAACGGAATGCACCCACGCGAGCTCGAGGACGGCGGTCAGTTCCTCGTCGCGCGAGGGTTCGACGAAGACGTCGGCCGGGCCGCCGACCCGCAACGTCGTGCGTTTCGCGAGCGGTTCGTCGCGCCGCAGCACGGTCGTGTCCTCCATGACCCGGGAGAGATCCGCGAACAGGTCCGCCAGCTTCAGCGAACGGTCGGCGGCGGCGACCCACTCGGGGCCGAGGCCGGCGTTGGGATCGAGTCGGAGCGCGCTCATGCGACGGGTGCCGCGCCGGGACGCGGCGAGGGATGACGCGAGTCGCTTCCCGCGGCGAGGGCGACGACGCGACGGGCGATGTCCGTCGCGGCCTGTGGGCGATGCCACGCGGACGCGGCGGCCGAAGCGGCGGCGCGGGTTTCGGGCGAATCGACCGCGGGCAACACGGCGCCCGCGATGGCTTCCGGCGTCGCCTTCCCCTGCTCGAGGAGAACGGACGCGCCCGAGTCGACGAACGCGGCGGCGTTGTGGAACTGGTGGTTGTCCACCGCGGTCGGGAGCGGGACCAACACGGACGGCACGCCCATCGCCGCGAATTCGGCGAGGGTCGACGCGCCGGAACGCGCGAACGCGACGGTGGCGGCGCCGAGCACCATTTCCATCTCGGCGCAAAAGGGCCGCACCCAGGACCGGGCATTCGCGGACGCGTGGGCGGCGCGGACCGATTCGAAATCGCGCTCGCCGGTGAGGTGCACGAACTGCAGCGCGGGACGCAGCGCGAGCAAGGTCGGCAACGCGGCGACGAAGGCGGAATTCAATCCGGACGCGCCCTGGCTGCCGCCCATCACGGCGATCACCGGACGGAGCGGATCGAGACCGAGCGCGGTGCGGCAACCGCCGGTATCGACGGGCTCGAATTGCGATCGCACCGGCGTCCCGGTGACGTGGGCCTCGCGGTTGCGAAGACGACGCGCGGCCGCGGGGAAACCGACGAGGCAGGCATCGACCCACGGCGCGAGCCAGCGGTTGGCGCGTCCGGGAATCGTGTTGGATTCGTGCAGGCAGGTGCGTGCACCGAGGGCGCGGCCGGCAAGGATCGGTCCGGCGGAGGTGAACCCACCCATGGCGAGCACGGCGTGGGGAAGCGCGGTCCGGAAGAGGCGGATCGATTCGCGTCGCGATGCCCAGAGGCCGCGCGCGAAGGAGAGGTAGTTGCGTCCCTGCAACCCGACCGCCGGCAAGGTGGCGACCGCCATGTCGCGGACCCAGCGCACGGCTTGTTGGTCGATCTCCTTCGGGGAGACGAGGAGCGTGACGCTGCCGCCGAGCGCGAGGACGGCCTCGCCGACGGCGACGCCGGGGAAGAGGTGCCCGCCCGTGCCGCCACAGGCGATCGCGATGTGCGGATGGGATTCGGCGGTCATGCCGCTCCGGCAAAATCCGTGTCCGGAGAAAAGGGATCGCGGGAACCGGCCCGACGCTTTCGGCCGGTGGGAACGGGTTCGCCGGAATCCGCCTGCCGGGCGACGGAGACGAGCGCGCCGATCATCGCGAGCAACACGGCGAGGCTGGTGCCGCCGCGGCTGACGAACGGCAGCGGCATTCCCTTGTTGGGAAGCACGGTGGTGACGACGCCGATGTTGATGCACGCCTGCGCGGCGATGAGGAACGTGATGCCGGCCGCGAGCAGCAACCCGAGCGTGTCGGGCGCGCGCCGCGCGATGAGGATGCCGCAGAATAGAATCACGCCGTACGTGGCGACGACGCCGAGCGTGAAGGGAAGTCCCAGTTCCTCGCCGACGGCCGGAAGGATGAAATCGGTGTGCACTTCCGGAACGTTGTACTTGAGCGAGCCGCCGCCGAGTCCGCGCCCTTCCCATCCGCCCTCGCCGAAGGCGTAAAGACCCTTGCGCGCCTGTTGCGCCGCGCCGTCCTTGTGGTTCGCCGGATGGATCCACGCGTCGATCCGGTTCCGTGCCATCGGGCTGAACATCACCATCGCGGCGAGGGTCGCGGCGGACAGCAACACCGGCGGGGCCACGTACCACCAGCGCACGCCGGCGAGCAGCAGCAGGACGATGGTCACCAGCATCAGCAGCGCGGCGGTTCCGCGGTCGGGTTCCTTCAGGACGAGGGCGATCACGGGAACCGCGAGGCCTGCACCGCCGAGGATCCCGGGCCCGAACCGTTCCATGCGGGCCTGGTTGCGCGCGCCATACCACGCGAGCACCACGATGAGGGAAAACTTCGCGATCTCCGAAGGCTGCGTGCCGAACAACCAGCGTTGCGCGCCCTTGGTCTCGTGGCCCAACGGCGACACCACGAGGACCAGCAGGACGAGCGTGGCGCCGTAGATCCACCAGACCCAACCGCCCATCCTGCGGTAGTCGATCATCGCCAACCCGATCATTGCCACGAACCCCGCGACGGCCGCGGCGACCTGGGATCGCAACCCGGCGAAGGAACCGCCGTCGAGCATGGTCGCGCTCGCCAGCATCGTCAGGCTCAGCGCCACCAAGGCCCCGACCGCGATGATGAGGAAGGTGGTGACGGCGCGCATGGGTTCGGGGGATTCGGCGTTTGCGAAAGGAACAGGCGGCGTTCGGAATCCCGGCCCCGGACGGAAACGGCGATCGGCCGTTCCCGTCCGGACCGGTCATCGGTCACGGACGACCCGGATTGCCGATCGGCGCCGGCGACACCAACGGGGTCGCGGTCGGCACCGTGGGGACCGCGGACGCTCCCGTGTCAATCGGCGCGGTTCCGGTGGCGGCGGCCGTGCCCTTGGCGGGAATCGTCAGCTTTTGCTTCGGCTTGAGATTGTCGCTGGTCAACTGGTTCGCGGCGCGGATGGCCTTCCACGAGACGCCGAACTTGTGGGCGATCTTGCCGCCGGTGTCGCCGGGTTTGACCTCGTACACGGTGCCGCCCGCGGCGTCCGTGGCGAGGGTCGTTCCCGTGCCGCCCGCCGTCGTCCCCGTCGTCCCCGTCGTGCCGGCGCCCGTGGGCTTCGTGCCGTCGGTGGCGGGGATCTGGATGCGCTGGTCGATCTTGAGCGCGCTCCACTTCACGGTCGGGTTCGCGGCCTTGAGCGCGGCGAGCGAGACGTGGTTCTTCTTGGCGATGCTCACGCCGATGTCGCCCTTCTGGACCTTGTACTCGCCGGCCGCGGTGGCGACCCCGGTGCCGGTGCCGGTGTTGTCAGCGGCCGGGGGAATGACCACGGGCGGGACGACGACGGTGTTGCTCGGCAGCGCGACGAGCGGCAGCGGCGCGCCGGTGGAGACCAGCGGCGATCCCACGCTGGGGACGTAGCCGCCGGACGCGATGCCGGTCAGGTTGGTGTCGGCGCCGATTCCGGAATTGATCGGCGGGTTGCCGGCCAGCGGGTCGACGGGGTTCGGCCCCTTGTCGTCCTTCTTGCAGCCGATCCAGAGGAGGCCGCAGAGAAAGAAAACGTGGAGGGCACCTATGAAGGTGATGATCTGTAGGGTCGACTTGCCGCGGCCCTGCTGTTCCAACAGCGAGCCTTGGGGGGCGAGTGGGTTCGGAGTGCTCATGGATGGTATGGGCGCCGCGCGGCGCCGTGAGTGGGGACCGACGTTGATGGAAGTTTCGGTCCGGGGCATTCCCTCACGAAGCCCCGGCACGAAAAAAAGACTGTTGTGCGGCCGGACGGGCCGCCTTCACGACCGGTGAAAGCCGCAACCGACTCTGCACGGCAAGCCACTCGGCTGGCCGCCGTCGCATCGTCGAATTGGAACGTGGTAAAGTTCGCGCCGCCCGGTACCGCCGCCAGCACCGCCACCACGCGCGTTTCTAACGGCCGCGACACCCGGGCGCAAGCAGCCCTTGCACCCATCGTCATTCCCTGATGTTTACGGATGTAATTCACGGGTTCAGCGGATCTTGAGGGTCGCCAACGCCAGCACCCCGCAGAGGATGGCGGCGATGTAGAACCGGGTGACGATCTTCGCCTCGGCGAGCCCGCGTTTGCGGTAGTGATGGTGCAACGGCGACATCAGCAGGATGCGCCGTCCGGTGCCCGTCGTGCGCCGCGTGTATTTGAACCACCCGACCTGCAACATGACGCTGAGCGCCTCCGCCACGAACACGCCGCCCGCCAACAGCAGCGTGAACGGCTGGTGGATCGCGACCGCCATCGCGCCCAACGCCCCGCCGATGGCAAGACTTCCCGTGTCGCCCATGAAAACTTGTGCCGGATGCGCGTTCCACCAAAGGAAACCGAGCCCCGCGCCGAGCAACGCCCCGCAGAAAACGCAGAGTTCGCCGGCGCCGTTCACCGAAGGCACCAACAGGTATTTCGCGATCTCGCGATGGCCCGCGACGTACGTCAACACGAGGAACACGCCGGTGCAGATGATCGTGCAGCCCGTCGCCAACCCGTCCATGCCGTCGGTCAGGTTCACCGCGTTCGAGCTGCCGACGATGGTGAGGATCGAGAGGCCGATCGCGCCGGCCGCGGCGATGGGCCCGGCGACCAACGCGAAGCGCGCGGGCACGAACGGGAGGTGCAACTCCGTGACCAGCGGATGTCCCGTGGTCCATCCCCAGAGATACGCGACGATGCCGGCGGCGACGCCGAACTGCACCACGAGTTTCAACCGGCCCGCGACGCCGTCCGCGTTCTGCTTCGAGACCTTCATCCAGTCGTCGTAGAAACCGAGGCCCGCGAACGCGACGAACGTGACCAGCACGAGGATCACCAACGGGTTCCACCGCGCCCAGAGCAACACCGAGGTGTCCACGGCGAGCACGATGAGGAGGCCGCCCATGGTGGGCGTGCCGCGTTTCGCGAGGTCGGCCGCCTGCGCGGTGGCGTCGCCCGTGCCCTTCACGTCCTTGGGTTGGTAATCCTGCCGGAACTTCAACTCGCGGAGCCAATCGATGACGCGCGGCCCGAGCCACCAGCTCAGCAGCAGCGCCGTCACCAGCGCGCCGCCCGCCCGGACGGTCACGTACCGGAACAGCGACCACGGGGCGAACGGGAATCTTTCGGCGAGGAGATAAAGCATGCGCGTCAGTTCCCGCCGGGACGTTCGAGGTGTTCGCGCAGCGCGTTCGCGACGCGTTCCAGACGCGACGAACGCGACGCCTTGAAAAGAACCGTGTCGCCCGGCCTCACGAAACCGGCCAACGCCGCGGACGCCGCGTCGGCGTCGGCGCACGCGGTGACCGAGGACAAGCCCGCCGCGCGCGCGGCATCCGCCGTCACCGCGGCATGACGGCCGACGGTGAACAAGGCGTCCACCGCGGCGGCGGCAGACCGACCGACCTCCCCGTGCGCGGTCCCGGCCACGGCTCCCAGTTCTGCCATGTCTCCGAGTACCGCCACACGGCGGCCCGCGCACGGGAGGTCGAAAAGCGTTCGCAATGCCGCGCCCATGCTGTCGGCATTCGCGTTGTAGGTGTCGTCGAGCAACCGGACCCCGCCGGCCTCGACGCTGTTGAGCCGCTGGCGCGGCGGCTGGAACGACGCGAGGGCGCCGCGAGCGCCGGACGGTTCCACGCCCAACTCCGCGGCGACCACCATCGCCGCGAGGGCGTTCAGGACGTTGTGTCGTCCCGGCAACGCCAGCATCCATTCGCCGCTCCAGCCCAGGCGCGGCGAACCCACGGCGAACCGCGTCCCCTCCCAGTCGGTGCCGAGGATCGACACCGACCAATCGCCGCGCCCGCCGTCCCAATCAACCCGCGTCACCCGGCCCCGGCAGCGGGCGGCGACGGCGTCGGCGAGCGGCGTCGCGGCCGGCAACACCAGCAGGCCTTCCGCCGGCAATCGTTCCGCCAGCGCCCCTTCCTCCCGCGCGACCCCCTCGAGATCGCCGAAGAACTCGAGGTGCTCGCGGCCGATGCTCGTCAGGATCCCGTGGGTCGGGCGGATCATGTCGACGAGCGGCGCCAACTCCCCGGGATGGTTCGTCCCCGCCTCGAGCACCGCGAACCGATGCGTCGGCTCGAGCCGCAGCAGCGTGTGCGGGACGCCGACGTCGTTGTTGAAACTCGATTCGCTGCGGAGGGTCTCGCCCCGCGTCGAGAGCATCGCCGCCAGCAGATCCTTCGTCGTGGTCTTGCCGTTCGAACCGGCGACGCACGCGATCGGGATCGAGAAATCGCGGCGATAATGTCCCGCGAGCCGACCGTAGCCGGCCCGCGGGACATCCACGGCCAATACACACAAACCCCGGGGCGAACGAACGGCGTTCGCCGCGGAAATCATCGCGCCCGCCGCGCCCCGTGCGGCCACGTCGGGCAGGAAATCATGTCCGTCGAAACGGTCGCCCGACAGCGCCACGAACAAATCGCCGGGTCCCGCGCGCCGCGAGTCGGTCGACACGCCGACGAACTCCGACGCGGGATCGCCCGCGATCAACTCGCCTCCGGCCGCCGTGGCCGCCCAGCCCAGGGTGCGCGGTTGCATGCTCAGAATTCCCCCCCGGTGTAGCCGCGCGAGACCAACGCCTCGCGCGCGTGGCTGCGTTCGTCCCACGGGACGATCGCGTCGCCGATCCGTTGTTTTCCCGCGCGTCCCTTGCCCGCCAGCACCACGACGTCGCCCGCGGACGCGGACCGGACCGCGATGCGGATCGCCTCGTGGCGGTCGGGCTCGAAGCGCACGCCGGCTTCCGGGGAAGTCCCGACGAACCCGTGCGCGAGCTCCCGGAATTCGCCGGGAGCCGCGTTGTCGGAGGTGACGATCACCTCGTCCGCGAAGGCGAACGCCGCGTCCGCCAACGCGCGGCGTTCCGCGACGGAATGGTCGGGCCGCGGACCCACGACGAGGATGAGCCGGCCGCGCGCGAGTTCGCGGGCGTCGCGAAGCGCCATCGCGACCGAGGCCGCGTGGATGCCGGCGTCGACGAACACGCCGAACGGTTGGCCGAGGCACACCGGCTCGAGGCAACCCTCGGGCATCGCGAGCCGCGGCAACGCGCCGGCGATGGTGCGGGCCGGAACCCCGGCGGCGAACGCGGCCTGGGCGGCCTGCGACAGCGCGGCCACCTGCGCGCGCCCGACGATGGGCGTGCACGCGACGAGCCGCGTCCCGCCGAGATCGAGCGCGACGCGCGAACCGCGGGGAGAAAGGTGTTCGGGAACCGCGACGCCGTTGCCCTCGGGATCCGACGTCACGCGCCCCGTGAATTCGATCGAGCCGAGCCGCCCGCCGTCGAGCAACGCCGGCAACATCTCGATGACGCACGCGGCGCCACCGGCCTTGGCATGGGCGGCAAGATGGGTCTGGAGCTCGAAGGCATCGAGCCGGTCGGCACCAAACGGCAACCGCCGCCCGCCGGCCTCGCAGGCATGGGCGCCGAACCACGCGGTGTCGAGTCCGCACGCGCCGAGCAGGCCGGCGAGCAACGACGCCACGCGCCCGCGGGACTCCGCGTCGCCGCCCACGCCGAACACCCGGAGACGCCGCGCGGGATGCTCGTGAAACGTGGCGGCCGCCTGCGCGAACGCCGCGCGCGCGTCGGCAACCCGCACGCACGCGGCGCGCGGGGGCATCGGCGTCGAGGGATCGCAGATGACGGCCTCGGCGCCGCGCTCGAGCGCGGCCCGTGCCTGGAAAGGGTTCTCGCGCTGACGCTCCGGGAGCGAGACGAACACAATGCCCGGTCCTGCCCGGCGGGAATCGGGGGTGATTCCCAGCACCCGGCGGCCTCGCGCTCCGCGGAGTCCCCTCCGGTCGAAGCGCGCATCCGCCAGTTGGCCGATCAGTTGGTCAAGCACCATGTCAGTTCACCCGCGGCGCGGGTTGGTTGGTGTTCAGCGCGAGAGTGGTGGCGAGGTTCGTCCTCGCAATTGGCGCCAGCGCGAGATAGCTCGCCGCCTGTTGCGCGACCGCCTTGAATACAGGCCCGCAGGCCTTGCCGCCGAAGTACGATCCGGCGCCCCGTTTCGCCGGCTCGTCCGCGAGCACGAGGATGCAGATCTCGGGACGGTCCGCGGGCAGGTAGCCCACGAACGTCGAGATGTATTTGTCCGTGCTCTGCCGTTGCGTCTCCGGGTCGACCTTGTGGCACGTGCCGGTCTTGCCCGAGACCTCGAAATCCTCCATCGCCACGATTTTCGCCGTGCCGTCCGTCACGACCCGGCGCATGGCGCGGCGCATCTGCGCCACCGTCTCCGGCTTCAACGCCGGCGTGGTGGAAGCCGCGCGCGGCTCGAACTGCGCGACCAACTGGCCGTCGGCGGTCTCCAGCGAGCGCACCAGCATCGGCTTCATCAGCACGCCGTCGTTCGCGATCGCCGCCGCCGCCATCACCGTCTGGATCGGCGTCACGTACAACCCGTAGCCGTACGCCAACCGCCCGTGCCGCTCCACGTTGATACGGTCCGGGTTCGCAAGCCGGCCCGGATGCTCCCCGCCCCAGTTCGACGCGTCGCGGTACATCACCCCCGTGCGCTCCAGGAACCCGAGCCGGCGCATGCCCGCGATGAAATCCGGCGGCGACATCCTCAAACCCAGCTTCGCCGCGGCGACGTTCGACGATTTCGCGAACGCCTCCTCGAGATGAACGACACCGAGCCCGTGGCCCTCGACATCCTTCACCGGGCGTCCCGAGGGCGGTTGCCAGATGCCGTGCTCGCAGTCGACCGGGTCGTCGATGGTCGCGAGCCCAAGGTCGAGCGCGGTCGCGTAGGTCGCGATCTTGAAGGTGGACCCGGGCTCCGTCGGAACCGTCAACGCGCGGTTCATGCGGTTCTCCACCGGCGCGAACCGCACTTGGTTCGGGTCGTAGGTCGGACGATTCCCCATCGCGAGGATCTCGCCGGTGCGGGGGCGCACCACGATGCAGGTGATCGCCTTGGGATCGATGTTGCGCACCGCGTCGTCGAGCGCCTGTTCGACGATGTTCTGGATATGGGCGTCGATGGTGAGCCGGACATTGAGCCCATCGCGCGCCAGGACGTCGCGACCGCGGAAAGGGACGAGCTCGCGGTTCCGGGCGCGCTGGGTCTCGAGGAAACCGCCGGTGCCCTGGAGCTCGGTGTCGAAACGACCCTCGACGCCCGTCGCGCCGAGCAACCGCTGGGTCATGCCCTTCGCGGGCACGGCGACGTCGTTGGTGGTGTACCCGAGGACGTGGCTGGCAGTGATGCCGAGCGGATAAAGACGGAGTTCGACGGGTTCGACCACGAGGGCGTTCGCGCGCAACTCGCCCTGTTCGATGCGGAGCGCCTCGGCCTGCCGCGCGAGTTCGCGGGCCACTTCCTTGTGGTGGTCGGTGGAATGGAGGTCGCCGTGGAGCAAGGCCTCGGCTTTCTCGCGCAGGCGCGGCGCGGTCCTGCGATGTGCGGTCATCGAGGCGCGGACCTGCTTCAGCCCGGGCACGACGACGTTGGTGAGCCCCTCGGTGTAGTGGGCCCACACGGAAGGCTCCACGTTCGACTGCACGAGGACCGAGCGATTGGTGAACCAACGCAACTGGAGGTTGGTCACGATCACGCCGTGGACGACGGCGGCGACGCGGTTGGTGCGGGCCTCGGGCCGGATCGTGAACAACGGCACGAGTTCCGCCTCGGTCTTCCCGAGGAACGGCGCCGCGTAGCGCGCGAGCACGGCCGCGTTGGTGCCGATCACGACCGGGTCCGCATGGATCGAATAGACGAGGCGCGACTTCGCGAGGACGTTGCCGCGGGCGTCGAGGATCTCCCCGCGGCGCGCCGGACGCATCACCTTGCGACCGGTATTCTCGAGCTGATCGGGCAGGTACGGATGGATGGCCTGGACATGGACGAGCCGCACGGCGAGCCCGGCCAACACGCACGCGAAGAGGCCCCCGAAGCCCCAAAGCCGCCGCTGGATGTTGGCGCCGTCCATGGTGTCAATGGCGTGACGCCAACGCCGGGAGCGGCGCGGCGATCCGGGAACCGGGCTGCGGCGCCGCGGTGGGCGGATTCGCGTTGGGCAAAGTGACGTACAGGCGCTGCGAGGGCGTCGCGTTCGTGAGCCCGAGATTGAAGCGGCGCACCTTGGCGAGCAGTTCGGGCCGCGACGTGAGCGTCGACAACGTCACGCGCTGGATCGCCAGCGTCTGCTCCGCGCGCTCGCGCCGGCGTTCCAGATCCGTGATTTGCTGGCCGAGCTCCAGTTGCTGGGAACGCTGCCGCACGTACCCGACGCCCAGGCCGGAAATCACCGCGCAGGCGAGGATCGCCCTCACCAGCGTCCCCACCCGCACCGCCTCGGAATCGCGCCGTCGGTTGGTTGCCATGTCAGTCCCCCGTCTTCTCGAGAACCCGGAGCTGAGCGCTCCGGGAACGCGGGTTTGCGTCCAATTCTTCCGCCGAGGGCAGGACCGGCCGCCGCGTGACCAACACGGCCCGCGGCTTCCGGGGAATCCGCAATTCCGGCACGTCCGGCTCCCCCGCCGGATTGTCGTAGTCGCGCGCTTCTGCCCTCATGAAATCCTTTGCCATCCGATCCTCGATCGAGTGGAACGTGATCACCGCCAACCGCCCCCCGGGTGCCAGCATCCGCATCGCGCCCGCGAGGCCTTCCTCCAACCGCTCCAGCTCCAGGTTCACCGCGATCCGCAACGCCATGAACGGCGCCGTCGCGGGATGCTTCTTCTGCCCGCGGCGGGGACACACCTTCTCGATCAATCCCGCCAACCGCCCCGTCGTCTCGAACGGCCGCGATGCCCGCTCCGACTCGATCGCCCGCGCGATCCGCCGCGACTCCCGGACGTCCCCGTACTCCCAGAACACGCGGGCCAATTCCGCCGCCGGCCACGTGTTCACCAAGTCCGCCGCGGTCGGCCCGCCCCGCCCGTCCATCCGCATGTCCAACGGTCCGTCCATCTGGAAACTGAACCCCCTCGCCGCCGTGTTGATCTGGTGGGAGCTCACTCCCAAATCGTACAAAACCCCCGTCGCCGAGCCCGCTTTCACCCACCCTGCGAGCCCGGAAAAATTCATCCGCCGCAACTCGAACCGTCCGGCAAACCGCGCCAACCGCGCCGTCGCCGCCTCAATCGCGTCGCCATCTTGATCGCACGCCCACAACGTTCCCCCCGGCCGGCTCGCCTCGAGGATCGCCTCGCTGTGCCCACCGCCACCGCACGTGCCGTCGACCCAGAGGCCGCCGGGACCCACCCGGAGCGCCTCCACCGACTCCTTCAGCAGCACCGAAGTGTGGGAAAATCCGGACACCGTTCATCGCCCGTTCGCGTTGACCGTCACCCGCCTAGTCCACCGAAACCTTCAGGTGGTCCAGACGACGCCCCCGCAACCGCTGCCATGCACGGTCGGATTCCTCCTCCACGCGCGAGGGCGCCGCCGGCTGCGTCTCGAAAATCAACCGCGAGTCGGCCTTGCGGCGCACCACGACGACATCGTCGTCGAGCAGCGAGTTCCTCACCGGTTTCACGGCGCCGAGGATCATCTCGAGTTGCTCGGGCGACCGGAGCGACCGATCGCGCCCGCCCCTGCGCGACGAGGACCGCAACCGGCTCATCCACCCCCCGGGCCGGGCCAACTGCCCGGATCCGAACGGATTGGTCGCCGGGGTTGCCCCGACCCCGCCCACGGGGCCCCGTCCCATTCCAAGCCAGCGTTTCCAGTTCATCGTGTCACAGGGTTTTGGTGTCGGTTCTCGAAAGGATCTTCTCCGCGGCCCGCGCCTCGTCGTAGTCCGTCGGATTCCAAATCTCGAAGCGGTTGATGCAGCCAACCAGCAACGCTTCCTTGCGCAACGCCGCGGGTTCGCGAAGCTCGGTGGGCAGCGTGAAGCGTCCGGCACCGTCCAGATCCAGGCTCATGATCCGCTCCGAGTAATCATGCCGCCGCGCCAGATCCATCGCGTCCGTGAACGAACCGTCCAGCAGTCCCTCGCTGAACCGGCCGAAGAGCTCGAACGGCAGAACGAGAATGAAATCCTTGTCCACCAGCTTGTGCCGCGCGACCACCGCGATGAGCTCGGCGTCGGACGACCGCATTTTCCACTTGTTGGGGAATTGGATGCGCCCTTGCCCGTCCACACCGTGCTTGAATTTCCAGGTGAACAACGGCTTCCCGCCCCGCCCCGGCGGTGTCGCGCCTCCGCCCACGGATGCCACCGAATCTCCCGGGGTCACCCCGGTAGTCGACGGACGCTCGTTGGATTCTTCGGAGGGCATCGCTCGATCAATCGAAAACCCATCCAAATGGACTTTCTTCGACTGACCGACACTTTGTATGACTTTTCGCCCCAACTGGTCAACGGGGAACCACTATTAGACCCTACACTAGTTGTTCACCGTTTGTTCACCGTTTTGGGGCGAACAACCGTTTGCCATCGAGCAAGTTGGAAACTTGCTCACACGGACTTCACGGAGGCGACCGTTTGAAACCCTCCGATTTTTCCATGTTTTTTTGGACTCGGGCCCCGACTTTTTCCCGCGCGGAACGCATCCGGTGAACGGATGGCGCCAAGCAGGTCAGGCGATCAAAGGGGGAACGATTCGTTCGGAAAATGGGAATTTCTCACGCCAAGGGGGACCAAGGCCGGCCAAGAAGGCGGGAACGTGTATCGGGAACCAGAGATTGGATCCCACCGTTCGGTGAAACGACACGCCGGCGGTCTTTGCCCCCTTGGATGGCCTTGGCCCGGCTTGGCGTGAGATAATT
>JANYDN010000176.1 GCA_025363585.1 Verrucomicrobiota bacterium | reverse complement strand
GAGCCGGGACGGAACCATGCAATCGGGGCAGGGGAATTATATCACGCCAAGGGGGACCAAGGCCGGCCAAGAAGGCGGGAACGTGTGTTGGGAACCAGACATCGGATCCCACCGTTCGGTGAAATGACACGCCGGCGGTCTTTGCCCCCTTGGATGGCCTTGGCCCGGCTTGGCGCGAGATAATTCCTCGGCCGCTACTGCATGGATACGGCTCGGTCGCTCGCCCCGGCGCTTCGGTTCCATCGCCCGGGTTCCCTGACATGCCATCCGGCCCCGCAAACCCCGCGCCTTGGAACGCCCGGGGTTCCGTGGTCTTCTCCGGCATGCCGTCGACCGCACCGTTCACGCCCGATGCCGCCGTCTACGAGGTCCGTACCCGCGCCGCGGGTCCTGCGGGCGCGTTGCCCCTGACCGAGCAGATGCTGCGCGAGTGGGCCAGCGGCGATCTCTTCGGCATGACCCAGAACGCGGGCATGGGATGGAATCCCGCCGAATTGGCGCGGCCCCAATACCTCGTGCTCTCGACGCTCGGCGGATTGCGCGGCGCGGACGGTTCGCCGATCGCGCTCGGTTTCCACACCGGACATTGGGAACTCGGGCTCCAGGTGCGCGCCGCGGCCGACGCGATCCGCGCGGGCGGCGGGTTGCCGTTCGCCGCGCATGTCTCCGATCCGTGCGACGGACGCACCCAAGGCACCGCGGGCATGTATGACAGCCTGCCGTACCGCAACGACGCCGCGATGGTGTTTCGCCGCCTGGCCCGTTCGCTGCCGCAACGACGCGGACTCGTGGGCGTGGCGACCTGCGACAAAGGGCTTCCCGCGATGATGATGGCGTTGGCGGGTTGTCCCGAATTGCCCGGCGTGCTGGTGCCGGGCGGCGTGACGTTGCCGCCGGAAACGGGCGAGGACGCGGGGATGATCCAAACGATCGGCGCTCGGTTCGCGCACGGCCGCCTCACGCTCGAGGAAGCGGCCGAGCTCGGATGCCGCGCGTGCGCGACGCCGGGAGGAGGTTGCCAATTCCTCGGGACCGCCGCCACCGCGCAGGTCGTCGCCGAGGCGCTCGGCATGGCGTTGCCGCATTCCGCCTTGTCGCCCAGCGGCTCCGAGGCCTGGCGACGCGTCGCCGCGGACTCGGCCGTCGCGGTGATGGAACTGGACCGGATGGGCTGGCGAACGCGCGACATCCTCACGGACGCCGCGATCCGCAACGCAATGACGGTCCACGCGGCCTTCGGCGGTTCGACGAACCTCCTGCTACACGTTCCGGCCATCGCCCATGCCGCGGGATTGCGACGTCCCGTGGTGGACGATTGGATCGAGATCAACCGGCGCACGCCGCGTTTGGTGTCGGTGTTGCCCAACGGCCCGGTGCATCACCCCACGGTGCGCGTCTACCTCGCGGGCGGCGTGCCCGAAGTCATGTGCCATCTCGCGGATCTCGGGCTCCTCGATCTCTCGGTGAGGACCGTCGCCGGAACCTCCCTCGGCGACGTGCTGGAAAAGTGGCGCGGGTGCGAGCGCCGCGCGCGTTTCCGAGACAAGCTCGTCGAACTCGACGGCGTCGATCCCGACGACGTCGTCCTCCCGCCGGCGCGCGCGCGCACGCGCGGCCTGACGAGCACCGTGACCTTTCCCCGCGGCAACCTTGCGCCCGAGGGCGCGGTCATCAAAAGCACGTCGATCGATCCCGCGGTCGTGGATGCCGACGGCGTGTACCGCCACACCGGTCCCGCGCGGGTGTTCACGCGCGAGGCCGACGCGATGTCGGCCATCAAGGACGGCCGCATCCGCGCGGGCGACGTCATCGTGCTGATGGGAGCGGGACCCATGGGAACGGGAATGGAGGAGACGTACCAACTGACGTCGGCGTTGAAGCATTTGCCGGCGGGACGCCACGTGGCGTTGGTGACGGACGCGCGGTTCTCGGGCGTCTCGACCGGCGCGTGCATCGGCCACGTCGGTCCCGAGGCGCTGGCGGGCGGGCCGATCGGGCGCGTGCGCGAGGGCGACACCATCCGCATCGTGGTCGACCGCGTGGGATTGACGGGAACGCTTGATCTCGTGGGCGAGGGCGGGCGCGAGGTCGGTGCCGAGGAAGGCGCGCGGTTGCTGGCGGCGCGCGGGCCGAACACCGCGTTGGCTCCGCACCCGCGGTTGCCCGCGGACACGCGTCTCTGGGCCGCGATGCAACGCGCCGGCGGCGGGACTTGGGGAGGATGCGTGTACGACGCCGACCGCATCGCGACGTTGCTCGAGTCGGCGTTGAGGGCCGAAGTTTCAAGTTTCAAGATTCAAGTTTGAAGTCGGCCTCGTGGCGGCGGTCGTGAGACCGCGGACCTCGCCACGTCCGCCTGCGCGGGGGAGTTTCAAGATTCAAGTTTGAAGCCGTCGTGGCGCCGGCGCATTGCGAGAGGCCAGTTGCTCCGAGACGGCCCGGAGTGGGTAGCCTCTGCTGCCTTGGATGGGTCCACCGTCTCACGACGGCGGCCACGTCCTGCTGCCGTGGGTGGGGTGCCGGTTCCGAATGGTTACAGCGAATGGCTGGGCCTCGTGCAGGCGGGGATGCCGGCGTTTCAACTTGTCTGCACGGGCGGGGACGCCCTTGTTTTGCGCAGCCGAGGACGGCCGCTCTACCCCGCTTCAAACTTGAAACCTGAAACTTGAAACCGACGCAGGCGAGGACGCCCGCGCTACGGGGAAGCCCGCCCCCGTTCTGGTTTCCATGAAGTCATTCCATGCGGCGGAACGCGGCGGAAGCGGACACTTGCTTGCCGTGCGACGACGACTGCATACAGTGCAGCCGTCGGCACCAACTGCCGGCGCGCCCGTCGACGACGCATGCACACAGCCGACCCCATTGGCCTCCGGCCTTCAGCGCCCGAGGATCTCCACCGTCACCTCAACCTGAAACTGGCCGAACTGGGCCTGCCGACGGTCCCG
>JANYDN010000270.1 GCA_025363585.1 Verrucomicrobiota bacterium | reverse complement strand
CCAGAGATTGGATCCCACCGTTCGGTGAAACGACACGCCGGCGGTCTTTGCCCCCTTGGATGGCCTTGGCCCGGCTTGGCGTGAGATAATTCCTCCGCCGCTACTGCATGGATACGGCTGAGGCGGATCGGTCGGGTCCCGGAAAATAGTGCGCACAAAGCCGGTAACTTCCGAGCGGAGGCGTTGTAGCACCCCGATGAAATGAGCGTTCATACATCGATCCACCGTTGCCGATGGGCCATTGCCGCGGCACTCCTCGCCTGCGGCATTGCCCGGGCGGACATCCAACAATGGCCGGTGAAACCGGCCCTCGAGGTCCCTTACACGAGCCTCTTCGGCACGGCCTACACGGCCGACACGAAGATTCCCGCGGCCGTGATTGCCGCCGCACGCGGCGACGCCGAGACCGGCTTGGTGGTTCTCCACGTCCGCCACCATGAGGAGGACTTCGTGGAAACCTACAAGGGCTACGTAAACAGCGTCTTCACGGTCTTCGACTGGAACTACCGGACCGGCAAGATCTCCTACCAGTCGACCACGATCGCCATCAACGCCAACGGATTGGCATCGACCAACGTCACCACGACGCCATCCGGCATTTGGCCCGGCGAGCTTGCCGCGTGGTGTTCGCAGGCCGGAGGTTCGTGGACGACCAAACACACCGTCACGACGCGATGCGCCTTGGTGCACGTCGTGAATCATCCGGCCAAATCGGCCGCGATCCACGCATGGAGCACGGTGAAAGTCGGCGCCGTGTTCGCGACCAAGCCCGTCCCCGCGGGCTGCGAGCCGGAAACCCGAAAGCCACGCGTCATTTCCTTCGGCTGCACGATCCCGAGGAACGGCTCTTTTGAATTCGACCTCAAGCCCGCGGGATTCAGGAACGAAATGAGCGCGAGCGAGGGAAGTTGGGCGCTTTTCCTGGACCAGCCCGCCCCCGGCAATCCCAACGCCCCCACGAAATGAACGCCCCTTCAAAATCCCACGCGGCGCTTTTCTCCGGATTCTTCGCGCTGATCGTCGCCACCGTGGCGTTTGTCCGCGTCTCACACTCCCGGGCCGACACCGAACGCCATCAAACGGATACCGGGCCGGCCGGCATGGCAACCACCTCAGGGGCGATTTTCGCCAAGCCATCAACCGTCCAGCCCACGGCGGAGACGGGAGCGGCGGAGCAAAGGTCGATTCCCTGGTGGGCCGCCCTCTCCAAAGCCGAGATCGAGGCCCGACGCGAGGATTTCGAAATCATGCGCGACGCTCCCGGTGCGTTCCCGGAGTTCGTCGAGATCCACCGGCAGATGCTCGACGCCGGCGTGCCCCGCGATGTCTACGAAATGGAATGCCGCGAGGTGTTCGGCGCACTTCTGGATTTGTCCCAATACGAACGCCTCGAAACCGACATCATGCTTCCGGTCCGGCTGGATCCGGACCATCCGAACCGATACGGACGCGAGACCGCTGCCAAAATGTACGGGGAAAAACGTGGCGCAGCGGAAGTGGAAGTGCGCGAACGGCTGGCATCGGTTGGGTTCTCATCGGACTCGGAAGCCGTCGCGCGGATCTTTCAATTGCGGCCGAAGACGCCGTTGCGCCGTCTCGCGACGGATCCTGCGCCATCGTCCGAGCCGGTCTACGCGCCAAGCCCCGCGGATGTCATGGCAGCGCGTTTCGCCGAGATCCGCGCGCAGATCGACGCGGCGGAACACCCGTGAACCCACGGTTGGACCTCAACTCCAGGCGTAGTTGAAACTGATGCTCACGCGTTCTGAGCGGACGGGATTCGCGACGACCTCATGCCGCATCCAACTCTCGAACAGGATCACGTTGCCCGCCTCGGCCGCGTACACGACGTGGGTTTTGTTCTCCCGCCGCGGCGCCGACAACCGCGGCGGGGCCGCCATGAACTTGCTCAACCGCGGATCCTCGAACTTCAACCCCGCGCAACCCCGCGGCGTCGCGACGTAATACGTGCCGCTTACCACGGAATTCGGATGCAGGTGCAGGCTGTGCGAGGTGCGGAACGGCATGATGTTCACCCAGCAATCGGTCATCGCCAGCTTCCGTCCGCCCAAATCCCAATCCAACGCCCTGGCGTAGGTGCGCGCGTGGCGGTCGAGCACGCGCCGGAGCTCCGTGAACGTGCTGGAGAACTCGTGCAGGCGATCGAGCGAACCATAGGAAGTGTAGCCGCCGGGATAGTTCTTGGCGGACCACCGCCGCCCGGCGTCGTCGAACTCGCGCAGTTGCCGGGACTCGGCCAGGAGCTCGCGATTGAGCCCCTGCCAGCGCGGCTGCAACCGCGCGCATTGGATGAACGTCGTGAACCAACCCTCGATGCGCTTCACGCGTCGACGCTATGGCGCGCGCTTCGGGGTGCACAGCCGGGAGTTCCGTGGCGCGGGCTGTTCGGCGCGATTGGACTCCGCGTCGGTGGGTGGCGGCGGCCCTGCCGCCACCGGAGCGAGGCGAGCAGTGTCGACGGAGTCTTGTCGGGAAGTGACGGCAGGGCCGCCGTCACCCACCCTTGCTCGGAAGGTGCATTCGGGACGGCCGCCCTACGCACTACCGCCGTTTCCCCGAGAATGCCCACAGCAACACCAAAAGGTTGCCCACGACACACGCGAAGATCAGCCACTTGAGCACGAACTTCTGGCGCCGCGCCACGCCTGCATTCGCGGCGGCATCGGCATCGGCATCCGCCGCCGCCTTCGGCGCGCGGGACGACTCCGGATGCTCGCTCACGGCTTGCCCAGAACCTCGCCGAGACACGCGAGGAAACGCGCGTTCTCCGACGGCGTTCCCACGGTCACGCGGACCCATCCGCCGAGGCCATAGCCACCCATCGGCCGCACGATCACCCCGCGCCGTTGCAGCTCGGAGAACACGCGGTTGCCATCGACGACATCCACCAGGACGAAGTTCGCGTGCGAGGGAACGTATCGAAGCCCCAACCTCGCGAAACCCGCCTCGAGCAGTTCGCGACCCGCCCGGTTGTTCGCGCGCGTGGCAACGATGTGGGCGTCGTCATCCAGCGCGGCGAGCGCGCCGGCCTGCGCGATCGAGTTGATGTTGAAGGGCTGCCGCACCTTCTCCAACGCGGCCACCACTTCCCGCGACGCGATCCCGTACCCGAGCCGCAATCCCGCGAGACCGAAGATCTTCGAGAATGTCCGCGCCAGCAGCAGGTTCGGGCGACTTCCATCCCGCACCGCCGCCACCGAATCAACGGGGTCCTCCAGAAACTCGATGTACGCCTCGTCGAGCACCAGCAACACCCGCGACGGCACTCCCTCGATCAACCGGAGCACGTCTTCCCCGCGGGTCAGCGTGCCGGTCGGATTGTTCGGGTTCGCGAGGAACACCACCGTGGTTCGCGGCGTGATCGCCGCCAGCATCGCGTCGATGTCCGCGCCGAAATCGGGCGCGGCGGGTACCAAGACCAGCTTCGCCCCGAACAACGCCGTGACGATCGGATAGACTGCGAAGCAATGCTGCGACGCGACGACCTCGTCGCCCGGCCGCATGAACGCGTGCCCGACAAACTCGAGGATCTCGTTGGAACCGTTCCCGACGACCAGGTGCGCGGGATCGATGCCGAGCTTGGCCGCGAGCCGGCGCTTGAAATGAAACGCGCTGCCGTCGGGATACAGGTGCAGGTTGCGGACGACCTCGCCCATCGCCGCGACCGCGCGGGGCGACGGTCCGAGCGGGTTCTCGTTCGACGCGAGCTTGATCACCGACGCCGGATCCAGCCCGTGCTCGCGCGCCACCTCGTCGATGGGACGCCCAGGCACATACACCGGCAGCGTCGCCAAATGCGGGTTGAAGGGAAGCGACCCGGTGCTCATGGACGAGGCGTCAATTGCCCGGCAATCCCGGAATCTTGAGTCCGGGCGGTAGGCCAAGCGGGCTGTCGCCTTCCGCGGGTTTGCCGCCCTCCGGCTTCGCGCCCGCCATGAGGTCGCCGCGGTTCTTGAGCAACGCGTCGACGGTCCACTTGCTCATCAGGAAGGTGTATTTCGAGTACGCCTGCTCCGTCTTGAGTTTCTCCTGCAGCTTCGCGCGCTTCTCCTTGTCCTCCGGTTTCTCGTCCTTCGCGGGCTCGGGAAACATCGCGCCCACCGCGACCTGCACCGGGTAATCCTCGTTCGCCTGCGGCTTCCCGAACTTGAACTCGTAGGTGAACCCGGTCGTCGTCACGACCTTGGCCGTCGCCGGCTTGTCCAGTCCCAGCGCCGCGGCGTCGGGATTCGCGATCACGTCGTTGATCGTCGACGCGTTGAACACGGTCGAGAATTGGCCGGTCTTCGCCATGTCCAACTTCTCGCCCTCCTTCGCGTCGACCAACGTCCACTCCGCGAACTCGTTCGTCCGCGAGAGATGGAAACTGTTCGTCGGCTCCGCGCGGAGGACCTCGATCTCGCGCGGGAACTCGATCTTCACGAACTCCTTGTTCAACCACTCGTCCGCGCGCGGTTCCGCCGTCGCCAGCGCGTCCGACACGAGCGCGACCGAATGGGCGTCTCCCTCGATCATGAGGTATCGCCCGGTGGCATAGCCGCCGCCTCCCATGGGCGAGCTGTCCTCGCCGCCGCGCATGGTCTTCTTGCCGAGCAGCAGGCTCCGGAGGGTCTTGCCGTCCGCGCCGATCAATTCCACGCGCACGCCGGCACCCTTCGCGGGATCCACGAGGTCCAGGGCCGCGTACCGCGAGGCACCGGCATCGACCGGCCGCGCGACCTTCAGGTCCGCCAATTTCCGGAGGAACTCGCTGATGGTGGCGAAATTTGCCGGGAAATCGCCGCGATCGGACACCACCCAGAGGTCGTTCTTGCGCGCGACCGAGAGATGGTTGGTCGAAGCCGAGATGCGGATCGACGCGACGGCGTTGGGATCGAACTTGTCGAGGAGCGGCGAACCCATGCCGAGTTTGGACTCGGTGAAGCGCGCGTCCTCGCGTTGCGCCGCGAAATAGCCCAGCGCGCCAAGAACGATCACGGCGACGAGGAGGATGCCCAGTGTCTTGCCCTTCATGATGAGATGCGGATGAAGATTGCGGTTGGACCGATCACTTGGCCGCTGTGCGCTTGCGACGCAACACGGCGCGACCGATTCCGACGACGATCACGACCAACGGCATCGCCGCGATGTTGGCCCACGTGAACTTGTTTTCCATGGCCTCGACTTCCTGGCGCAGGTCCTTGCGGACCTTCCGGAGGTTCTTGTTCGCCTCGGTTTGCTTCCGGGTGAGGTTGTCGAGCGCCGCCTTGGATTCCGGCGAGAGGATGAACTTCTGGTTGCCCTCCTTCTTGCTCTGGATCTCGGAGATCTTCGTCTGGGCTTCCTCCACGTCCTTCTGCAGGCGGGAGATTTCCACTTGGAAACGCTTCTGCGCCTCGGCCTGTTTCTTCTGCACGACCGTGAACGGACGCCGGACCGACGCCCGGCTGCGCGCGCCGATCAGGCTGGGATCGCCCGCGACCTGTTCGATCAGGCTTTGGCCCAGCGAAAGGTTGCCGTTGAACGGCGTTGCCACGCGGAACATGCGGTCAACCCGCACGCAGTACGGGTCGTAGAGGAAATCCGAGTCGCCGAAAAGGTACACGGTGTTCTCGGCCTTGCCTTCCTTGAGCTGGACCTCCGCGACCGCGTTGGTGTTGCCGGAGTCCGGCCTGCCGTCGCCGAAGGCGGTCTTGAACTTCCCGGTCAACCGCACGGCCAACGCGTATTGGATGCCCGACGGCGTCAGGTCGTCGCGGACTTTTTGTCCGTTCAACTGCGACGTGATCGGATCCACCAACTGCGAGTCCTTGCTCGAGCTGAGGAGCACCTCTTCCTTGAGGCCATCCGCCGGCTTGCCCGTGAAGGCGCCGCTGAAAGGCAACAAGAGGTCGTCGGTCTGTTCGAACAGCGCGTCGCCCTTCGCCACCGCGTCCTTGTTCAGGAACAGGAACGCCGGCGCCGCCTGCGGTCCGCGTCCGAAATTGATTTCCCGAGAATTCTGCGCGTCGGCCACCACTTGGTTCGTGGTGAACTCCAGTCCCCACGCCTTGAGCAGCCGCGGCAACGTGGACCCACCGCCCATGTTGAAACCCATTTGGTTCGGCTGCCGGTTGTCCGCCATGCACAACGAGTCGAGCATCGCCACCAACCGCCCGCCCCGGAGCACGAACTGGTCGATCGCGTACTGCGCCTTGTCGGTGATGTCCTTCGGATGCACCAGCAACAGCACCTGCACTTTCGGGTCGATCGCCTCCGAGTCCATCGCCACGGTCTGCACGTCGAAATCGCGCTTCAGTTCCGAGACGAACACCCACGGTTCGCTGCCCTGCTGGCCCATGCGCGCCATGAACGGGTTGCTCGGCGTGCCCATGATCGGCAGCGGCGTCATGATCCCGACCACCGGCTTGTTGGTCTGCGTTACCTGCGAAACCGCGCGGGCAATGTCGTACTCGAGGAGTTTGTCGCGTTGCACGGACAGCGCCGGGATCGAGACCTTCTGCGGATCGAGGATCACGGAAAGCCCCAGGTAATACGGCTCGCCCGTCTGCTGGCTCATCTGTGGCTCGACGCCGTCCAGCTTCGCCGCGTCCTCCACCTCGGAGTCGGGCGCGGGATCGAGTTTCTTGATTCGGACGTGTCCGCCGGAAGCCGACTTGAATTCGGCGAGCAGGTCCTCGACCTGTCGCGCGAACGCCTCTTCCATCGGCGGAAGGCGGTTGCCCTTCTGCGACACGTAGAAGTTCACCGTCACGTCGCTGTCGCCTTTGGCGATGCGGCCGAGGATGTCGCGGGTGCCGGGAGACAGCGTGTGGAGATGGGCTTCCGTCAGGTCGAGCCGGATGGGCAATCGGCCGAGGATGAAATTCAGCGCGACGAGGGCGACGAGGACCAGTGCCACGCCGGCCGCGGAATACAGGAAGGAACGAAGTTTGTTCTCTTTCATGGTGGATGCGGAGAGGTGGGATCAGGAGCCCCGGACGCCGCGCAGCACGACGCTGGTGGAGAAAAGGGAGAAGCCTATGACCGAGACGAAGTAGAGCGCGTCGCGGAGGAACGGCCCGCCGTTCTGGAACGCGGCGTAGTGATGCCAGGTGGAGAGCGACTTCACCAGATCGACCAACGATTCCGGCGCCCAGCCGGCCATCAGTTTGGTCACCGGTTCCCATCCGCACAGGATGAGACCGAAGCACACGACCACGGAGATGATGAACGCGATGATCTGGTTGCGCGTCGTCGCGGACATCATCTCGGTGACTGCCAGGTAGGTTCCGGCGAGAAGGAAGCTTCCGAGGTATTGGCTGAAGATCGCCTTGTAGTCCGGACTGCCGAGATATCCCGTGGTGATCACGATCGGGAACGTCAGGACCAACGCGATCCCGAGGAAAATCCAGCTTGCGAGGAACTTCGCGAGGATGGCCTGCCACGGTTCGATCGGCATGGTCAGCAGCAACTCGAGCGTGCCGCTCCGCCGCTCCTCGGCCCACAGGCGCATGCCCACCGCGGGCACCAGGAACAGGTACAACCACGGATGCCAACTGAAGAAAGGCTCGGCCAGCGAGGCTTGGCCGCGCTCGAAGTAGTACCCCAGCTTGAACGTGAAAAAGCCGTTCAGCAGAAGGAAGATGACGATGAACACGTAGGCCACGGGCGAGTTGAAGTACCCGCCCAGTTCCCGTTTCGCGATCGTCCGGACATGTCGCAACGAATCGTTCATTTTGTTCGGTAAAGTCGTTTGGAACCGGACGACGCCACCCGGCGCGCCGCGGTCCCGGTCGGTTCGGATGGATCTAGGCGCCGGACTTGGCGGTGTCCGGCATGGTGATGCTGCGGAAGACGTCGTCGAGACGCCCCTCCTCGGTGTGAAGTTCGTCGAAGCTCCAACCCTCGCTCGCGACGACCCGCGCGACGGCGTTGGCCAATTCGCCGGAGATCGCCCGGTTGCGCGGGAAAACCCGCGCGTTCACGTAGGCGGCGTCGCCCGCGACCGTCACCTTGCCCGCGGCGGCGACGTTCGAGAGTTTCGTGCGCACCGTCTCGCCGGCAACGCCGTGGACGCGGAGCGTGACCGTTCCCGAGAAATCCGAGCGCGCCTTCAATTCGTCCGGCGTCCCATTCGCCACGATCTGCCCGCGATCGATGATGATCGCCCGCGAACAGCAGGCCTCGACTTCCTCGAGGATGTGCGTGGAGAACACGATGACCTTGTTCTTGCCCATGTTCTTGATGAGCTGCCGGACCTCGTGCTTCTGGTTCGGGTCGAGGCCGTCGGTCGGTTCGTCGAGGATCAGGACGTCGGGATCGTGGATCAACGCCTGGGCAAGGCAGGTGCGGTGCCGGTAGCCCTTCGACAGGGTGTCGACGCTTTGCTGGAGGACGCCGTCCAGAAAGCAGAGGCCCGAGACCCGACGGATGGCGTCGATCCGTGCGTTGCCCATGAGCCCGCGCATCTCGGCGGTCCAGGAGAGGAAACCCTCGACCGTCATGTCCGGATACGACGGCGCGCTCTCGGGCAGGTAACCCACCAAACGTTTCGCGGCGATCGAATCCTCGACGACGTCGTGCCCACCGATCGTCACGCGCCCCGAAGTGGGCGGCATGTAGCCGGTGATCATCCGCATGGTGGTGGACTTGCCGGCGCCATTGGGCCCGAGGAACCCCAACACCTCGCCCCGCTGGACGGTGAACGACACGTCGTTCACGGCCGCCTTGGGCCCGAACTTCTTCACCAAATTCTCGACTGTGATCATTTCGAATCGGTTTTGCCTGCCATTCGCCGCGGGTCCCACCGTGGAAAAAAGCGTTTGCCTCCCGACCCTTCCGGCATACGGCGAGAACTAGCCAGCCATTTTGGCGGCGCGGGATTCGACACCATCCCGTCTTTGCGTTCAAAAGAAATCATCGTGCCGATGAATGACGTGACGACCGACCCCAGCGGGTGGTTGCGGGCGCGTCGCTTCTCACCGGCGCGCCGGCACCACCGGGGCGTTGGTGGGCAGCGGCAGGGTTCCCGGGAGGGTCCCCGGCCTACGTTGCGGCACGCGCAGTCCCGGCCCCAGATTCCGGGTCGGGTCGGCCTTCGAGTGCCCTTGCCACGCGCGCAATCCGTAGAACGCCGCCGCCAGCACCGCGATCCCCAGAAGGACCGGGAACACGATCGCCCAGCGCACCCGCGACAACTGCAGCATCACCCAATCCAACGGGCCTTTCTTGGTGCCGCTCAGGCTCGGCGCGTCCGAAAACTCCCCGCTCAACGCCAGCTCCTGCTCCAGTTGGGCCAGCACCGCGTCCACGTCCATCCGCAGGTGCCCCGCGTAGCTGCGCACGAAACCCCTGATGTACACACGGGCGGAAAACTCGGACCAATCGCCGGCCTCCATCGCCCGCACGTGATCGGTCTTGATGTTCGTCGCATTCGCCACGTCGTGCACCGTGAGCTTCAGTCGCTCGCGGACATCGCGCAGCTGGTCCCCAACGTTCGGCATGCCGATGGTGTTAGCCAATCGCCCCCCTTCCACGCAAGACGCACGCGTTGTTTCGATCCGTTTCCCCGGTTTTTCCATCGCGCGGTCCCGTGGGTCGCCGTCGTCCCCCGAGAAACCCGGCTTCCCATGCGTTGCGCCGGGTGCTATCCCGTTTCCTGAATACCGCCCTTCCACGGGCGCTCGCACGCATGCCTACCAAGGTCATCAAGAAAAAACATATCGTCGTCGATCCGGTGGAGCCCTCGCTCACGCCGCCCTTCGCGACCGATACCACCTTTTTCCAGAAGCCGAAGATGGGGGGCAAATCCAAGAAGAGGGACATCCCCGAGGGACTTTGGACCAAGTGCCCGAAATGCGAGGAACTGATCTACGACCGGGAACTCGACGACAATCTCAAGGTGTGCCCCAAGTGCGAGCACCACCTTCCCATCGGCGCCCGCGAACGCATCAATGCCCTCGTCGAGACGTGCTCCTTCGAGGAGATCGACTCCCAGATGGAAAGCGTCGACGCCCTCCGGTTCACCGGCGTCGCTTCCTACGAGGCCAAACTCGCCGCCTACAAGAAGAAGTCGTCCCTCCTCAAGGACGCCGTCGTCACCGGCATCGGCCGCATCGGCAACCACCGCGTCGCGCTGGGCGTGATGGATTTCGGCTTCCTTGGCGGCTCCATGGGTTCCGTCGTCGGCGAGAAACTCACCCGCCTCATCGAGGCCGCCACCGACCGCGGCATTCCCGTCGTCATCTTCTCCACCAGCGGCGGCGCGCGCATGTACGAGGGCATGTTCAGCCTGATGCAGATGGCCAAGACGTGCGGCGCCCTCGGCTACCTCGCCCGCCAACGGCTTCCGTACATCTCCGTCCTCGTCAACCCGTGCTACGCCGGCGTCATGGCCAGCTTCGCATCGGTCGGCGACCTCATCCTCGCCGAACCCGCCGCACTTATCGGCTTCGCCGGACCCCGCGTCATCCGCGACACCACCCAGGCCGACCTCCCCGAGGGCTTCCAGACCGCGGAATTCCTCCAGAAACACGGGCTCATCGACTCCATCGTCTCCCGCATCGAGATGCGCGCGCGCCTCATCTACTACCTCGACTTCCTCATGCACGGCCGCGAGCCGAAGTCGGCCTGAGCGGGAAGATAGTTCGTCCGGTCGCGTCCGCGGCGGGTGCTTGGGGATAAAGCGATGCCCACGGACGAAGAACGCCTGCGACGGTACGCGACCGAGTGTTCGGAAGAAGCCTTCCGCGAACTCGTCGACACCCACGTCGACCTCGTCCATTCCGTCGCGTGGCGCCAGACCGGCGATCCCCACGCGGCCAAGGATGTCGCGCAGTCCGTCTTCGCCGACCTCGCGGGCAAGGCCGCCCGTCTTCCCCGCGGCACCGTGCTCCCGGGATGGCTCTAGGAATGCCAACGGAAACGCCGCTGCCCACCGCGCCGTCCGTTCCGCCACCCCCAATGCGATCCCGCGCGTGCATCCGGCCGGCTTCATCGCGGCGGAGGAAAATCGTTTCAGCGGACTCGCCACGCCGACCGAAGCCCTTGCCAGCTTCTATTGGGCACTCGACCACCCGTCCTCGAGAAAGCTCCTCGATACCATCGCCCTTCCGGCGGACGTGGCCCGTCGATTGGGTATCACGCCAAGGGGGACCAAGGCCGGCCAAGAAGGCGGGAACGTGTGTTGGGAACCAGAGATTGGATCCCACCGTTCGGTGAAACGACACGCCGGCGGTCTTTGCCCCCTTGGATGGCCTTGGCCCGGCTTGGCGTGAGATA
>JANYDN010000266.1 GCA_025363585.1 Verrucomicrobiota bacterium | reverse complement strand
CCAGAGATTGGATCCCACCGTTCGGTGAAACGACACGCCGGCGGTCTTTGCCCCCTTGGATGGCCTTGGCCCGGCTTGGCGTGAGATAATTCCTCGGCCGCTACTGCATGGATACGGCTTAGGCCGGGGGATCCCGGGTTTTTTCAAAAGGGAACGAAGGGAACGAAGGGAACGAAGGCTTGGGCGGCGGAGGATTTGGCTCGGCAATCTCGGCCCTTCGTTCCCTTGGTCACCTTTTGTAGAAAGTCCCGTTTGACCGGTGTTCTCCAAGGGAAGGCTTTGCCCTTGGGTTGCCTGGCTGTTAGCGTCGGCGCACGCCGGAAGCAGACCGCAACTCCTGCCGAACCGTGGTGTTGTTCCCGGCGCCATCAGACGAAGTCGTACCTTGCCGCCATGAAGATTGATCCCCGCCAAACCGCGTTCCGCCGTGCGACGAGCCGTTCGGCGTTCACCCTCGTCGAAATCATGATCGTCGTCCTGATCATCGGCCTTTTGGCCATGATCGCGATCCCGAACGTGAAGCGTTCCCTTGAGAAAGCCCGTCTCCAGGCCATCAAGGTAAACCTCCGGACGATCGACAACGTGAAGACGCAATGGGCCGCCGAGAACAAGAAGGGCGGCAACGAGGTCCCGTCCGAGGCCGATCTGGCGCCCTATTTCAATGGCAGCAAGTTCCCGACGTCGGTGGTCCAGGAGACCTACCAGATCAACGCCGTGGATGCCGCGCCGGTGGCCGTCACGCCCTCCAAGCTTCTCGACATCCCGCAGGGCGGGACCATCACGATGGACGACGCCGGGCCGGGAAAGTAAGGCGAGACACGCCACGCTCGGAAAGCACCACGCCCCGCCAACGCGGGGCATTTTGTTTTCTCCAGGGGCCGCCCTTGAAGTGTAGCAACAGGAGGTTGGAAGCGGTGTTGTTAGAGCCGCCATGCGGTCCGATATCGATCATCCGGCGTTCCGGCGCGGGACGAGTCTTTGGTCACCCGCCCATTTCGAATTCGCCATCCTGCTATGGATATTGGTCGTCAGCCTGCCTGCGATGACCGTGATCCCGCGCGCGAAAGCCGCGCTCGAAACCGCGCGACTTGAGGCGATCCGGGTGAATCTGCGGGTCATCGCGAAGGCGAAAAACGAATGGGCCGCAGAAAACAAAAAGGACGGCAACGCGATTCCGTCCGAAACCGACCTGACGCCCTATCTTCCCGGCGGGAGGTTTCCTCAACCGGTGGTCGATGAGACGTACCGGATCAACGCCATCCGCGTCGCGCCGGTGGCGGTTACGCCCACCAAGCTACTCGCAATCCCGAGAGGCGGGACCATCACACTGAACACTGATAACTGGCTACTGAACACTGCCTCTTTCCCTACTTCCGCAACGCCTCCTCGCGTTCCAGCAGCGTCGGGTGCGAGTAGTGGAACGCGCTGTACCACGGGTGCGGCGTGAGGTTCGACAGGTTCTTCTCGGAGAGCTTTCGCAACGCGCCGATCAACGGCTCCGGCGATCCCACCGCCGCCTTCGCATAGGCATCGGCCTCGTACTCGTGGCGGCGCGACCACAGGTTGCCCAACGGCGAGAACCAGAAAGTGACCGTGCCCCCAAGCAACGCGAAGAGAAGCATCGCGGGCGCGACGCCGGCGTCCGACGCGAATCCGAACGCCGCGAGGAACCACGCCTGCAGTGCCAACCAACCGATCAACGCGAATCCCGCGAGCGACACGACCGCGCCCCACGCGAGGCGTTGCGGGATATGCCGGCGCCGGTGATGCCCGATCTCGTGCGCGAGCACGGCCTCTAGTTCTTCCTCGGTCAATTGCGCCACGAGGGTGTCGTAGAGGACGATTTTGCGGAACTGTCCGAAGCCCGTGAAGAAGGCGTTGGAATGCCGCGAGCGTTTCGATCCGTCCATGACCTGTATGGTGCGCGCGGAAAACCCGGTTCGTTCGCCGAGCTTCAACAGTCGGTCCCGCAGCGATCCCTCGGGCAGGGGCGTGAACTTGTTGAACAACGGCATGATCACCACCGGCGCGAGGAACAGCATGAGGATCTGGAACGCCATCATCGTCGCCCACCCCCAGAGCCACCATCGCGGACCCATCCATTCCACGAGTTTGAGCAACAACACGACCAGCGGATAGCCGAGGACGACGGCCAGCAGCAGGCCTTTGACGCGGTCGGCAATCCACGTGCCGAGCGTCGAGGTGTTGAAACCGAACCGCGCCTCGAGCCGGAATTGCGCCCACCATTCCCAGGGCAATCCGGGAATGGAAAGCAACAGGCCGATCGCGAACAACCATCCGGCGGCGGACCACGCGGACGTGCCGAAGCGCGCGTGGGATTCCTCCCAGAGCACGGGCAACGGGCCGAGGAACAGGATCGCGACGAGGACGGCGTTGTCCCAAAGGTCGGACCATTGCCCGAAGCGTGATTTTGCCAGGGTGTAGTCGACGGATTTCGCGTACGTGGCGTCGTCGACGGTGCCGCGCAAGGCGTCCGGAATGGCCGACCGGTGGGCCTCCGCGTGGCGTCGGTTGAGCCACTCGAGGACGGCGCCCCCGGCCCAACGGAGGACGATTAGAAAAACGACGAGGATGGGGATGAATTCCGCGGTCGGCATCGGCGTCGGGCAGCGTACGCCGCGCGGGGCCCCGGCCACAACGCGGGACGTGAAAACACCATTTGCAACGCATGCGTACTAACGCCTAGCCTGACGAGACCCTCGGCATGAAGACCCTACTGGCATTGATCGCGGCCGCCGCCCTGTGCGTTGCGGGCTGGTTTTATTGGCAGCGCCACGCCGGCGCGGCCAGCGCGGCCGCGGCATCCGCCAACGCCCGTCCCACCTCGGCCGTCATCGAGACCCGCAGCATCCGTTTCGCCGTCACCGCGGCCGGCGACATCGGTCCCGTCGAGCAGGTCTCCGTCCGTCCCGAGGTCAACGGGCGCATCGATTCCCTCCCCGTCGACGTCGGCGATCCCGTCAAGAAGGGCGATCTCCTCTTCAACCTCGATGACCGCGATCTCCAGACGGAGAAGGAAGGCGAGGAGAAGTCGGTCGAGCGCGCCCGACTCGAGCTCGGCCAGTCGGAGCGTGATTTCAAGCGCGCCACCGAACTCCACGACGCGAAGCTGCTTTCGGAGGAACTCTTCGATGATTCCCGGACGAAGTTCGAGTTGGCGCGCAACGCCCTCGACCGTTCCCAGAAGACGCTCGACATCGTGATGGACCGCCTGCGCAAGACGCGGGTTCTCGCGCCGTTCGCCTGCACCGTCCTCACCCGTCCGGTTTCCGTCGGCCAGGCGGTCTCGGGTTCCGGCGGTTTCAACGCGGGCACCGAGGTGCTCACCATCGCCGATCTTCACGATCTCATCATTTCCGCCCACATCAACCAGGCCGACATCACGCGGCTCTCGATCGACCAGGAGGTCGACGTGGCCATCGAGGCGATTCCCGGGTTGCACCTCAAGGGCAAGGTCGAGCGTCTGGCGCCGCAATCGACGCTGAAGAACAACATCCGCGGGTTCGCGGCGCGCATCCTTCTGCGCGACGTGGGCAAGACGGTGCGCCCGGGCATGACGGCAAACATCAGCATCCCGGTGGCGAGCGCCGAGAACGTCGTGGCCGCGCCGTTGGCCGCGGTGTTCACCGAGACGAACCCGGACAGCCACCAGATCGAGCGCTTCGCCTACGTGAAGAGCGGCGAGGACTGGGAACGCCGGCCGTTGCAGATCGGCGTCAGCGACTATTTCTTCGCGGAGGTCACCAAGGGATTGGCCGCCGGCGACGAGGTCTCGCTGGAGGACAAATCGAAGGGGATGAAGCAGTCGCCGGGGGCCGGACCCGGAATGCCCAAGGTCCCCGTTGCCGCGCCGAAAGTCGCGTCCACGTCGTCGCCCGCCGCGTCCAAGCCCGGCGCGGCCCCGGCCACCGGCACCCGTTGATCCATCCGCCAACCGAGCTTACCCGTGGCGCTCCTCGAACTCCGCAACGTCAGCAAGATCTACCACCTCGGCGGCGAGGAGATCCGCGCGCTGGACGGCGTCTCGCTCGACATCGACGGCGGCGAGTTCATCTCGATCATCGGTCCGTCGGGCAGCGGCAAGTCGACCTTGATGCACATCCTCGGTTGCCTTGATTCGCCGTCCAAGGGCGAGGTGCGGCTCGACGGCATGGACATCTCGAAGGCGTCGACCGCGCAGTTGGCCCGCGTGCGCAACCGCACGATCGGCTTCGTGTTCCAGTTCTTCAACCTGTTGCCCAAGCTCAACGTCACGCAGAACGTCGAGCTCCCGATGATCTATGCGGGCATCGGCGGACGCGAACGTCGCGAGCGCGCCCACAAGGCGCTGGAGTTGGTCGAGCTTTCGCACCGGACCAAGAGCCGTCCCAACCAACTCTCCGGCGGCCAGCAACAGCGCGTGGCCATCGCGCGGGCCTTGGTGAACGACCCGAAGATCATCCTCGCCGACGAGCCGACCGGCAATCTCGACACCCACACGGGCGAGTTGATCCTCGCATTGTTCCGTCACCTCGCCGCGCAGGGACGCACGGTGATCCTCGTCACCCACAACCCCGAGATCGCCGCGGTCACGCCCCGCCGGATCGAGATCCGCAATGGCAAGGTCGCGGAACGCGTCGACGAACGGCTGGCGGGTCTTGATCGACCCAACGCCGTCGCCGTCCATTGACCGCTTCGTCCCCGGGTTCCCGCAGATGAACCTCGTCAACGCCATCCTGGTCGGCCTGAAGGAAATCTGGGCGCACAAGTTCCGGAGCGCGCTCACGATGCTCGGCATCATCCTCGGCGTGTCCTCGCTTGTCGCCATGAGCGCGATGGTGCAGGGCATGGAAAAGGGGCTGAAGGAAGCGCTGGTGGCCATCGGTGGGCTCCAGAAGATACGCGTGGAGGCCCAGCCCATCCCGACCGACCAACGGCATCTCCGTGATTTCGCGACCGGGGTCACGTTGCACGACGTGCGCGCGTTGCTCGCGTCGGCGCCCGAGGTCGACGTCGTTTCCCCGCAGATGCGCCTCGAGCCCGCGCCGACGTTGTCCGCGAACGGCAAGAATTACCGGACGTTCATGACCGCCGGCGTCTGGCCGATCGAGGCCGAGTTGATGGAGCACACCATCGCGCACGGACGGCTGTTTTCGGAAGTGGACAACGAGCAGGGCCGGAACGTGTGCGTGATCGGCACGACCATCCGCGACGAACTCTGGGGCAAGCCCGAGGAGACCGGCGAGGAAGTCATCCCCGTCGGAAAATCCCTCAACGTCAACGGCGTGCCGTTCACGATCGTCGGCATGTTCGAGCACTACGAGAGCGAGCAGGACCACAAGGAACGCCTCTTGCGGATCGAGGAAGCCGCGCGGGAACGCGCGCTCGGCCCCAACGGCAAGTCCACCCGCCGCAACCGCGGGTGGGGCGGCGGCGGTCGCCGCGGCAACTTCGCCTTCTGGGTGAAGAACAACACGCTCTACATGCCGCTGAACTCGATGTGGATGAAGCTCAAGTCCGGACAGACCAACGCCCCCTCCGAGCCGCGCCTCAGCGAGATGGAAATCCGGATCAAGGACGTCGACCACATGGATCTCGCGCTCACGCAGATCCGGAACACGCTCATGGTGAACCACCGTGGCATCGAGGATTTCTCGTTCCGCACGCAGGAGGATTGGGCCGACCAAATCCAATCATCCGTCCGCAACGCGCGCCTCAGCGGCGGGCTCATCGCCGGCATCAGCCTCTTCGTCGGCGGCATCGGCATCATGAACATCATGCTCGCCAGCATCAGCGAGCGCATCCGCGAGATCGGCATCCGGAAGGCCGTCGGTGCCGGCGGTTTAGACATCTTCGTCCAGATCATCGTCGAGAGCGTCACGATCGCCATCGTCGGCGGCATTCTGGGACTCGGTTTCTCCCGCGCGGTGGTTTGGCTCATCGGGGAAGTCACGCCGACCGACAACGCCCCGATCATCACGGTCGGCGCGATGCTGTTCGCGTTCGGGTTCAGCGTCGTGGTCGGACTGGTCGCCGGGTTGTTCCCGGCGTTCAAGGCCGCCCGACTCAACGTCATCCAGTCGCTCCGCTACGACTAGGACCGCGCCGTGAATCTCCTCAACACCATCCTGATCGGCCTCAAGGAAATCTGGGCGCACAAGTTCCGCTCGATCCTGACCATGTTCGGGATCGTCCTCGGCGTCGCGTCGCTCGTCGGCATGAGCGCCATCGTCAAGGGCATGGAGAACGGCATGCGCGAGTCGATGATCGCGATGGGCGGTGCCGACCGCGTCGTGCTCGAGCAGCAACCCGTTCCTTCCATCCAGGACCACCTTGCCGACCAAGCCCCGGGCCGCACCATGCGCGACGTCCTCGCCCTCCGCCGCAGCGCGCCGATGGTCCGCGCCGTCTCGCCGCAGATGAGCATCGAGGAGCCGACCGTGACGCACGGGCAAAAGACCGCCGACGTGTGGGAATGTGCCGGCGTATGGAACGACGTCCTCGAGATGAATCTCCACCAGCTCGAGTACGGAAGGTTTTTCAACGACATCGACGAGGAAAACGCCAGCCCGGTCTGCGTCATTGGCGTCGGAGTGCGCGACCAATTGTTCGGCTCGCCGGAGGAACTCGGCTACGAGGTCGTTCCCATCGGCGAGGAAATCACGATCAACGGCCAGAGCTTCACCATCGTCGGCATGTTCACGCGCTACATGTCCGAACAGGAGGCAAAGGAACGGCAGATCGCGAAGGCGAGCGCGGGGCAGGCCAAGGACTCTTCCGCACAGACGGGCCCGAAGCGGCGCAAGGGCTGGGGCGGGCGCGGCGGATGGGCATTCACCCGCAAGAACATGAGCCTGTACATCCCGCTCAACACCGCTTGGGTCCGCTTCCGGGCCGCGGGCGACGCCAACGGGATTCCCGATCCGCGCCTCAGCAACATAGAGATCAAGGTGCGCGATCTCACCAAGCTCGAGGCCTCGCTCCAGCAGGCCCGGAACGTCCTTCTCATCACCCACAACGGCATCGAGGATTTCAATTTCCGGACGCAGGAAAACCAGATCGAGAGCATCAACAAGCAGATCAAGAACGCGCGTCTCAGCGGCGGCATCATCGCCGGCATCAGCCTGCTCGTCGGCGGCATCGGCATCATGAACATCATGCTGGCGAGCATCAACGAGCGCATCCGCGAGATCGGCACCTGCAAGGCGCTCGGCGCGACCGGCATCGCCATCTTCACGCAGATCGTCGTCGAGAGCGTCGTGTTGTCCGTGCTCGGCGCGTTGGCGGGGCTCGTGGCCTCGGCGGGATTGGTGGACATCCTCGCGTTCATCTCGCCCACCGGGAATTCGCCGGTGATCACCTGGGAAGCGCGGGCCGTCGCCATGGTGTTCTCCGCCGGCGTGGGCATCGTCGCCGGTCTCTTTCCCGCGATCAAGGCCGCGCGCCTCAGCCCGATCCAGGCGCTGCGGTACGAGTAGGGTTGCTTCGTGGCCGCCGCGGTGACGCGGTGGATTCGCAATCGTAGCGCGGGCGTCCCCGCCTGCGTTGGCTTCGGATCCGTGGCAGCCCTCGTGAGAGGGCGGACCTCGCCGTGTCCCCCGGCACCGGCGCTGCTTGGTTGACGTAGCGCGGGCGTCCCGCCGGCGTTGGAACCAAAAGGGAATGGCTTTGGTCCGCCATCTCACGATGGCTGCCACGGACGCAGACTTACGCGAGGCCAAGCTTCTCCAGCACCGCTTTCGGCGGGCCCGCGAACTTCACCAGCGGCACGTTGCCCACGAACCC
>JANYDN010000248.1 GCA_025363585.1 Verrucomicrobiota bacterium | reverse complement strand
AGGATGGCGTCGCCGTAGCGAGGTGTAGCGCGGGCGTCCCCGCCTGCGGTAGTCGCGGGCGTCCCGCCTGCGCAAACCACGGGCGTCCGCGCCCGTGTCCCACAAGTCGCGGCAGCACTCCTTCGGAACGCACCGGGGACGGTGCTGTTTGCGCAGGCGGGGACGCCCGCTCTACGTCTTGCTGGTCGTCCGATGCTGAACGCAGGCGGGGACGCCCGCGCTACACCGTTGCGCCGCCGCTACAACCCGCGGGACGCCCGCACCAATCACGGGCGATCCAAAATCGCCTCGGCCACCGCGTCGACGACCCAGATGACTTCCGGATGCACACGGTCGTCGTTGTTCCAGCGCGCGCGCCAATCGAGATTCTTCGGATTGATCAGCTCACGGCGCCGCACGGTCTCCACGTGGCCGTCCGCAAATACCAGGTCCGTCTTGTAGTTATGACGGTTCGACGGCCACTGGCTGTGGTTCGCGGCATGGTCCACGGGATCCATGTTCGCGTTGAATTTGATCGGCGTGGTCTTGGTTGGCTTGATGTCGCCCAGCACGATCATCCGGCTCGGGCTCGCGATCATGGACTCGGTGACGGGACCCTTGTCGAACGACCCATTCACGTCCCCGCCCATTCCCAACTGGGGGTTGTATTTGTCGTCGAGTCCCCAGTCGTTGTACCCGTACGAGAACCGCGTCTTGTCGCTCACGCCGAACGGGTCATAGGTGCCGTCCACGCCGCGCGCGCCGAGGGTGGGATTGGAATTGGTGTCCCACGCGCTGTTCGCCGCGGCGGACGGGCAGCGGAACACCTGCCGGCTGCCGCTGGTCTGGGCAAGGAGCCGCGTCGGCCAGACATAACAAAATCCGAAACTAACCGAGAGCGTACTGGGATACCTACGGTACTCCTGGGCGTACATCGTCGTCGCGATTCCCAGTTGCCGGAGGTTGTTCATGCACGCGATCTGTTTGGCCTTCTCCTTGGCCTTGGCCAACGCCGGCAGGAGCATCGCGGCGAGGATCGCGATGATGGCGATGACCACCAGCAGCTCGATCAGGGTGAAGGCGCCGCGGCGGGTTGTCCCGGTCGATTCGGAGATCGATGATGGCTTGGGCCCGATGGGACGTGGCTGAAGCGCGGCGTTCATATCGATGGGATGAAGCGGGGACTGATCCGGAGTCGATACAACCATGAATCGGTCCGAGTGCGAGCGGGAAGTGGGAGGACGGAGGGGTGGGGAGTTTTAGGTTTCAAGATTCAAGTTTGAAGACGCAGTTAGGCCGGTGTAGCGCGGGCGTCTCGCCTGCGGTAGTCGCGGGCGTCCTCGCCTGCGCAAGCCATGGGCGTCCTCGCCCGTGCGGAGGCAGGTCGAAGGCCGGCTGGAGCAGGATGCTTTGGAACGCACCGGGGACGGTGCTGTTTGCGCAGGCGGGGACGCCCGCTCTACGTCTTGCTGGCAGGACGCCCGCGCTACATCGGCCGCGCTGCGCCGAAACTTGAATCCTGAAACTTAAAACTCCCCCGGCCCTACGCGAGAATGGGCTCCACCACTTCGCCGTGGACGTCGGTGAGACGGAAATCGCGGCCCTGGAACCGGTAGGTCAGCTTCAGGTGGTCCACCCCGAACAACCGCAGGATCGTCGCGTGCAGGTCGTGCACGTGGACCTTGTTCTCCACCGCGTAGAAACCGAAATCGTCCGTGCTCCCGTGGACCACGCCTCCCTTGATCCCGCCGCCCGCCATCCATACGGTATAGCCATGCGGATGATGGTCGCGCCCGATCTGGTCCGGACTCAACGCCCCCTGCATCATCGGAGTGCGCCCGAATTCCCCGCCCCAGATCACCAGCGTCTCGTCGAGCAGTCCCCGTTGTTTCAAATCCTTGATCAACGCCACCGCCGGTTGGTCGGTCTCGAGGCAGCGCTTCTTCAGGTCGAACACGAGGTTGCCGTCCGGACCGCCGTGATGGTCCCAGCCACGGTGATATAGCTGCACGAACCTAACGCCGCGCTCGACCAACCGCCGCGCCAACAAACAATTGTTCGCGAACGACGCGCGCCCCGGCGTGGTGCCGTAGGCTTCCTGCATCGCCGGCGCCTCCCGCGAGATGTCCATCACGTCCGGCACGCTGGTCTGCATGCGGTACGCGAGCTCGTACGACGCGATCCGCGTCTCGATCTCCGGATCCCGCAACACGTCGAAGCGCGCCTGGTTGAGATCTTTCAGCACGTCGAGCGATTGGCGTCGACGCGCGGCGCCCATGCCGGCGGGATTGCCGACGTATAGGACGGGATCGCCTTGGGAACGCAACCCGACGCCCTGATGGACCGTGGGCAGGAAGCCGCTGCCCCACGAGGCGTTGGTGAGCGGTTGGCCCACGCCGGTCATCAGCACCACGAAAGCGGGAAGATCCTTGTTGGCGCTCCCGAGCCCATAGCTAAACCATGAGCCCATCGAGGGACGTCCGGCCAACTGCGCGCCGGTATTCATGAAGAGCGTCGCCGGATCGTGGTTGAAGGCCTCCGAATGAAAGCCCTGGATGAAACACACGTCGTCGACCACCTCCCTCAAGTGCGGCAGCAACTCGCTCAGCCAAACGCCGGATTTCCCGTATTGCGCGAACTTATACGGGGACGCCAACAGCTTCGCGTTCTTGCCGATCTGCGCGAGCCGGATGTTCTTCACCAACTCCTCGGGCACCTGTTGCCCGTCGCGCTTCTTCAACTCGGGCTTCGGATCGAAGAGATCGAGGTGCGACGGCCCGCCGGACTGGAACAGATAGATGATGTTCTTGGCCTTGGGCGCGAAGTGGGGCTTGGCGAGGAACGGCGCGGCCGGGTCGGCGGCAAACAACTTCTCGTTCAGCAAAGAGCCCAGGGCCAGCGAGCCCATGCCGATGCCGCATTGGCCGAGGAAACGGCGGCGGGTGGAGTGAAGCGTAGTCATGGGGAAAGGGGTCAGTATTCAGTATTCAGTGGTCAGAGGCCGGGGTTGCCCATTGCGGAGGCGGTGGGTGCCGGCGTGCTCTTCGGCGAGGAAGGGACGAAGTATTCCAGTGCCGGCTCGTGGAGTCCGGGGTCACGGCAGAAGGTCGAGGATCTTGAGATCATACCGTTGAGCATGCGGCCGATTTCCTCGCAGTGGCCGACGAGTCGCGCGGCATCGTGATCGGATATGTATGCGTGGTCCTTCGCGGTTTCCACCCAATGTTGGGTCTCCATTTGTTCCGCATCGGCGTCGGCCAATTTTGAAACGAAGTGCTTCTCATAGGATCGCCGCGCCCAGGACTCGGCGATCTGGGCACCAATCGAACGGGCGGAACGACGAAACTGATCGGTCAGCGAGAACCGCTCGTCGGACGGGAACGCCGTGGATATGCGGAACACCTCCCGCGCGAGCTCGCGTTGTTTCTGGTACACAACGAGGTCCCGGAAACTCTTGGCGTATGGCAGTCCAGTCGGATTCACGAAGCAAAAGGGCGACTCCACGGAGCCACCGCACTTGGAGTTCTACCAGCTTTCGAAGGTTCGGTTACGCACGATTACTGACTACTGACTACTGACTACTGACCACTGACTACTGACTACTGGTTCAGGGTTTCGTCGAGGTTGAAGAGGACATTGGCGACCATCATCCAGGTCGCGAGGCGGCGCGTGTCGAGGCCCGCGGGCCGGTCGGCGGCGCCGATACCGACCAGTTCCGCGGCCGACTTCGCGTCGTTCCGGAAGCCCTTTGTCTGTCCGTCGACAAAGGCCAACAGGCGCGCGTGCTCCTCCTTCGTCGGCGATCGGCCCAACGCGGTGCGGAAGGCGAAATCCACCCGCGCGTCGTCATTGGCCCCGCTCTCGGCGACGATGCGCTGCGCGAACACGCGCGCGGCCTCGAGCAAGGTCGGGTCGTTCAACGCGGCCAACGCCTGCAACGGCGTGTTGGTGCGTGGCCGTCGCGACACGCAGACCTCGCGGCTCGGCGCGTCGAAGGTCGCGAAGGTGGGATAGGTGCAGACCCGGCGCCAAAAGGTATAGACGGCACGTCGATATAAGTCGGGACCCTCGCTCACGGGCCACTCGTCCATCCCGATCTCGGGTCGCAGGAAACCTATTTCCTTCCAGAGATTCGGGACCTGAACCGGATACACGCTGGGACCGCCGACCTTCGGGTTGAGCAATCCGCTCACGGCCAGCGCGTGGTCGCGGATCATCTCGGCGTCCATCCGGAACCGGGGGCCGCGGGAGAGAAGGCGGTTATAGAAGTCCTTCTCGAGCCGCGTCGAATCGGCCACGGCGTCCTGGCGGTAAGCCGCGGACGTCACGACAAGTTTCAGCATCGCCTTGGTGTCCCATCCGGTGCGGACGAACTCCGTGGCCAGCCAGTCGAGCAGCTCGGGATGGGACGGAGCCTCGCCCTGACGGCCGAAATCCTCGCTGGTCTTCACGATGCCGGTGCCGAAGCACCGTTCCCAGATACGGTTCACGGCGACGCGCGCGGTCAACGGGTTCGCGGGATCCACGATCCATCGCGCGAGCGCGAGGCGGTTGGGCGGAATGCCCGCCGGCAACGCCGGGAAAACCGCGGGGACTCCCGCGGCAACGTCGTCACCCTTGGTCAGGAAGTCGCCGCGAACGTGGATATAAGTCCCGCGCGGCTTCGGCTCGCCGCGTTCCTGCATCACCATCGAGCTGAATTTCTGGTCCGCGAGCCGCCGTTGCTTTTGCTCGAGTTGGTATCGGTCCAATTCCAGACGGCGGACTGCGGGCAACGACGCCCGGTACGTCGCCGCGATCGCTCTCGCTTGTTCCGGCGTGCGCTTGCCGGGTTGCACGGCGATGGCGGATCGCACTTCCGACGGCACCGGCCACCAATTGGCGGGATCCTTCTCGGTGGTGGCGGAGATTCGGAAACGACCGATGCAGTGGCTGTTGCCGTGGTAATGGTCGAACCGGAACGTCAGCCGGCTGCCGCCCGCGCGGCCGCCGGGTTCCGCGAGGCGCGCGATCAGGAAATGCCGTTCGCCGAATCTGGGGCCGATCGCCCATCCGGTCTTCGGGTTGCGATCCACCGCGTGTTCCGCCTTGTAGTACTGCTGTTCCCAATCGGCGGTCGCGCCCGAGAAGAACAGATTCGTGACGGCCGGCGCGGGTCCGGACTTGGGCGTCGCGGACATCGAGAACTCGTCGAGTATGAAATTGCCCGTCTGTCCCCAGCGACCCGGCCCGTGCTTCGGCAGGCTTGGGTCCGGCAGCACCTCGAGCATCACCGCGGTGATGCCCGCCAGATCGGTCTCCGATTCCACGGTGATGGTGTCGTAGATCGGATTCACTCCCTTGCCCAGGAGCGAGCCATCGGGGAGATGGGTATAATCCGAACCGCCGGTGGACACCGGGTTGCGCAGGGGCAGGACTTTCCACACGTCGCCCTTCCCCGCCGCTCGTTCCCATTTTGGCTGCGCGGAGGCGGCTTTGGCTTCGGCCGCGGCGAGATCGCGCCTCGTCCGTTCGAGCCGGGTCCGGACATGATCCTCGGTATCGCGGAGGTCGGGACGGGGAACATCGACGGCCGGCGCGGGGTTATAGTTTCCGCCGTCCGTGGAATTGTTGAAGAAGGCGTATATCTTATAGTACTCGGCCTGGGTGATCGGGTCGTATTTGTGCGTGTGGCATTCGGCGCAATTGAGCGTGAGGCCTAGCCAAGCGGTGCCGAGCGTCGCCACGCGATCCTTCACCGCCTTGACCCTATATTCCTCGGCGTCGCCACCTCCCTCGTCGTTGAGCTTGGTGTTGCGGTTGAAGCCGGTGGCGATCCGCTGCGCGAGCGTGGGATTCGGCAACAGGTCGCCGGCCAGTTGCTCGACGGTGAATTGGTCGAACGGAAGGTTCCTGTTGTACGCGTCGATGACCCAGTCTCGGTAAGGCCAGATGGACCGCGCCAGGTCGACCTGGTAACCGTTCGAGTCCGCGTAGCGCGCCAGATCGAGCCAGCCGCGCGCCATGTGCTCGCCGTAATGCGGCGACGCGAGGAGACGATCGACGAGTTTCTCGTAGGCGTCGGGCGACGCGTCCCTGCGGAACGCCTCCACCTCGGCCCACGTGGGCGGAAGGCCCGTCAGATCGAGCGACGCGCGGCGGATGAGCGTGGCGCGGTCCGCTTCGGGTCGCATCGAGAGTCCTTCCTTGGCAAGGCGGGCGTGGATGAATCGATCGATGTCGTTCCGGACCACGGCGCCCGGCGTTTCGATCGTGGGCGGGACAGGGTGCACCGGCGCCAGGAACGCCCAGTGTTTCCGGATGTCGACCTCGGGCCAGACCGCGCCGGCCGCGATCCAGCGTCGCAAGGACCCGACCTCGTCCGGCGTGAGGCGCGCGCCCTTGGGCGGCATGAGCTCGTCGGGATCGGCGGACGTGACGCGCGCGAGGACGCCGCTTTGGTCGGGGTGTCCGGGAACGAGGGCGGGTTTTCCGGACTTGGGTTCCGCGAGGGCCGAGGCGCGGGAATCGAGGCGGAGGTTGGCCTTTTGTTTGTCGGGCCCATGGCACTCGGAGCAGCGCTTGATGAGGATGGGTTCGATTTCCTTGGCGAAATCGACGGGCAATTCGGCGGCTGCTGAAGTCAGGGCGAGGGAGGCCAACGCGGTGGCGAGGATTCCGAGGTGAGGGCGAGGAGAAGAGGAGAGGGCTGAGGTCCACGATCTCACGATCGCTGCCACAATCCGATGAATCCACGATCTCACGATCGCTGCTACGATGCGATGGGTCAGCGATCGCATGATCGCTGCCACGATGCGACGGGGCCGGGCCGAAAAAAGGGTGACGCGCATGACTCTGGAGACCGGATGGACGCTAGGTCGTGGATGGCGAGGGCGCGAGGCCCCAAACCGGGCACGCGGGTTTGGCGTGGGATTCCAAAAGGCAATAGGGAGGCACGGTTCTTTCACAAATCGCGGAAGGGATCGGCACGCGCGACGCGGCGCCGAGCCCAACCCAAGTCGGTGCAGGGAATCACTGGACCACGCTCGCGTCGGGCCCGCGCCACATCCGGGCGCTGAGTCGGGAGGATATAACCCGGGTGGCTGGCGGTGGCCCTGCCGTCATCGGAACGTGCCGTGCCGGCTTGTCCTAAACTTGGAATCGCTCGCCGTACTGCAATCTTGCAACGATCCGCCGATGTCCACGGCAGAACGCTGAAAGTGGCGGCGGGCCGCCGCCACCCACCACCCTGCGGGCGTGACAGGAGGGGCTTCCGGTGATCGGGTATCTTCCATGAAACACCCATTCCCCCGAGCTCTCCTGATCCTTGCCATGCTGCTCCAGACTTTCGTCGCGACGCCACCGCGGGTTTCGGCCGAGGCCGCGAAGCCGGGTCGTCCGAAGATCTATGATGAGTCGCTCGACGGCGCGAAACAGATCGCCGCCGCGCTGGTGACCGCGAAGAAGGAAGACAAGCGGGTTCTGCTGCAGTTTGGTGCGAACTGGTGCGGCTGGTGCCACTTGCTCGACGAGTTGTTCGAGTCGGACAAGGAGATCGCGGCGAAGTTGAAGTCGGATTACGTCGTGGTGTTGATCGACGTGAACAAGGACCACAACAAGAACATCAACGAAAACTACGGCAACCCGATGCGATACGGGCTACCGGTGATCGTGGTGCTCGATGCCGACGGCAAGCCGCTCACGACCCAGGACACCGGCAAGCTCGAGGACGGGAAGCGCCACGATCCGGCGAAGGTGATGGCCTTCCTGAAAGCGTGGGCGCCGAAGCGGTGACGTAGCGCGGGCGTAGGGCGGCCGTCCCCCGCCTTCGCCGAGCTTCGGCGCGCAGGCCGGCTGCACAGAAAGCACAGTCCCCGGTGCGTTCCGATTCCTGACTGGTTCCCAGCACGGCACGCTTCCCAACGGGCGGGGACGCCCGTGGTTTGCGCAGGCGAGACGCCCGCGACTACAGCAGCCGGGGACGGCCGCCCTACGCCCGCTCCACGCCACCTTTTGGTTTGTGCCGGAGGGACGGATCGCGTCTTTGTGGGGAAGATGTCCCACGCGCACCCCACCGGCTTCCGCGCGCACGCGCACGCGCTCGTCCTCGCGATGGGCACGGCATGGGCGGGCGTCGCGCTCGGCGCCGATTGGCCGCAGTTCCGCGGTCCCAACGCCTCGGGCGTCGCCACCGGCGGGTTTCCCACGACCTTCGGACCCGACACCAACGTCGTCTGGAAGACATCCGTGTCCGGTGGAAATTCCTCGCCCGTCCTTTGGGGACCGCGCGTGTTCCTCACCGCATTTGCCGACAACCAATTGCTCACCGTCGCCTTGTCGCGCGCGGACGGACGGGAAGCGTGGCGACGCGCGTTGCCGGCCGGCCCGATCGAACACGGCGCGCGGCTCGGCAATCCCGCCACGGCCACGCCCGCGACCGACGGAGAGCGCGTCGTGGTCTACTTCGGTCCGTTCGGCCTGGCGTCGTACGCGCCCGATGGCACCGAGCAATGGCGGTTGCCGTTGCCGAATCCCGTGACCCAACACGGCGCGGGAACGTCGCCGGTGATCGCGGGCGACCTGATCCTTCTGAACTGCGACCAGGACGTCGGCTCGCATTTGCTCGCGGTCGACAAGCACACGGGCCGCGAGGCGTGGCGCGCGTTGCGTCCCGCGGCGCGCCGCGGCTTCTCGACGCCGTTGCCATGGCCCGCCGCGCATCCCGAAATCGCGGTGATCGCCGGCACGCTAAGGTTGACGGCGTATCGGTTGAAGGATGGCGTCGAGGCGTGGCACGTCGACGGATTGCCCAACGAGATGGTCAGCTCGCCCGTCGGCGGTGATGACGGAAACATCTACGTCGCGGGTTGGGTCGCGGGCTCCGGGGTGTCGCGGATGCCCACGTGGGAATCGTTGGTGGCGGAAGGCGACGCGGACCACGACGGCGTGTTGACGCAAGGCGAGGCGCCACCCGGTCCGGCGCGGCAGCACTTCCCGTATCTGGATTCGGACAAGGACGGACGGTTGACGCGCGCGGAATACGAGGCGGCCGCGCACGCGTTCGACGCCTCGCACAACGTGGCGATGGCGGTGCGTCCGGGCGGGACCGGCGACGTCACGGCGACGCACGTGGTCTGGAAACAGACGCGCGGATTGCCGTATTGTGCGACGCCGTTGGCGTACGACGGACGTTTGTATCTGGTGCGGAACGGCGGGCTCGCGACGTGTCTCGACGCGGCGACGGGCAAGGTGTTTTACCAAGAGGAACGGTTGGGCGCGATCGGCGACAACTACGCGTCGCCCGTCGCGTCGGACGGTTTCGTGTGCGTGTTTTCGCAGGCGGGCGTGGGCGTGGTGTACCGCGCGGGAAACACGTTGGACGTGATCGCCCGGAACGCGCTGGGCGAATCGGTGGTGGCGACGCCGGCGATCGCGGACGGACGGCTCTATGTGCGCACGGCGTCGGCGGTGTATGCGTTCGGGAAATAAGCCGGAACAATTCGTTCGGAAAATGGGAATTTCTCACGCCAAGGGGGACCAAGGCCGGCCAAGCGGTCGAGAGCGTGGGTGTCCCGCGACTGCATGGATCTGGTCAAGGGCCCGCGGGGAAATCCCCCGAATGGACGTTGGCGGCGGCGCGTCGGGGTTGGTATCGATAGGCGAATGAAGGCGGGACAAATCAACCGGCGCACGGTGTTGAAAGGCGCCGGCGTGCTTTTGGGATTGCCGCTGCTGGACGCGATGGCGCCGCTGTTGCGCGCCAATCCGGTCGCGGCCGGCACGCCGGTCCCGCGGGCGTTCCCGGTTCGGTTCGCCGCGCTGTATTCCCCGAACGGCGTCAACCCGCACCAGTGGACGCCCAAGGGCCGGGGGAAAGATTTCGAACTCCCGCCGATCCTCGAGCCCCTCCAACGCCACCGCGACGCCATCGTCGTCCCGACCCATCTCTGGAATGCCGCGACGAACACGGGCGACGGTCATTACGTGAAGACCGGCGGGTGGCTGACGAGCACCACGATCACCCGCACCACGGGAAGCGCGATCTGTTCCGGCAACACGTCGATGGACCAGATGATCGCGCAACGCTTCGGGAACCTCACGGCGTTGCCGTCGCTGGAACTCGGCATCGAGCCGACCTCGACGGGCGTGGACACCAACGTCGGGTTCACGCAGTTGTACGGGGCGCACATCAGTTGGGCCACGCCGACCGCGCCGCTGGCGAAGGAGATCAACCCGCGCATGGCGTTCGACCGTTTGTTCCGGTCGGCGGCCAAGGATCGTCCGGAGGCGCTGGGGAACGACGCGAGCGTGCTGGACGCGGTGGCGGAGGACGCGCGTCGGCTACGCGGACGCCTGGGCGTGGGCGACCGACGCAAGCTCGACGAGTATTTCGAGTCGGTGCGCGCCGTTGAAAAGCGGATCGAGTTCGAGGCGCGCCGGAAGCGGGAGGAATACCTGGCGGACCCGCTCGCGCTGCGGGAAATCGAGAAAGTGGGAAAGCGCCTCGAGGGATTCGACCCGTTCAAGGATCCGGGCAAGGCGAGCGAGCGCGGCATCAAGCACACCGAGCACGTGCGGCTGCAACTGGACATCCTGGCGCTCGCGTTCTGGACCGATTCCACGCGGGTCGGGACCTTCATGTTCGGCAATTCGGTGAGCGGACGCGACTTCACGTTCCTCGACGGCGTGCAGGGTGGTTTCCACGAGATCAGCCACCACGAGAACAAGCCGGAGAAGCTCGAGATGTACCGGCGCATCAACCGCTGGCACCAGGAGCAGCTCGCGTACTTCCTGGATCGCCTGAAGGGAATCCGCGAGGGCGAGGGAACGTTGCTCGACAACACCATCGTGCTGTCGGGCGCGGGAATGCGCGACGGCAACGCGCACAGCCCGGTCAATCTCCCGTTGGTGGTTGCCGGCGGCGGCGGCGGCACGATCGCCGGCGGACGGCATCTCGTTTATCCGGAGAAAACCCCGATGGCGAATCTCCACCTCGCGCTGTTGCGGCGTGCCGGACTCGACCTCGAACGATTCGCCGACAGCACGGGCGAACTCGCGGGGCTCGGTGACCCGACGTACGCGGGCGTGGCGGCGTGAGCGTCCGTCCGGCGCGTCAATCCTCCGGCGTGACCGTCCACATTCCCTGCGGCGCGTTCGTCGTGCCGCGCCCGATCGTCTCGGTGATGCGATGGATTCCGACGTGGCCGTCGTGGAACAGGTAGTTGAACCGTTCCCCGTGGAGTCCGTACGCCGCCTTGCCGTAGCCGTACTGGGTCTTCGAAATCTGGAAGCAGTCCGCGCTGAAACCACCCGGGTTGCCCGAACCTTCGGTTGGCCCGGCACAGAACGACGGCCAGTCGTTGCCCGCGATGTTCCGTCCGTTCGGCAATTCGCAAAGCAACAGCGTGTCCGAAGGCGCGAGGATGAGATTGTTTTTGTACCCGGGCGGTTCCTCCGGCGGCAGGGACCCGTTGTTGTTCTGGATGTACACGCCGATCCCGTGGACCGGCGTCGGGAGAGGCCCCGGGCTGGTCACGTTCGCGCCGTTCATCGCGTAGGTGCGCCGCTGTCCGTATCCCGCGTAGCTGATGGTGATCTTGTTCCGGTCCGCGGGGCACTGGAGGATTTTCGGGCACTTGGTTCCCTCGGTGATCCCCAGCATGAGGTCCGCCTGCGTGTCGAACCCACCGATGTAGCGGTGCAGCATGTCGTCCCACGTCCACTGGTACTGGTAATCGCCCGTGCGATAGACGGCCGGTGGATTTTGGTCGTTGTGATCCACGAGGAACAACTGGAACCCGAGTCCGAGTTGTTTCATCTGCGCCGTGCATTTCAACCGCTCGGCACGGGCCTTGGCCTTGCCGAGGGCCGGCAACAGCATGCCCGCGAGGATCGCGATGATGGCGATCACCACGAGCAACTCGATGAGCGTGAATGCCTCGCGGCGGACTTTGGGCGGCGACTCTCGGTGTTTCATGACGACTGCCGGATCAAGGTTTGGCCAGGACGACCTGCATCGACTTCGGATCGATTGAAAAACGCTTTCCGGAAGGCGCGGTGGGTTTGGCCCCGATGTAACCGCCCGTCACCAACTCGTCGAT
>JANYDN010000218.1 GCA_025363585.1 Verrucomicrobiota bacterium | reverse complement strand
CCCGCGATTTGTGCAGCCGGGGACGGCCGCCCTACGACCGAGCCAGGCGGGACGCCCGCGCTACGTCGGAGAGGATCGCGAGCATGCGGGCGTTCGTCTCCGCGTCCTTCACGGCGATGCGCAGCGCGTGGTGGCCGAGGGCGGTTCCCATGCAGGAGGCGTCGCGCAGGAACAGCCCGCGTTCGCGGCATTCGGCGACGATCTCGCGCGCGTCGGGTCCCTCCTCGGGAAGGTGGCCCAATAGATAGTTCGCCCGGCCCGGGATGACGTCGATCCCCAGCGATTGCAAACCCAGCCCGAGCGCCTCGCGGAGGCGATGGGTCTCGGCATGGCGCCCGATATAATATTCGGGATCGCCCAAGGCCTTCACCGCCGCCACCTGGGCGGGCAGGCCGACGGCCCACGGCGGCGTGATCGCGCGCAGTTCCTCGAGTTGGTGCGCGCCCGCGCACAGATAGGCGCAGCGCGCGCCGCTCAGCGCGTACGCCTTCGACATCGATTTGCACACGATCACGTTCTCGCTCCGCGCCGCGTACCTCTCGAGGGACTCGCCCGTGCCGACGTAGTCGATATAAGTCTCGTCGATCCACACCCGCGTTCTCGGCGGGGCCTTGGCGAGGAGTTTGCGTAGCGTTGCGCCGGCGATGTGCCGGCCGGTCGGGCTGTTCGGGTTCACGAGCACGACCAGGTCGTGGCGAAGCGCGAGGCGCGCGGACAATTCGTCCGGATCGACGCGGTATTGGTCCTCGCGCCGGAGCACCAAGCGGTCGACCTCGCATCCGACGACGCGCTCGAGGACGTGGGCGTATTCGCCGTAGGTCGGGTCGAGCAACAGCGTTCGCGAAGTGGGTTTGAGCCAATGGCGCAGGGCGAGATAGATGAGGTCCGACGACCCGGCGCCGGTCAGGATGTTGTCTGGCGCGACCCCGCGGGCGCCGGCGATCGCCTCGACGAGGCCGCCGCACGAGGTCGGCGGCGAGGTGCGCAGCAGCCAGTCGAGATGCGCGTGCAGCGCCTCGAGCACGGCCGGTGCCGGAGGGAACCACGCGTCGAGGACGTCGGCGTTGATGATGTCGTGGCGTCGGTCGAGGTTTTCGAAACGCTCGCCGATCCGTTCGAAGAACGCGCCGCCGTGGAAGCACGGGGATGGCTTCCTATAAGGAATGTCCAGGTCCCAGTGGACCGTGGATTCGAGCCTGCGGTAAAGCGGCGCGAGAACCTCGGCCTGCGCGCGCAACGCGGCGACCCCGGCCTGGAGGACTTCGAAGGTCACGGCGCCCGACTGGAACTCGATGCCGACGGGCTCGAGTCCGATCTTGCGGTAGAGCGGGACGATCTCGCGCCGGCCGATGGCCATGATCCGGGTGCCGCCGTGCGCCTCGACCCAGCGCAGCGCGGCGTACACGAGAAGCACGGCGACGGGCCGGCCGCGCCAGGCGTCGCGCACGGTCAGGAGCCGGACCTCGTGGAGTCGGTCGTCGAAGGCGAAGGGCAACCGGTCGCGACTTGTATATTTGTCGATGGAATAGGAACCGCCGCCGGGAGGGGTGATGCTGACGAACCCGACGAGTTCGGTGCCGATCCAGGCGACGACATAGACATTGAAGGAGTCGAGGGAGTCGGTGAGGCGACCGGAGTCGCGGACCTCGTGTTGGCCGAGTTCGCGCGCATAGACCTCGTGGCGGATGCGTCCGATCGCCTCGCGGTCGGCCTCGGTGGCAACGGCGAGGCGCAATGGATGGGAAGCGGGATCGGTCGGGGCGGGGAAGGGACGGGGCGGGGTGGCGGCGCGGGTTCGGCACGTGGGTTCGACGGGGACGGCGTTCACGCGGGAACCCTAGACAATGGGAGGCGCCGCCGGTTCATCCAAAATGGACCGGCAACCATTCGCCAAAACGATGGCGGGATGGGGCGGGCGTCGAGGCTGGGCGGACTCGGATGGATGGCGATGGAGAAAGGGCGAGGAATGCGGCGGGGCGTCCGACTTCCCGCCGCAGTCCGAAAGCGTTTCGCGCGAGGAGCCTCGCGTTCCCGCGATTGCCGGACGCCCGCCCTACGGCCGACGCAGGCGAGACGCCCGCGGATGCCGCAGGCTTCAAACTTGAAACTCGAAACTTGAAACTCCGCCCCGCCACGTCCGCTAGTGGGACGAGCGCAGGAACGCGGAGATTTGCCGGGCGTCGTCGGCGGTGAGGTTGGCGCGGAGCCGCATGTGCACGGTCACGACGTCCCACTGCGCGTTGCCCAGGGAATCGGGGGACCGGCTGTTGTGGCAGAAGCCGCAGTTCTGCGCCCAGAGCGTGGCTCCCTGGGGGGCCGCGGCCGTGGTGGACTTGCCGGCCGGTGCTTTGGCCTTCGGCGTGGTGCAGCCGACGACCAGCCCGAATGCCAGCACCGGGAGAAGGACCTTCGCGAGGTTCGAGAGCGTTCGTTCGATGGATTGCATGTTGCCTTTCACGGTTTAGAACCCGGTTGCCAACTGGATCAGGAGGGTGTTGTGGCGGCTGGCGTTGGCGCCCGACTGGTGGTCGAACTCATACGCGGTCTTAACGACCGTGCTGGGCCCGATCCAATAGTCGAGGCCGACCGTGCTCCGTCGCTCGTCCACTCCCACCGGCGTGTTCGCCTGCTGGATGAGGTCGTAGCGGAAGACAAACTCGACGTTCTTGACGAACGCCATGTCGCAGTGGGTGGGACGATACGCGATCTGCGCGTAGCCGCCGTTGCGCTTCATGGCGCGGTCGAAACCGTCGCCCAGACCACCGGCGGGATCGTAGTCGAAGCGGTCGATGTGGGACCAGACCCACTGCACCTTGGCATTCAGGACGCCCTTGAGGGCGATGGAATCACGGACATAACTAGCGTCCACCGACTGGAGGAAGCTCTTGACCGAGTGGCCGTACCCGACCGGCGCGACGTCGGCGTACTGCGCGCCGTAGCCGATCTCGAATTCCGGGAGCAGATGGATCCCGACGCGTCCGCCTGTGGAGATGTGGCGTCCGACGTTGTCGAAGTTGTTGTACTCGAGCGAACCGAGGTCGGCGGGAGACGAGAGGTCGGTCTTGAGCTGCGGGGCATTGGCGACGTAGGCGGCGTATCCGATCTTGAACGGGCCGACGGGAACGGCGCCGCGGGCCTGGAACCCGACCTCGGTCTCGGGCATGAGGCCGTCGTACACGGCGAGGGGTTTGTCGGGGAGTTTGTTGACCCAGGCCATGTGCTGGCGCTCGACGAAATAGTTGGCGGGATTGAGGAATTTGCCGGCGCTGACGGTAAGGTAGTCGTTGGCTATATAGGAGATGTGCGCCATCTCCAGCGCGGTGCTGGTCTCGGTGCCGCCGAGCTCGAACTCCGCCTCGCCCTCGAAGAAGACCTTGTCGTTGATCTTCCAGAGGAAGATCGGGTTGAAGGTCGCGGCGAAGCCGTTGGCGCCGCCGTTGTCCTGCGCGGTATAGGTCGCGGAACCGTAGCCCCCGAGGTGGAATTTGGTGCTGCCCTGCGCGGCGTCCTTGGCGATCTGCTTGGTTTCCTTGATCTGCTTCTCGAGGTCCTCGATGGCCGTGTCGTTGTCGGCGACGGATTTCTCGAGGGTCGCGGTCTTGCCGATCTGGGCCTTGAGGGCCTTCATCTCCTGCATCATCTGCCGGTGTTCCTCGAGGAGTTGCTGGAACTCCCTTTTGGGGACCGTGATGGTGTCCTTGTCGTCGGCGGACTGCGCGAGCAGGGCGCCGCCCGTCGCGAGCGACAGGACGCACGCGGACACGGCGGTAAGGGATCGTGGATTCATTTTGCGCTGGGTTTGGCGGCTTCGGGAGTGGCGGGTTTGGGAGTGGCGGGTTTGGCCGGGGCGAGGGTCCGGACGTAGTTCACGAGGGTCCATCGCTGGGTCTCGTTGTAAGCCTCCTGGAAGGCGGGCATCGGGGAATTCCCCTCCGAGATTTTCCAGAAGAGGGCGCCGTCGGGCTGGTCCCAGAGCGCGGGATTGGTAAGGTTGCCCGGCTTGATGGGCTTGCCGTCGCGTTCCAGCGCCGAAGCCGCGGTGCCGTCGCCCTTGCCGGCCGGCCCGTGGCACGGGAGGCAGGCGGCGGTGTAGAGTTCCTTGCCCTCGGCGAGGATCTTCGGATCCGCGGCGACGGGATTTGCCTTGCGGGCGGCGCGCGGCGGCGCAGTCCAGGCGGGGGTTTTGGAGGCATCGGGCGGTTCCGCGGCCCGGGCCGCCACGAGGGCGATCCCCGCGGCTAGGGCCGCCGGGCCAAACCTGAGGGCGAGGGATTTCTGGGGCATGGACGGTTGGTAGCGACTTTCCGGCCATTGGACTCTACACGGGTTGTCCGTGACCGTCCATGGCTTGTTCCTGAAGCCGGCTTTCGGGCTTTCGGCCGTAATGATTCGTTCGAAGAACGGGAATTCCTCGCGCCAAGGCCCGACCCCTTCCTGCTTTTCAGACGGGCTCCTAGCCGTATCCATGCAGTAGCGGCCGAGGAATTATCTCACGCCAAGCCGGGCCAAGGCCATCCAAGGGGGCAAAGACCGCCGGCGTGTCGATTCACCGAAGGGTGGGATCCAATCTCTGGCTCCCGATACACGTTCCCGCCTTCTTGGCCGGCCTTGGTCCCCCTTGGCGCGAGGAATTCTTCGGCCGCAACTGCATGCTTCCGCTTCCGGCCTTGCGGGCGGAGCGCCGGCCATGGCATTCCTGATCCAATCCTGGCGGCAAGCGACCGATCCCGACCGCCATTTCGAATCGCGGGCCACGGACTTTGAACCAATCGCCATCGGCAGCGATCAATCCATCCATATTTCATGAAATCCCGGCTTCGGCTTCGTTGCCTCGCGTTGGCGGCCTGCGTGGCATGGTTCGGCACGGCGTTGGCCGCGGCGCCCGGCGTGGTGATCAACGAGATCATGTACCACCCGCCCAACGACCGGAAGAGCCTGCAATACGTGGAACTCCACAACCCGGGCGACGCCGAGGCGGACCTGTCGGGATGGGCATTCACGAAAGGCATCGACTATAAGTTCCCGAAAGGAGCCCGTATCGCGGCGGGCGGCTATCTCGTGGTCTGCCGCGACCGAGCCAGGTTCGCGGCGCAATACGGGACCAAGATTCCGGTGGCGGGGGACTTCACGGGCAAACTAAGTCATCACGGCGAACGCATCGAGTTGTCGGATGCCTCCGGAAAGCCCGTCGATACGGTCAAATATGGCTCGGACGGCGCGTGGCCCGTGGGGCCCGACGGATCGTCATCATCGCTCGAGCGGGTCGAGCCGACGGCATCGGGCGAAGCGCCGTGGAATTGGGCCGGTTCCAAGTTGCCGCAATTCGAGGCACCGGCGGGAACCCCGGGTCGGCGGAACGACACCTATTCGGCGAAGCCGTTGCCCGGTATAACCAACCTTGTTTTCAAGGTGCCGGCTCCCGGCGAACCGGCCGTGGTGACGGCGGACATCGCGGGTGCCGGGGACATCTCGCAGGCGGTGCTCATGTATCGCACGGCGTTCCCGGGACGCGAGACCGCGGAGGTTTCCGTGCCGATGACGCGGGTGTTGGGCGGCGGCAAGGCCGGCTCGTATAAGGCATCGGTTCCCGGCCAACCGACGGGGACCTTGGTAAGGTTTCGGGTGAAGGCGGTGGATGGCGCCGGAACCCTTCGCTTCGAGCCGCGTCCGACCGAGCCGCAGCCGGCATTCTCGTATTATATCAACGGCACGCCGAACACCGCGACCGTCCCGCTGGGATACATCATCAACGTGACGCCGTCGCGCGAGCCGCCGCGCCAGCCGGGGCGCTTCTCGCGGTTCGGAGGGAACGCCGAGACCCCCAAGACTCCGTGCGTTCCCAACACCGCTTTCGTATATATAGCCCCGGGATCGACCGAGGCGCGGACCTTC
>JANYDN010000201.1 GCA_025363585.1 Verrucomicrobiota bacterium | reverse complement strand
CGAACTCGCGCACATCCGGCGCCACGACTTCGCGGTCAATCTGGTCCAACGCCTCGTCGAGACGGTCCTCTTTTACCATCCGGCCGTCTGGTGGGTGTCAGCACGGATTCGTGACGAACGGGAACTTTGTTGCGATGACCTCGCGGTCGCGGCGCTCGGCGAATCGCGATCGCTCGCGCAGGGATTGCTGGCCTTGGCCGAACGCGAGTCCGCGCGGGACTCGATGGCGCTTGCAGCAGACGGAGGTTCCGTTTCCTCGCGAATCCGCCGCCTTGCGGGCGCAGCCGACCCGATTCCCGCGCCGACTTCCTTCCGGCGACTCAGGACCGTTGCCGCCTGTCTGGTGGCAGCCTTGGGCATCGGATGGATTGCAATATGCCTCGTGGAGCCACGGCTCTACCAGGCACGCGCGGTGTTGATCGTGCAACCGGACGAATCCACGGCGGAATCCGCGGCGGAACCGGATCCCGCATGGACAAAAGGGGAACTGGCGTTGATCCAACTCCAGGTACTCCCCCGTGTTTGCGACGCCTACGACAAAGACCAACCGGGCCGAATCGCGGCGCTCCCAAATTCCGAACGACTCAAGGTGCTTCGGAGGCGGATCCAAATCACGGGAACAATCGGAAGCTCGCGGCGCCTGTGGATGATCGAGGTTGCCGTGTCGGCGGAAACCGCCCCCGAGGCCCTCGAACTGGCGTATGTTTTCGCGGACCGCTACAAGGCATTCCGACGTGAGGTTCGCCGACAGGTTCAGGGTTCCGCCGAAGCCCTGATTATGCGCGATATTCTGATGATTGAACGCCAGATGCAGTCCACCCGCGATTCTCTGGGCCAGCTTCAGAATGTCTGGAACGGGAAGCCGCCGCCGTCGGAAGTGAAACGTTTGGAGCAACGACTCGAAGTCCTTCTCGGTGCCGACCGCGACCTCGAGAAGCGGCGTCTGGTGGAAAGTCTGGGAAGAGAACACGGGGAGGCCGTGGAGGTTTTGTCGCTCCCCGATTCCGCGACCCGGCCGAATCGTTGGCTTCCCTTCGTCGCGAGTCTGGCTGGCGAGTTCATGGGAACGCCTCGTCCTTCGGACCACGAGTAGGCGACACCCGTCAGAACGTCTCGCGACGCCAATCGAAACCGGCGTTCGTCACGCGGATCCCGGACGAGCCCGCGGGCACCGTCGTGCGATAGACGGATTTCCCCGCGCGCACAAACTCGACCCCCACTTCCACCTCGCGATGCGGACGCGATATCTCGCACTCGAACGTGCCGCCCGGAACATCCAGTGCGGTCACGGGCCCCGAGGATCGCATCTCGGTGGTGATGTCGCCCGTTCCCTTTTGGCCGCGATATTTCGCGGTGAACGTTTCGTCGGACGGGCCGGAGATCCGGATCCGGGTCACGTCCGGGTTTCGGTACGCGGCGCAACCGGACCCGAACATCAGCAGGACCGCGGCGAGCGCGGGAAACAACTTCGCCTTCATGGGCATCGATGCCCCGAGTACCCGCGGGATGGTGGCGGGTTTCATTTCGTCGCGAGGAAATCGACCTTCGCGCTCAACTCCGGCGTGAGGTAACGGTCCGCCTTCGACACCTGCACCTTGACCTGGAGCGTGCCCTTCTGGCGGTTCGCCTCCGGCGCGATCTCGGCGACCTCGCCCTCGTATTTGCGGTCGGGATACGCCTCCGGACTCACGACGCACTTCTGGCCGATCGACACCTTCGCGAGGTTGCGCTCGTCGAGATCGATCTCGATCTGGAGATCCTTGAGGTCGGCAACGGCGAGCAACGACGTGCTGGGTCCACGGGCCCCGCCGAACGTCTGCGGCGTCACCAATTCGTTGGCATCGACCAACCGGTCCACCACCACGCCGTCGACCGGCGACTTGATCGTGCACCACCCGATCCACGTCTCCAGCAACCGCCGGGAGCCATCGACTTGTTTCACGCCGGCCTCGGCCGCGCTCAGGGCGAGGCGCGCGTCGTCGAGCATCTTCTGCATCTCCACCTTGCCGGCGACGAGTCCCTCGGCGCGGCGGAGGTCCGTGAGGGCGCGATCCACCGCGACGCGCGCGACGGCCAGTTGCCCGTCGTTCTCGGCGAGGCGCGCGACGTATTCGGCGTCGTCCAATTTCACCACCACCTGGCCGTTGGTGACCGCGTCCCCCTTGTGCACGCCGATCCAGCGCACGACGCCCATGAAGCGCGGGCTGATCTCGATGCGTTCGTGCGCGACGATGTAGCCGCTCACGGTCAGCACGGATCCGTCGACGCGGCTGGCCGCCGGCGCCGCCATGGCACGCGGCGCGGCGGCGTTCGTGCCCGCCTTCGACCGCGCGGCCAACTCGCGGTCGGCCTTCGCCGTGGCGGCTTCGCGTCCGGACTTCAGGCCGGAACGGATGCCGTCGGACGCGCGGGGATACGCC
>JANYDN010000184.1 GCA_025363585.1 Verrucomicrobiota bacterium | reverse complement strand
TCCAATCTCTGGTTCCCGATACACGTTCCCGCCTTCTTGGCCGGCCTTGGTCCCCCTTGGCGTGAGAGAATTCCCATGCCGCGACCGCAGGGTTCCGTCCCGGCTCGGTCGGGAATGCTTGGATTCTTGGCGCCTTGGCGCCTTGGCGTGATACCCAATTGATTTCTTACTGCATGGATACGGCTTGGGATGGGGCATTTTGGAAGACTCCTCCTCCGCGCGGGTTCGAGGGGCCGAAAAACTCGCCGACGCCGTGCTTTCAAGCGGCTTCATCCGGGCCGTGGGGCTGGCACAGCTCGGGATGATGTTTGAGCACACGGGCAAGGATCGCGGCAATCATGTTCAATGCCGAGCCTTCCAGGCGGTTGTTGACGTATAGGAACGTTCCGTTGCGCCGTGCCCGTAGGGATTCCTTGATCAGGTCGGCGGCGGCGTCGCGGACGTCCTCGGCGGCTTCCCGCGTGCGGTCATACGGCGCGAACGCCTTGACCGCGGCTTCATAAGAGCGTCCCGGTTTCAGAAGCATCCGGGCTGCCACCAGCGCGGGATTCGGCCGGCTTCCGGGCAGCGACATTTGTTCGCCGACCGGCGGCATCGCGGTCCAGGAGTTGAAGGTGTGGGCGACGCCGTGGCGCGCGAGGCATTGGAAATATTCCGGGGTAAGCCAATGGCGATTCCTTAGTTCGATCGCATAGGGCCAGCCGCCCGGCAGTGCGGCGAGGAAGCGGTCGAGATCCGTCACGAAATCCGCGCCCCTCGCGTAGTCCTTCGCCGCGAAGCGCGAGAATTCGAAGATGAGCACGCCGACCTTGGAGCGGATCGCCTCGCACGGCAGGAGGAATGCCGTCGCGAACAGTTGGGCATTCAGGAAATTGGGATTGGGGTGCCCGGCGCGCAGGCCGAATCGCTCGATGTTCGGGTAGTTTCGGACGGTGATTTCGTCGGTGACCTTGAACCCGAATCGGAAATCGTCCGGCACTTGGGCCGCCAAGCCTTCGAGATAGTCGCGACGGGGAAAAGTATAATAGGCGGCGTCGACGCAGACGGTCTTGAAGACCTCGGCGTATTCCTCCAGGCAGCCGCGTTCGAAGCGGGTCCTCGCGAGCTTGCCCCGGTATTGGTACCGGCCAGGGGTGTATAGCTGGCCCAGCCAGCCCTCGTATTTCCACGACGAGGTCCCGACATAGGCGCCGCGCGCGGCGAGCTCGCGCAAAGGTTGGACCATCGCCTGGCGCTCAAAGGACACGGCCGAAACTGGCATTGATCGCGACGCGGGCTCAAACCGAAAGATGCCGGCATGCGACCCTTCGTAGATGCCGACCGAGGATGCTTTTACGCCAGGTGGGACCGGGGAAGCGAAATGCCGTGAGGCAACACATGCATGCCATCCGAAAACTCACCTGTATTTGCCAGCCCCACATGCATGGCTTCTCTCGGACCGGAATGGCGTGAGATATCTCATCTCCAGGTGCGACTTCGTTGGGCTTACATGGCCGGCGGTCGACCAACATCCACGCCCTGACGTACGCGCGGGGACGTGCTGCCGACGGGGATCCTGATGTGCGGATCCATCGGATTGTAGTATTCCCCGGAGCGCTCAAGGGCATGGGCGCCCCATCTTGTTCCGACTGGCTGCTGCCGGATCCGGTGAGGGAACCAATCAAGGGTACAGGGTCCGACGTTCTTGCGCTCTTCTTGGTTCCGGCAACGTCCACCTGATGCAAGTTGCTTTGCACATTGGGTCGTGACCGTTGCGAACCATGACCGCCCCGCGGGGCGGCGCGGCGGGAAGGATACGGGAACCCCATGTAATTGGGCCAATCCCCAACGTGGGACGGATGGCACGCGGCTCGCTCTTGTGGGTCGACTCTCCACGCAAGTGTCCAACATGCATTCCGATACCGTGCCCACACCATGACAGCCGCGGTTTTTTTCGAACGCGACGGCCTCCTGAACCTTTGCGAGACCCAACAAGGTCGACCCATGTCGCCGCTCCGGTTGGACCAGTTCCACGTCAACCGGGCCGCCGCCCCGTTGCTGGCCCGGCTCAAGCGGATGGGATTCCTCCTGATCGGGACCACCAACCAGCCGGCGGTCGCGCGGGGAGAGGTGACCCGCGACGAGCTCCGCCTCATGCACGACCTGCTTCACCGCGAATTGATGGTGGACGACGTGATGATCTGTCCCCACGACGACGAGACGCATCCGTGCCACAAGCCGCAGCCGGGAATGTTCCTCGAAGCCGCCTTCCGGTGGCGTCTCGACATGGAGTGGTCCTTCGTCATTTCCAACAAATGGGAGGACGCCAAGGCGGCCCAGGCCTTGGGTTGCACGAGCGTGATGATCGAGTCGCCATGGCTGGGGGACGACCCCCATGACTTCGTGGTGCCGGACTTCCCGGCCGCGATCGCCAAGATCGAATACCTCGCGACGACCCTTCGCCGAAAGCGTCGCGCGGTATAGGACGGGAAGGCCCAGACAATTAAGCGGGGAAGGAAGAGGCCGGCGCGTCCGTAAAAGCGATTGCCCGGGTCGTGGCCTCGTCGTTGATGTCAGCGCGTCTGGTTGAACGAATGGTTCCAAAGCCATTTCGAGCGGGCGGCCGCCATCAACAACACGGAACGGGCCGCCGGTTGGAACAGGGCCCATTGCAGCCAGGCCGCCCACCGAAGCCTTCGCGCGAAACGCCGGTCGCATGCGGTTGCTATTTCCCGCCGTGTCTCTTCCCAGGTTCGTTCGCCACGATGGAACCTCGCGATCGGCTCCACGGCCAATTCCGCGGATTCGAACGCCATCGACATCCCGTTTCCAGTCATGGGCGGTATCAGGGTGAGTGCGTCGCCCACGCGACATTCCGCGGAGAGAATTCCCCGACCCGGTCTTAGACAAAGGCCAGCCACGGAGGAGAAGGAATCCTCGTCGAAGTTTGCGTCGAGCATGCGCCGGTGCAGAGCCGATTCCGGCGCGCCTCCCAGCCAATCGCGCCAGTGCCGCGCCAGATCGGTCACCGCGCTCCGCACGCGGAACAATCCGCAGACATTCACGGTGTCCGGTCCAACGCGGCAAAGGCCCACGTAGCCCGAGGGCATGAGGTATAACTCGACGTCGGCCTCCGGTTTCACGCCGCTGGCATGGGCCTTCAAACCGAACCAGCGCCATCCATCCGCCGTGGGCTCCGCATGCCGGCCACTGGCACGCACCGTCCCGGGGCCGCAGTCGCCCAGCCAACGGGCATCGAGCCGCAGTTCGCCACCGAGGCGCCGGAATTCCAGTGCGAGCCATTCGTCCAGCACGAGGCGCGAAACGCATAGCGCGGGTCGGGGCAGGGCATGCAGGACCGTGGGCCTCCCGTCGGAGAACATCGCCGCGGTGCCGGCGGGGATGGCTCCCAGTTCCTTGAGGCCGCCGAGCAGGCCGAGTCGGGAGAGGGAATCCAGCCCGGCGCCGCTGATGAATTCGCCGCAGACCCGGTGCCGCGGATAATGTCCCGCCTCCCAGAGCGTCACGGGAACGTCGCGTTGCCGCAGGCCGATGCCGAGCGTCAGGCCCGCCAAGCCCCCGCCCACGATGGTGATGGCTTCAGGCATTTCGCCTTGCGAGGAAACCGTGGCTCACCCATCCGACGGGTCGTTCGCCCAGGGTCCAACCGGAACCCGACGGCCACAGGGCGGACAGTTCGTGGCCGACGAATCCGGCGCGGACACTGACGACCGCGTCGTGCCGCGTGACCGCATTGCACCCGGCAAACCAAAGCAACCGGGAGGCGACCATGGCCAACGGCGCGCGGCACGGTTCGCACGCGACGAATAGATTGGTCCTGGCGGCCGCCATGCAAAGGAGCTCTTGAAGTCTTTCGTCTGGAAAATGGTGAAGGAACAGGTTGGAGACCATGACGTCCGCGACCGGAGCCGATTGCTTCAACCACTCGAACGCGTCGGCCACCACGTTGCTCGCGGTCCAATCGGACGCGGCGAACAAACGAACGGTCTCGGCCGACACGAGCCCTTGTCGGTCCAGGAACGTGGCCTGGACGCTCGCGCCGCGGGCCGACCATTCGCGCGCCAACCGCAGCAGCAATGTTCCGTCCCCCGCGCCGAGCTCCACCAACCGGATCGGTCGGCGACGCACGATCGCCTCGTCGACATGACCGCGGATCAGGCGCGCCAGGATGCGCGGGTGCCTCATGATGGGATTGAGGCGCTGCAGATCCGAACGCGACCGCACTGCCGTTGGATCGTCGGCAGGGAGGTCATCGAGCAATTCCGGTTCGACACGGCGGCGCACGGGTCAATCCACTTTCAGGAACGCGCCGTGGCAACTGAATCCTGCGCCGAAGGAACACATCCACCACCAGCCGCCCGGGGCACCTTGGGCGAGCGCGCGATCGAGGACAAAGAAAACGAAGGGACTGCTGAGATTCCCGAAATCGCGCAGCGTCTCGGTGCTCGGCCTCAAATCCTCCGGCGTCAGTCCGAGTCGCCTCTGCAATGCCGCCAGGACCTCGCGTCCGCCGGCGTGCAGGATCCAGCCGACGACTTCCGTGCGCGTCGGCGAATCCCCGTCCAGCATTTCGTCGAGCAGGGTCCCGGCATGCCGTGCCGCAAGCTTGGGAACGCCCAGGCTCAGGATGTTCCGCAGCATTCCACCGCGCTGTTCGAAACGGAGGCTGTCGCGTTCCGCGGGACTCACGACGCTCTTCGCCGTCGTCCATTCCACCCGGCGCGCATGCGCGGAGGGTCGTGCGGACCACAGGGCCGCGGCCGCCCCGTCACCAAATAGACAGGCGCTGATCAGGACGCCCGGATCGTCATCCATATAAAAGGCGGCGCTGCAGACCTCGACGCAGACGGACAGCACGTGCCGGGCTTGGCCTGCCGCAAGCAGTGCCGAGGCCGCGCGGCAATTCGGCAGGGCCGCCCCACAGCCTTGGCCCACCAGATCCAACGCCTGGATATCGGGACGAAGGCCGAGCGCCTCGATCACGTGGCCGGAGAGTCCGGGACATAGGTATCCGGTGCAGGTGCTGACGATGACGGCGTCGACCTCGTTGGGAAGGAGCCGGGCCTTTGCCATGGCCTGTTCGGCGGACCGCGCGGCCAGGGTGGGCGCATGACGGACGAAACGCGCGTGCAAGGCATCCGGCGTCAGGACGAAACCCTCCTCAAGGGCCGTCACGGCGAAGTGCCGCTTCGCGATGCCGTTGTCGGCGGACAAAACCTTCCGGAGCAATTCCCGGGACCGGGGTTTGAGTTGCGGGAATTGGGGCGCTGCCTCCAAAGCCTCCAGACATTCCGCTTGGCTGAAGCCCCGCACTGGAACGGCGGTGCCGAGCCCGGTCAGATACATGTGCGGGCCCTTGCAGGCGGGTTGCCAAGTGGGATCAAGCCGGCTTCGAATGGTATATAATGCACGGTTCGTCTCAAGGTGGGTTCAATTTGAAGTCCGCGGATGTTGACCCGTTGCGATGCATTCCGAGCCAGCGATGCAATATGTAGCGTGGAGGAAGGCGGCTTGCCCATGCGAAATCACCCGGATGAATGAGACGCCTCGGGCGGCTTTCGCCGAGGACACACTGACGAATTCTTGGTTTTGAGGATAGTAAAAGGCGGGTTCGGCGCGGATTCGGGCGTCGCCCCAACGCCGCAGCCGACTGCCGATCACGGCCGGCATGCTTGAAGCGACCGGTGGGCCTGATGAAACCGGCGATTGAACGAGGTCTCCGGGGTCTGGTGTTTGTTGTATTCTGCGTCCTCATGACGCGCGGGCAGACCGCTTCGCCCGAGACGCGCACTGGGCAGATTCCGCCGGATTCGCGAGCGAGCCGGTTGCCGAAGAGTCCGGCCGTCCCGAGTGGCCCCGTTCGGGTCTCTTCGGCCCCGAGGAACGTCCAGATCCCGTCCAATTCCCTTCCTCCCCGACAAGTCGCCTCCGAGCTCGAATTGGTCGCCGCGGTGCTCTGCGGCGAGGCGAGGGGCGAGGGCCGGCAGGGAATGGAGGCCGTTTGGGAAGTCATTTGCGAGCGCCGCAGGAAGGCGGGGGAGAACCAGACCCTGGCCTCCGTGTTGACGCGGCCCGCGCACTTCTCGTGCCTCAACCGAACGACCCCGGCCGCATTGATCGTCCGCATGAAACAGGAATCCCAATGGGCGCTGGCCCTCCAGATCGCGTCGCAACCATCCCACACCCGCCACGCCCACAACGCGGATCACTATGCCATCATGGGCAAGCTTCCCTATTGGGCGGTCGGCCATCGCCCGGTGGCGCGCGTCGGACGTCATTGCTTTTGCCGGTTGTCGCCCGCGTGAACCTTCCGGACACATCCGCGCGGCATTCCATCGGACCAAAGGGTGGCGTTGGTTTTGGACGCGCGCCTTGTTGAGATCTCGGTCGGCGATTTCCAAATAGCTATATGACGGGCAATGAGTTCGTTCTCAACGGCAAGTCCGCAAAGCGGCTTGGCATGGAGACCTACAAGGCCTTCTTCGCGGACGAGGCGTTGCGACTCAGCGCCGCCTTGGCTTACTACGCCATCTTCTCCATCGCCCCGTTCCTGATCATCGTCATGGCGGTTGCGGGCCTGTTTTTCGGGCGCGAGGCGGTGCAGGGGGAGATCAGCCAGCAGATCGAGGGCCTGATGGGCGCGGTTGCGGCCAAGACGGTCTCGTCGATGGTCGCGGTGCAGCATCGGGGTTCCAGCCTGGTCGCATCCATCATCGGGATCGGGATTCCGGTGTTCGGCGCCACCGGCCTGGTGGGCCAATTGCAGGCCGCGCTGAACACCATCTGGGGAATGCAGGCAAAGCCCGGTAGAAACATCCTGGGATTGGTCAAGGAACGCGTCCTTTCCATGGCCATGGTGCTGGTGGTGGCGTTTTTGCTCCTGGTGTCGATGGTCTTTTCCGCCGCCATCCATGCTTTGGCCGGCCGCCTGGGCACGATGCTCCCGATGTCGGACACGCTGCAGCTTCTGGTCAACCAAGTCCTCGGTTTCGCCGTGGCCGTGTTGCTCTTCGCGATGATCTTCAAGTTCCTGCCGTTGGTCCAAACCCGCTGGTGCGATGTTTGGATGGGGGCCTTCCTGACGGCCGTCCTGTTCACGGCGGGCAAATCCGTCATCAGCTATTACCTTGGCCGGGAGGCGACCACTTCCGCCTATGGGGCGGCGGGCTCCCTCGTGGCGATGCTCCTCTGGGTCTACTATTCCTCCATCATCCTGTTTCTGGGGGCGGAATTCACCAAGGTATACGCCCTCCTCAACGGTTCCCCCGGCACCCCGAAGCCGGGTGCGGTGGCGGTCGCGGGAAGTCCCTCGGGGAAATAATGCGCGCCCCGGAACCGCGCCAAGCCGGAATTATTCGGGCGCGTCGATCCGCTTGTAGGCCGGGTCCCCTGACCCGGCGTTGTGGGGACCGACAAACAGGGATTCATCGGGCACGAATCCCAGCGCGATCGCCGCGTGGGGGCACGCGGCCTACAGGCTGGGACGGCTTTGTGTGACGCGCATGCGCGGACGCGGGATCGCCCCCTATCGGTGAAACTCGCTTCCCGGCTTCCATGCCGGCAGGCGCCGGGTGTCGGCGATCCGTCGTCCGGTTTCCAGAAGGACCGTGGCGTCCTCCACCGCGCCCGACAAATCCCAGTCCGGTTTCACCTCGTCGCTCGGCTTGTGGTAGTCGTGGTCGATGTATTCCGTGACCTTGGATTCCCCGTATCCGGCGGGCTTCCCTATGTATTGGTCGCCGGCATGGATATAGATCGCGGGAACACCCTTCTTCATGAACTCGAAGTGGTCGCTCCGGTAGAAGACGCCGCGCTCGGGATGGGCGTCGGGCAGCACCTTGCGGCCATGGCCTTTTGCGACCCCGGCCAATACCTCGTCCAACGTCGAGCTGCCTTGCCCGATCTGCCGAAGGTCGGCCGTCCGGCCCCATTGGTTGAGGCCGTCGATGTTGATGTTCGCGGCGGTCTTTGAAAGCGCGTGCAACGGGTTCGCGGCATAATACCGGGCGCCCAAGAGTCCCTGTTCCTCGGCCGTCACGGAGAGGAAGAGGACGGAACGCCGCGGCCTTTTGGGCGCGTCGGCAAATGACCGCGCGATCTCCAGCAACCCGGCAGTGCCGATCGCGTTGTCCGCCGCGCCGTTGAATATCTGGTCGCCCTCGAGCTTCGGGTTGCGGCCCAGGTGATCCCAATGCGCGGTATAAACCAGCCACTGGTCCCGCAACGCCGGGTCCGATCCCGGCAGGGCCGCGAGCACGTTCTTGGATTTCACTTGGCGGATTTCCTGCCGGCTGGTGAACGAAACCCGTTGCTTCAATGCCACGGGATGGAAATCGCGGCGGCTCGCGGCGGCCAGCGCCTTTTCATAGGCAAGGCCATTGGATTCCAAAAGGCGTTTGGCGGCGTCGAGATGAAGCCAGCCCGCGAGTTTGACGGTGGGATCGGACGCGCCCTCGAGATCGAAGCGTTCGCGTCCCCACGAGTTGACGACGACGAACCACGGGTAGGCGGCCGCCTTCGTCTCGTGGATGATGATGGCCGCGGCGGCACCGCGGCGGCCGGCTTCCTCGAACTTGTAGGTCCAGCGGCCATAATAGGTCATCGCGTTCCCCTTGAAGACCCGAGGATCGAGTTTGGACGCGTCCTTCGGATCCGGGACCTGTGGGTCGTTGACGAGTATCAGCACGGTTTTGCCGCGCACATCGACGCCCTTGAAATCGTCCCATTGGTATTCGGGCGCGACCACGCCGTGGCCGACGAAGACCAATTCGGTGTCGTTGGCCGCGACGGTGGGCTCGAGTCGCGGCGACCAGGCGACGAATTCCTGCGGGAACGACAACGCGCGCGAGGCGTTGGCACCGGGCTCGGAGAGGGAGAGGGACACGTCGGAGGAGACGCCGACAATGGGGACGTCCTGGGTCCAAGTGCCGTCCGCCCCGCCCGGTTGAAGGCCCATGGCACGGAATTGTCCGGCGATATAAGCGACGGCCTTTTCCTCGCCGGGCGTCCCGGGACCGCGTCCCTCGAAGTCATCGGACGCGAGGACACGTGTGTGGGCGAGGATTCGTTCGGCGGAGATTCCCTGGGCGGTCGTAGTTCCGGAAGGAGGGGCCGCGTTCATGACATGGGGCGAAGCCATGAGGGCGGCGACGAGGAGGGCGCGTCGATTCATCGGGCGAGGGTATCGCGTCGCGGAATCGAGGCGAGGCCGGAGTCACCGGTGTAGGGCGGCCGGCCCCAGCCTTCGCCTGGCTCCGGCGGGCTATCCCGGCTGCACAAATCGCGGGCGTCCCCGCCCGCGCCGAGAGGGTCGCGGGATGGGATTCTTGCTTGGAAGGCTGCGGAACGAGCCGGGACGGCTCTGATTGCGCAGCCGGGGACGGCCGCTCTACGTCGAACCGCCGCCAGCAGGCGCAGGCGAGATGGCCGCGGCTACCGGAGGCGGGACGCCCGCGCTACGTCGGGAAAGAATTCGCGGAAGTCCGCCCGGAAGTCCTCGCGTCGGGCTTCCAAAATCGCGACGGCGTCGTCGAGCGGGAACGGACGCCGGAGCCGCGCGGACATGCTTTGCAGGACTTCCCGGATCACGACGATGTCGCGGTAGGCACAGAAGAGGTTGCCATCGCGCATCCGCTCCATTCGTGCCCGGGCTTCGACCGGGAGCTCGTGGAGGTGGAGGTCGAAGGATTTATAGACATCGGCCGCGAACACGGGGAGCGGCGTCTCGGCGTATAAGTCCCAATCGGTGGCGAGTATATGATCGTAAAAGACGTCGACCAGGATCCCGGCATAGCGGCGGAAGGGAGGATCGATGCGGCGCTTGCTACGGAGGAATACCGGATGGGTGTCGGTATAGGAGTCGACCTGGCGATGTCGATCGATGCCGTCGCGGAATTGGCCGGGCAACGCGGCCAAGTCGCGGGCCGAGAGGAGATCGGGCAGGATGCTTCCGACGCGGTCGGCGGAACCGGGTCCCGCCAGATGGAGATGGGCGAGCCAGTTCATCCGGGGACCAGCCCGTCTTCAAACTTGAAACCCTGAAACTTGAAACTTCCTCCCTTCACTGCTGCTGCTGGAATTCCTGCTGCACCATGATCTCGTCCTCGAGATTGACGAACGGCTGGAAGATATAGGCCCGGAACAATTCGTCGCCGATCTGGTTCAACCGGGTCTGGATCTGGTCGATGTAATCGTGGAGGCCGGTCTGGAAGACTTCCTCGATGGTGCCGAACTGGAGCTCGGCGAGGAGACGGCCGCTGAATTTCTCGGCATCGTTGCTGAATCGCCGCGCCGCGACGCCGGAGACGGCGCGGAGCGAGGCGTCCAGACGCTCGACGCAGAATTTCAGGGAGCGCGGGAACTCGTCGCTCAACAGCAGGTATTCCGCGACCCAGCGCGGGTGGACGGCGCTCCCATGGATCGCCTTGTAGGCATCCCACGCGGAACACGAGCGGAGGATGGCGGCCCAGCCGAGGGCGTCGGCCTGGCTGATGGGACCGGGCATGCCGGTCCGCGGGAGCGAGGCGTGGCGGAGGTCGAGCATGCGCGTGGTCTTGTCGGCCCGCTCGAGGAATTTGCCGGCCTGGAGGAAATGCCAGCCCTCGTTGTGAGGCGTGCTGGCATAGCTAATGCCGAGCAACGTCAGCGCGCTCGAGCGGATCTGCTGCAGGAAGGCGAAGGGATTGTCCTCCCAGATCGAGGCCGCTTCCGCCGAACGCACGTAGAGATACAGCCGGTTGAGTTCCTCCCACATCTCCCCCGGCACCTGGTCGCGGACCATGCGCGCGTTCTCGCGGGCCTGGTTCACCGACGACACCAGCGAGTTGCCGTTGCGGACGTCGAAGATCAGGAAGTCCGTCACGCTCGTGCCGGTGGCCAGGGCATGGACCGCGGCAAATGCCTCCTCGTCGCCGGTGCTCTCGACGACGGGGGCCCAATGGGCGCCGGACTCTTCCGGGCCGACCCGGCGCGACTCCATGAGCAACTGGAGGTTTGCGTCGACGATCCGCGCGATGTTGTCGGCGCGCTCGATGTAGCGGGCCATCCAGTACAGGCTATTGGCGACTCGGGAAAGCATGGGGCTCTATAAGGTGTCGTGGGTTTGGATGCGGCCGGCCGGTCATTCGTCGCCGAAGAGGACCCAGGTGTCCTTGCTGCCGCCGCCCTGGGAGGAATTCACGACGAGGGATCCCTTGGTGAGGGCGACGCGGGTGAGTCCGCCGGGAACGATGACGGTCTTCTCCCCATACAGGATGAAAGGCCTGAGATCGACGTGCCGGCCCTCGAACGCGCCGTCGCCGACATGGGTCGGGTGCGTCGACAGGGAAATCATCGGCTGTCCTATATAATTCCGGGGATCCGCCTGGATCGCCGCGTGGAACTTCGCGCGTTCCTCGGCGCAGGCCCGCGGGCCCATGAGCATGCCGTAGCCACCGGATTCGTTGGCGGCCTTCACCACGAGCTTGTCGAGGTTCTCGAGCATGTATTTCCGGTCGCTGTCCTCGGAGGCCAGGAAGGTCGGGACGTTGGGGATGATCGGGTCCTGGTCGAGGTAGTATTTGATCATCCGCGGCACGAAATAATACATCACCTTGTCGTCGGCGAGGCCGGTGCCGACCGAGTTGGCGAGCGACACGTTCCCGGCGCGGTAGGCGCTGATCAGTCCCGGCACGCCGAGCGCTGAATCACGACGGAACACCGTCGGGTCGAGGAAATCGTCGTCGATGCGGCGGTAGATCACATGCACCGGCTGCAGGCCCTTGGTCGTGCGCATGAACACCCGCGCGTCGCGGACGATGAGATCGCGTCCCTCCACGATCTGTATGCCCATCTGGCGGGCGAGGTAGGTGTGCTCGAAATAGGCGCTGTTATGGGGCCCGGGGGTGAGGAGGACGACGGTGGGATCGACGGCCTTGGCGGGCGCGACGTGCTGCAGGGTCTTGAGGAGTTCCTGCGGGTAATGGTCGACGGGCCGGACGCCGATCTCCTCGAACATCGTGGGGAACGTCCGCTTGAGGGCCTGGCGGTTCTCCAGGACATAGCTGACGCCCGACGGAGTGCGGCCATTGTCCTCGAGCACCATCCATTGGCCGTCGGCGCCGCGGATCAGGTCGGTGCCGCAGATGTGGATGTAGATGTCGCGCGGGACCTGGAAGTTGACGAACTCGCGGCGGAAGTGGCGGGCCGAGAGGATATAATACGGCGGTATGACGCCGTCCTTCACGATCTTCTGCTCGTGGTAGATGTCGTGGAGGAAAAGGTTGAGGGCGGTGATGCGCTGGATCAGCCCGCGCTCGAGGAGTTCCCATTCGCTGTTGGGAATGACGCGGGGAACGAGGTCGAAGGGGAAGATGCGTTCGGTGCCCTTCGAGTCGCCGTAGACGTTGAACGTCACGCCCTGCCGCAGGAACGCGAGATCCACCTCGTCGCATCGCTGCCCGAAGTCGGTCGGCGCGATGTCGTCGAAGAGTTGGCGAAATTTGGAGTAGTGCCGGCGCGGCTGGGAGTCGGCCGCGAACATCTCGTCGTAGAACCCTTTCGGATCATAGCCCTGAAGCACGCGAAAGGGCTAACCGGCCGTGGCCCAGCAAACAAGCACGCGTTCCGGAGATCGCTTCGGAAACCGCTCATGGGAACGATGAGTGGGCGGTGGAAGTGGGGCGGCGTGGCGGCCGTCGTGAGACGGTGGACCGAGCCCAGCCCTTGTGATTCGCAACGAGCCCCACCGACGTCTCGCGCGGGCGGGGACGCCCGCTGTGTGTGCAGCCGGGGACGGCCGCCCTACGGTCTCGCGCAGGCGGGACGTCCGCGGATACCGCAGGCGGGGACGCCCGCGCTACGTGGCCCGCGGTGCGCGTGGCGCGTCGCGTTCCGCACCGATGCCTTGCGCGGGCGACGACGGGACGGTTGAGTCGCGGGATGCAGTCCAGCCGATTGTTGATAGTCGTCCTCGTTGCCTCCGCCGCGATCGCCGCGTCGGGGTGTCACAAGGACGAAGTGCGGGTGATCGAGGTCCCGAAAGACATCCCGTCGACCGCGTCCGCGAAACCCGAGGCGAAACCCGAGGCCCCGCCGCGGGAGGAACGCACGACCGTGCCGTGGACGGTCCCGTCGGGCTGGAAGGAGAAAGCCAACGAAAGCGGGATGCGGATGGCGAGCTACGCGGTGGTCTCGCCGGACGGGCGTTCGGTCGACATTTCCGTCGTCGCGCTCGGCGAAAAGGCCGGCTCGGAATTGGACAACGTCAATCGCTGGCGCCAGCAACTGAAGCTGTCGACCGTGGAGGCCGGCGCTTTGGCGGCGCTCCAGGCACCGGTGAAGATCGGGCAATCGAAGGGCGTGATCTACGATCTGGCCAGCGACGAGAAGGTCATCGACGACAAGTACCGGGGCCGGACCCTCGCGGTGATGTGGCCCGTGGGCAACCTGACGGTTTTCTTCAAGGCGTTCGGCGAGGACGCGCTGGTGGCGGAGAACAAGGCGAAGTTCATCGGATGGGTGGCTTCGGTAAAGACGGGCCCGGGCGACGGAGAGGAGACCGCGCGACCGGCACCCGCCTCGCCCGCGCCGGACGTGTCCGCGGCGCCGCCCGCCGGAGCCGACGGACTGCCCGAATGGCAGGTGCCCTCGGGTTGGAAGACGGCCGGGCAAAAGCCGATGCGCCTCGCGAGCTTCGAGATCGCGGCGGACGGCGGCGTTCCGGGCGACGTTTCGGTCTCCTCGTTCTCGGGTGCCGCCGGCGGATTGCTCGCCAACGTGAATCGCTGGCGCGGGCAGATAGGTATCGCGCCGACCGACGAAACGACCCTCGCGAAGGATTCGAAGCCCTTGAAGTTGGCGGGCGGCGGTTCCGGGACGCTCGTGGATCTTGCGGGCGGCAAGGAGCGCATCCTCGGGGCGATCGTGCCGTCGGGCGACAAGACTTGGTTCTTCAAGCTGAAGGGCGACGACGCGTTGGTGTCGAGGGAGCGCGCGAATTTCGTGAAGTTCGTGGAATCGGTGAAGCTCTGACGCGCCGTGGATTCACGGCCGCGAAAATCATGGAATGCACGGCGTCCGAGAAGCGTCTAGAATGATCCCGATGTTGTCGCGACTCGTCAAAGTCCTGAGCTCCGTGCGCCTTGCGGTGGCGCTATTGGCGTGCGGGATCGTGCTCGTTTTCCTGGGCACGCTGGCCCAGGAACCGATGGGTCTCTATCTGGTGCAGGAACGATTCTTCAAGGCGTTCTTCGTCGACCAGATCTCGATCAACGCCGCGGTCCGCAAGGCCTCGCATCTGGTCTTCCTCAATCTCGACCCGCTTCCGCCCGAGGCCTACGAGGCGCACCCGCGCATCCCGGTGTTCCCGGGCGGCTACCTGATCGGCGGGCTCCTGCTCGTCAACCTGCTCTGCGCGCACATTGCCAAACTCAAGTTGAGCTGGCGCAAGACGGGCATCCTGCTCACCCACGCCGGCGTGGTGCTGATGATCGTCGGACAAGTGTTCACGGACCTTTTGTCGACCGAGAGCAACCTGAGTTTCTTCGAGGGCGAGACCAAGGCTTACAGCGAACACGTCGACCGGCAGGAACTCGTGTTCGCGAAGGACGTGCCGGGAACCGACCGCGAGAGCGTGGTCTCGATCCCCGCGTCGATGCTCAAGGACGGCGCGGAAATCCGGCACCCGTCGCTGCCGTTTGTGGTCCGGGTCCGCGATTGGTACCAGAATTCCACGTCGCGGACCCGCGCGCCGATGGTCCACACCAACCGCCAACCCGCCGCGAGCGAGGGCGTGGGACGGAAGGCGATCGTCGACCGGTTGCCGCCGGTCCGCGACATGGACCACCGCAACATGCCGGCGGCGGTCATCGAATTGTCGGGTGAGAAAGGCGCGCTGGGCACGTGGTTGATGTCGGGCCAGATCTCGAACCAGGAGATCGAGGCGGATGGCGCGACGTGGCGCGCGGAACTCCGTCCGGAGCGGCTCTACCTTCCGTTCAGCTTCACGCTCCTGAAGATCAACCACGAGGTGTACCGGGGTACCGATATCCCGCGCAACTTCCAGAGCCGGGTGCGGATCGACAACCCGGGTACGGGCGAGCATCGCGAGGTCGATATCTACATGAACAACCCGCTGCGCTACGGCGGCCTGACGTTTTACCAATCACAGATGAACCGCGAGTTGCTGGGCCAGTTCAGCGGTCTCCAGGTCGTGCGCAATCCGTCGTGGCTGGGGCCGTACCTTTCCACGGCGATGATCTTCGGGGGGATGCTCCTCCATTTCGCAATCATGTTGGTTGGCTTCATCGGGAAGCAGAAGAAGTCGGCCGCGACGCAGACCCCCCCGACGGTCGTCCCGGCCGCGGCGAGAGGCCGTTGAACCCAAGGAAACAATCCGATGAAACGCTGGATCCCCTGGTTGGTCGCCTTGGTCGCGCTCGGTTGCGCGGTGTCGCGAATCGTGCCGAAGAGAGAGCCGGGCATGGCCGTCGCGGAGTTCGGGCGGTTGCCCGTCGTCTTCAACGGCCGCGTGCAGCCCTTCGATTCCGTGGCGCGCAATTCGCTGATGCAGATCCGGAATCGCCAGACGCTTCCGGACGACAAGGCCGGCGGCACGATGGAAGCCATGCCGTGGATGCTCGAGCTGATGCTGAAACCCGAGGCGGCGGACGCACGTCGGGTTTTCCGGATCGATCATCCCGACCTGAAGGCGTTGTTCGGGCTGCCGCTGGATCCTTCGGGCGACGACGACGGGAAGCATTACTCGTGGAACCGGCTGCAACCGAGGTTCAGCAATCTGGTCGAACAAGTGGCTCCCGCGGAGGAGAAGGCGGCGACGACGCGCACGACCTTCGAGCAGGCGGTGTTGAAACTGCACAACGCGGCGACGCTTTACATGCGGTTGCAGAACACGATCCAGCCGATGCGCGGTACGAATTTCGCCGCGGAGTTGGCGGCATACCAGGCGTCGATCCCGGCGGGTACCCTGGCATTCAAGTCGCGGATGAAGGGCATGGATTTCCAGACCAACGCTCTCGTCGCGATGCTCGAGTATTCGGAGCGTTACCTTGCGATGGATGGGATGCGGGCGCCCTTGATCCTGCCGCCGGACCACGCGGAAAAAGAGGGCGACGGCTGGCTGCGGATGGGCGACGCGTTGTTGCAGGCATCGATTCCGGGACCGCTGTTCACGCACATCATGGGCAAGAAGCCGCTGCCGCAGGAAGAGGCGGAGCAGATGATCGAATCCGTGGGCACGGTGCCCATGCACCGATCGATCGCGCGGTTCGCGGCGATCTCGACGGCGTACCGCGCGAACGACACGGCGGGTTTCAACGCGGCGGTGGCGGACTATCGCGCGACCTTGGACCGGCCGTTCGCGGCGGAACTTTCGAAGGTGGCGTGGGAGACGACGTTTTACCGGACCGAGCCGTTTTACTCCGCGCAGTTGATGTACGTCCTCGCGTTCGTGTTGGCGTGCGCGTACTGGGTGGGGCTCTGGCCGACGATCCTGCGCACCGCCTGGTGGTTGGTGGTGGTCGCGTTCCTCGTGCACAACGCGGGATTGGTGTCGCGCATGTTGATCGGCGGACGACCGCCGGTGACGAATCTCTACAGCTCGGCGATCTTCATCGGCTGGGGAGCGGTCGGTCTCGGCTTGTTGCTGGAGCACTATTGGAAGAATGCCATCGGCATCGCCGTCGCCGCGCTGCTCGGGTTCGCCAGCCTGATCGTGGCGCACATGCTGTCGCTGGCGGGCGACACGATGGAGATGATGCGCGCGGTGCTCGACACGAACTTCTGGCTGGCGACGCACGTGACGATCGTGACGTTGGGCTACGCGTCGACGCTGGTGGCGGGTTTCCTCGGGCTGTTCTACGTGGGCCTGGGCGTGTTCACGAAGGTTCTGCAGGAGAAGGACGGGCGCAACCTGACGCGGATGGTGTACGGCATCCTGTGTTTCTCGATCCTGTTCAGCTTCACGGGAACGGTGCTGGGCGGAATCTGGGCGGACCAATCGTGGGGTCGTTTCTGGGGATGGGATCCGAAGGAGAACGGGGCGCTGATGATCGTGTTGTGGAACGCGCTCGTGCTGCACTGCCGGATGGGCGGATTGGTCCGTGACCGCGGGCTGAACCTGTTGGCGATCTTCGGCAACATCGTGGTCGCGTGGTCGTGGTTCGGGACGAACATGCTCGGCGTGGGGTTGCACGCGTACGGATTCACCGACGCGGCGTTCATCGGGTTGCTGTCGTTCGCCGGCGCGATGCTGGCATTCATCGGGATCGGACTGCTCCCGTTGTCCGCGTGGCGCAGCACGAGCGGGCAGGCGAAGGCGGGAACGCTGCCGACGAGGCCCGTCCCCGCCGTCGCGGGGAAGTAGCGCGTGGAGTGGCCGACGGAGCCTCGTGGCCGCCGCGGTGACGCGGTGGAACGTTTGGCCTGGGCGAAACCGTAGGGCGGCCGTCCTCGGTTGCACAAACAGCGGGCGTCCCCGCCCCGCCTCCTCGCGGTTCCTATCCGTGCCGCCTCGTTCGTTGCTTCATAGCGGCGTGGCGTCCGACTTCCCGCCGCACTCCAAGGCGCTTCGCGCGGGGGGGCCGGTCTTGGTCCACCGTCTCACGACGTCGGCCACGGCGCGATTCGGCCACGGTTTCTGCGGCCTCGACATTTTGTCCGCGTGCGACGCGAATCTCCCGAGTGAACCACGCTATCCGCCGCATCGTTGCCGCGCTTTTCGCCGCGTCGCTCGTCGGCTTGCTTGCGGCGCGCGGCGCGGTGGACGAACCCATCGCCCACCGCATCCGCAAGGCCGTCCGCCTTCCGCGGGTCAACATTTCCTTCAACATCGGCGGCACGACGACGTTCGAGTGGCTCGACCGACCGGCCGTCGCCGATCCGAAAGCCGAGATCGCGCGGCTCCGCGGTCTGTTGAAAAACGAGCCCAAGGACGCCGAGATTCTCGCGGATATCTCCCGGGTCAGTATCCAACTCGACGATTCCAAGGCTTTCGAAGCCGCGGCCAAGGCGTCGGTGGCCGCGTGGCGCCGATGGGCGACAGCGGTGCCCGACGACCGCAAGGTGCAGTTGGGATTCGCCAAAGCGCTGCGTGCCGCCGGCGACGCGGCCGAGGCCGAGCGCGTGTTGCGGCGCGTGGTCGCGGCGGGCGACCCCCCGTGGGAGACGCGCCGCGAATTGGCGTCGTTGCTCGGCGACCGCGCGAGCGAACCGTTTTTTCGGGGAGCCGACGGCGCGCCCGGCCCGATCGTCGGCGGGCCCGCGGTGGCTTCGACGGTGGCGGAGGAATCCGGCGTCCGGTTGAACGAGGCGATCCGCATGGCCGACGCACTGGTCGCGTCAACGTCATCCGAACCCCGCGTGTGGCTCCTGCGCGCGCAACTGCATTGGCAACGGACGGTAATGGACTTCGCGCGGAACCCACCAAAGGAGAACGCCGATCGGTTGCGACAGACGACGCTATGGATGTTTCCCGAGTCGGTGGTTCCCGATCTCGAGGAGGCGCGGCGCCTCTTGCCGAACGAGCCGCGGCTCGTCTTGCAGATCGTCACGGCGCAATTGGGCGATTCGCTGGCGGATTTGTTGACGGCTGGCGCGGCATCGGGCGGGGCCGACGCGTTGGCCCGTCTGCCTTCCGCGAAACGCGCGGCGGTCGAGGAAGGATTCGCGCGGCTCGACCGGATCGCGCGGGAGAACGACCCGGCCATCAAGGCGATCGCGCTGGAGCAGACGGCGATGCTGCGGTTGATCGCGCACGGCGACCTGCGGGGCGCGGGCGAGTTGGCACGCCGCGCGTTGCGACTCGACCCGCGTCGCAACGAGGCGTTCGAGGTGGCGATGAATGCCCTGCTTCGGGACGAGAAAATCGACTGGAAACTCGCGGAGGAAATCGCGCGCGAGCGGCTCAAGGCGCGTCCGGAAGCGCGAACGCGGCTGATGTTGGTGAAGATCATGGAAGAGCAGGGACGCGCGGACGCGGCGTTGGCGGAGATCCATGCGGCGATGAAAGACTTTCCGGGAAACGCGCCGATCGAAGTCGCGCACATGGCGCTTCGTGTCCAGCAGGGGCAATGGCCCGGCACGCCCGGCGAGGGACCGGACTTGGACAAGGTTCGGAAGTTGATCGAGGCGATGCCCGATGGCGAGGCCAAGGGCATGCTCTACGCCAACTTCGTCGTCACCGCCGCGGCGACGGTGGCGTTGGGCGGCGATGCGGCGGGCGCGCGGCAAATCCTCGACCGGGTGCTCCAGCAATCGAAGGACGACGGGTACGCCAACGCGATGGCGTCGTTGCTGAAGCAGTTGCCGTGACCGACGCACGTCGAGGCCACGCCGAGGTGGGTGGCACCGGCCCGGGTGCCACTTTCGAGCAAGGCTGGAGGGTGCATTCCTCACGCTTCCCATGTCTCCTATGACGGCGGGCCGCCGTCAGCCACGCAGGTTGAGGCGATGTCTGGGTGGGTGGCACCGGCTCGGTGCCACTTTCAAGCAAGCCCGAACGTGGAGGCTCCTTCAGGCTTGGCATGCTTCCGGTGACGGCAGGGCCGCCGTCACCCACGCAGGTTGAGGCTCCGGCCTAGCCCTTCGGCTTCGGCGCGATGTTGACGGGGCTGGCATTGGTGGTCACACCCTTGCCCCAGTCGGCCGGAAGGCGCAGCTCGGTGCGGAGCACGGCCTGGAACTCGGGCGGGAACTGGCTCTGTGGCGAGAGCATGCGGGCCAACGCCTCGCGCCGGATGTCGGCCATCTCCGGCAATTGCACGCGCGATTGCGCGCTCTTGTTCTGGGTACGGTCGACGTAGTTCGAGCGCACTTTCTCGGCGAAGAGCATCAGTCCCTGGAACTGGTCCTTGTCGCCTTCCACGAGCGCGGTGTACGCGGTCTCGGTCGTGCCCTCCAGCACGGCGCGCACGCGGTCGCGCGATGTCTCGTTGACGTCCTCGACGAGCCGGCTCAGCGCGTAGTCCTCGACGTTGGCCCACTGGGTGACGTTGGGATCCTGCGGATAGGTTTTCTGGACGTAGGCGAACCACTTCTTCGCCTCGGCCTGACGGTTGTAGGTGTAGAGGAAGTACACGACGTCGCGGATGAAGTTTTTGTGGGCCGTGCCGAAGTTGTCCTTCATGCCCGGGTCGTCCTCCGCGGCGATCTGGTCGAGGTACGCCTTTGAGGCGTTGTCGATCATCGCGAGGTTCGGCGCGAACTCGATCTTGTGGGTGAACTGGTTCGTGACGAGGCGGCCCCGATGGAACGCCATCTGCATCGGCTGGAAAATATTCCGGCGGAGCATCCGCAGGTCGCCGGCGCCGCGTCCCTCGGCGATGCCGCGCGTGGCCCAATAGATCGCGTGGGTCTCGGGCAGCCGCCACTCGAGGGGGCCGTAGGTGTCGTCGACCTTTTTCATCAACGCGGGATCAAGCTTGTACCGCGAGACGAGCGTCTCGACCCGGGCCTTCATCTCGGGCGTGGTGGGATTCAGCAACTCCGCGAAGTCGGGATGCCCGCCGCCGAGCGCGCGGTGCATCTCGTCGGCCCAGTGCGCCTTGTAAGTGAGATGGGCGTCGTCGAGGTTCGCGCCCATCTTGTGGTGGAACTGGCGCGCGAGCTCGGCATAGATGTCGATGGCGTGCGGGTTGTACTTGAGCCCCTCGTCGCGCAGCAGCTCGATGCCGCGCTGCACCCAAAGCCAGCGGTCCTCGGGATCGGGAAACTTGACGGAGATGTTGTAGGAAAGGTTCCAGGCGAGGTGGACCCAGACGGCGGAGAAATGCGGCTGGAGCTTGGTGATCCAGTCGGCGAGCTGCACCGCCTCGAAGTGCTTGCCGTCCTCCTGGAGTTCCGCGGAGCGGATCCAGAGGGCGTTGGCGATGATGCCGCGGAAACCGCCGAGGGCGACGGTGGTGAAGGCGAGGACGGGCGGGGCGTTGGAAAGAACGCTGGCCTGGGTGAGTCCGAGTGTATCGCGGTCGCGGTTGAGCCGTGCCTGCGAGAAATGGACCCCGACCAGCGCGACGACCGCGAGGAGCGAGAGGATGACCTTGCGCGGGTTCATGTCGGGAGCGCGAGTTCGCGTCGGTTGAGGATCGTGATGCCGGTGGCCGCGATCAATCCGCCGGCGATCCCGACGACGACGAGGAAGGCGCGGGTGACGTCCCACCACGTGACGCTGTGGCCGGTGGCGAGGCTATCGACGGGCGAGAAGCTGGAGACCTGGTTGAGCACCCAATAGGCGCCGCCGTACACTTTCACAGCGATGGCATTGATCGTGGAGCCCTGTTTGGCCACGCCGGATTCGGACTCGACGTCGATGATGCCGCCTTGTTCGACGACCTGCTTGAGGGTGCCGCCGGAGAGTCCGACGACGAGGAGGGCGAGCGAGACGAAGGACGCGACGGGAAACGAAAGGAAGCTGGCGGAGAACAGGCCGAGGGCGGCGATGAGCGCGAGCCAGCAGACGATCACGGCGAGGCCGCGGGCGTAGTTCACGGCGAAGCTGGCCTCGGGGATGAGAACCTCGATGCCTTGCTCGGTGGGAAACACGACGGGCAACGAGCTGAGGTTCGCGTAGCGGATCGACAACTTGCCGTCGTCCTCGACCTGGTCGGCGGAGATGGCGAACTCGGTGGGCGTGTCGGGACCGAAGCTATTGCCGAAGCGCTCGGGTTTGCGGGCCTTGGATCCGCCGAGTTCCCATCCGTGGTTGAAAGCCATTCCCTCGGGCACGTACTCGGGCGAGATGAACCGCATGCGGACGTAGAGGGACTTGCCTTTGTAGCGCTCGCGGGCACCGGGTCCGAGGTCGACGACGAACGGAAGCGGGCGGAACTCGCCCGGCGGCACCACCTGGAGGCGACCGCCGAGCTGGCCGCGGATTTGCCGGTGGACGTCGGCGGGATTGAGGGCGGCGATGTTGGGATCGGTCTTGCGCGCCTGGTAGATGCGCTCGACCTCGGCATCGAGATTCGGCGCGTGCGGGAGGCGGGATTCGCGGGCGACGAGGACCTCTTCCTTCAACCGGCGGTATTCCTCCGGACCCAACTGGCGGGACTGGACCTGAAGGAGGCCGAAGACAATGGTGCCGGCGAGGGCGACCATGCCGGCGTTGAGGATCATGATGCCCGTCCATTTGCCGAGCCAGATTTGCCAGCGCGGGATGGGTTTCACGACGACGAGGAAGAGCTGCATTTCCTCGATGTCCCGGGCGAGCGTGCCGCAGGCGAGCCAGAGCGTGCTGAAGCCGAGAAGGGCGGTGATCGCGGTCAGCGTGTAGGCGAGCAGGATCTGGGAGAAGCCGGTCGCGGTGCCGTCGTGCTTGATGATGCCGGGAAGGGCGAAAACGACGGCGACCAAAAGCCCGAGGAGGACGACGACGAGTCGGTACCGGAAGGCGGCCTTGAGAGTGAGGAGGGTGACGGCGACCCATCCGCGGATGCACTTTGGCGTGATGTCCGGGACGCCGCCACTGGAGCGGGGCCGCCATTCGGGCAACGGTTCGCCGCCGACCTGGAGGAGCATCGCGAGGGCGGTCGCACCGTTCGCGGCGGGAATGGTGGCGGTGTACGCGAACCCGGCGCGTTCGGCGGCGAGTTCCCGAAGGCGCCGGGCGTTGAAGCCGACCACGATTCCAAGCAACACTTGGAAGGCGACGTAGAACGAGACGGGAAGCTGGTTGGCGTGGAGCACGCCGAACGCGATGGCGTTCACCGCGAGCATCGTGGTGGCTTCGACCCAAAGCTTTTTGGCAAAAGCCCAAGCCCACGTGCCGACGGCGGCCAACGGCGAGAAGCCGACCGGCAGGGCAATGCGGTTCCCCACTTCGTCCGCGTAGATCTCAAAGCGGCGCTTCATCGGGGCTCAGGAAGATTTTTTGCCGCCGAGGAGGCCGGAGAGTTTGTCGTTCGCCTTCGAAAGGTCGGCCGGCGTGGGCGCTGCGGACGCGGGCGCGGGCGCGTCGGGAGCGGGGGTCGGCGTCGACGGAACGGCGGGTTCCTGACGCTTGAGCGCGTCGAGTCGGGAGAGGTCCACCGACGGCGCGGCCACGGGCGACTGGACGGCGACCTCGCCGGGAGCGGCCTGGGGTTTGGTGAGGCGCTCTAGGACGTTGTCGGCCTGCGACGACGTGGCGTCGACCGCGCCGCCGCGGATGAATTCGGCGACGCGGTTGCCGCTGGTGGCACCGCTGGTCTTGGCCTGCGCGCGCGCGCGTTCGACGACGCCAAGGAAATAGCCCTCGAGATTCTGGGTGGGATTGTCGAGACGCACCTTGTCGCCGCCCTCGCTGCGGAGGATGGCAAGGGCCTTCTCGGTGACTTCGCGCGAAAGGACCGGCGCGGTGATCCGGATTTGGTCGGGTGCCGCGAGCAATTCGCGGAGCGTGCCCTGGGCTTGGATGCGTCCGCCGTAATAGATGACCACGCGATCGCAGACGTCCTCGACGTCGGCGAGCAGGTGGCTGGAAAGGATGACCGTCTTGCCGCGACGGGCGAGCGCGAGGATGAGGTCCTTCACCTCGCGACAACCGATGGGATCGAGTCCCGCGGTGGGTTCGTCGAGGATGACGAGGTCGGGATCGTTGATGAGCGCCTGGGCAATCCCGATGCGGCGCTGCATGCCTTTTGAGAACTCGCCGACGGTACGCGATCGGGCCTGGTTGAGGCCGACCATCTCGATGAGTTGCTCGGTGCGTTTGCGTCGTTCGTTGCCGTCGAGTTGGAAGATCGAGCCGAAGAAGTCGAGGGTCTCGCCCGGGTTCAGGTATTTGTAGAGGTAGCTTTCCTCGGGAAGGAAACCGATGCGGGCCTTGGTTTTGACGTCGCGCGGGGACTGGCCGAAGACGGTGACGTGACCCTTGGTGGGATACAGGAGGCCGAGCAGCACCTTGATGGTGGTCGATTTGCCGGAGCCATTGGGCCCGAGCAGGCCGAAGATCTCGCCGCGGCGGATCTCGAAATCGACGTTGTCGACGGCGCGCGCCTTGGGGCGTCCCCAGAAATCCTTGAAGGTCTTGGTGAGGCCGGCGACACGGACGACGATTTCGTCGGAGATTGGCGGGCGGGCGGTGTCCCGAGCGGGCTGGGACTGCTCGGTGCCGGGATGGGTTTGCATGGTGGCCATGGTCTAGGCCGCGACGGGGGTCGCGATCAGCGCGGTGATCGGGTTGAGGCGTTGGAAATCGCGTTTGAGTTCGGCGAAATCAAACGGGGGAACGGAGGCCGAAAGTTCCGCGAACAGGTGAAGGCTCGCTTCGAGGTCGTAATGGTTCTCGAATTCCAGTTGACGGATGGAGTTGCCGTGCGTGTCGCGGATTTCCACATGCCAATGGGTTTGGCGCGACAGATCGCGCAGGACCTCGGTGGCACGAGGTTGGTCTGGGGCGACCAAGCTTTCGGACGCGTAACGGACTGCCTCCGCATCGGTGCCCTCCGTCGCGGAGAACGCCATCCACATGAGAAGGCCGGATCGCGAGCCAAATATGCCGGTGTTCAAGGACAGTCCCAGATTCCGGACCGATTTGAGTTCCGCCGCGATGTCGTCCGGGACCATCCAAACTAGGACGACTTCGAAGCCGATCACCGACGGGCTCATCACCGTTACGGGAAGCACTCCCGTCAGCCCCTGTGGAACGGAGAGCGTGGAGAGGTCGATGGGTCCGGACGCCGGATCGCGCTTCGTCAAGCGTCGCGCGTTCACTGAGTCATCGGATCCGAGAGGGGTTTCGCTCAATCCCGACGGTCGTCCATCCGCTTCACGGAAGAGTGCGGCCAATTGCCGCTTGTCGCAGGTGTGCTCCGCGACCTCGATCATCGCTCGATAAAGGCATTCGTCGGACGGAAGATCCTCGACACCGTTGAGATGAAGGAAAGTGAGGGCCGTCGCCATGGCCGCCCGCTTGTTTCCGTCAATGAATGCCTGCGCTTGCGCGATGTGGAACGCGTAGGCCGCGGCCACGTCGAAGACGTCGCCCGCACCATACAGGTGAGTGTTGCGAGCCGCGGCGATCGCGGATTCCAGCAACCCCTCGTCCCTTACTCCCGAGGCCCCGCCATGTTCCACGAGCGCCCTGTCATGTAGCTGCATGACATGCGATCGCTCGATGAACAGTGGCGTCGGGTGGGTCACTGTGCGAGACGGCGGAACAGTTCCCGGTGCTCCGTGAACACTCGGTTCATTGCCGCCTCGAATCGGCGGCGACGATCGGCTTCCTGAACGGCCGTCATGGGCACCGCGCGACGTCCTTCGGGAAGCACCTCTTCGAGAAGGTTGCGGGAGGCCGTTGCGTCGGCCGGCTTGTTCACGGTTTTCATGGCATTCAAAGGAAATCCTTGCCGGAAGCCGGCGTCAATGTGGCATTCGGAATCGAGGCGTCATGCGTTTCACGCGTTGGCCGGGATCAGGGTCGGCGCGGAGGGCGCCGGCGGTTGGGTTGCGGGCGGCTCGGCGGCGGGCGCAGCGGCCAGGAACGGCTCGAGTTCCTCGCCCATTCGCACCAGTCGCGCGCTGTTGAACACCACGATCAACGATCCCGCGTTGTGCATGATCGCCGCGACGATCGGGTTCAGGTAGCCCATCGCGGCCGCCGTCAGGCCGCCGATGATGAAGAGCACGCCGAACATGAAGTTCTGGTTGATGACCGCGCGCGACATGCGGCTCAGCTTCACCAGGAACGGCAACCGACGGAGATCGCTGTTCATCAGCGCGATCGTCGCGGAGTTGATCGCGACCTCGGATCCGGCCGCGCCCATCGCGATGCTGATGTCGCCCGCGGCCAACGCCGGCGCGTCGTTCACGCCGTCGCCGATCACCGCGACCCGATGCCCCTTGGCCTTCATCGCCTTCACGAATTCCACCTTGTCCTGCGGCAGGCATTCGGCCACGACCTCGGTGATCCCGATCTCCTTCGCGACGCGTTCGGCCACCTGGCGGCGGTCGCCCGACACCATCGCCACGCGGCGGATGCCGGCGGCGGTGAGTTCGCGGAGCGCCTCGGCGGCCTCGGCGCGCGTCTGGTCCTGGAGGCCGACCCAGCCGATGTATTTGCCGTCGCGCGCGACGTAAAGCAGCGAGAAGCCGGCGGTCTCGTCGAGATCGACGCTCCCCGCGAAGTCGCCCTCGATGCCTTGGTCGCGGAGGAACGCGGCGCGTCCGATGACGACGCGCGTTCCTTCGATGGTGGCGCCGACGCCCTTGCCGGCGGTCTCGCGGAAGTCGCGGACCTCGGCGAGCGGGACGCCGGCCTCGGTGGCGAGCTGGACCACGGCACGGGCGGTGGGATGGTTGGAAAAGCGTTCGGCGCTGGCGGCGGCGCGGAGCAAGTCGGCCGCGGTGACGTCGCCGAGGGGGTTGAGGCGGCTGACGACGAGTTTGCCGGTGGTGAGAGTCCCGGTTTTGTCGAAGACGAACGCGGAGATGCGCGCGGCGGCCTCGAGGTCGGCGATGTTCTTCACCAGGATTCCCAGTCGGGCGGCGGCGCTCAGCGCGGCGACCATCGCGGTGGGCGTGGCGAGGATGAACGCGCACGGGCACGCGACGACGAGGACGGCGATCACGCGGTTGAGATCGTGCGTGAAGGCCCAGACCAACGCGGCGATGACCAGGGTCAGGGGCGTGTAATAGCCCATGTACTGGTCGATGATCCGCATGAACGGGAGCTTGGTCTTCTCGGCGGCGAGGATCAGTTCGCGGACGCGGCCGATGGTGGTGTCCTCGCCGGCCTTGGTGACCTTGACCTCGAGCGCGCCGTTGAGATTGATGGTTCCCGCGAACACCTGTTCGCCCGGGCCCTTGTCCACGGGCAACGATTCGCCGGTGATGTTGGCCTGGTTCACCGAGCCTTGGCCCGAGAGGATCACGCCGTCGGCCGCGATGTTGTCGCCGGGTCGGATGCGGATGGAGTCGCCGACCTTGAGTTCGGAGGCGGGGACTTCCTCCTCGCGGGTGCCCACGATGCGGCGGGCTTTCGTCGGCGTGAGGTGGACGAGGGCCTGGATCGAGGCGCGTGCGCCGGCGGCCGTGCGGGTCTCGATCAGCTCGCCGAGCAACATGAAGAACGCGACGATGCCGGCGGTGCGGAAGTCGCCCGTGGCGGCCGACGCAAGGACGCCGAGCGCGACGAGTTCGTTGATCGAGAGACGGCCGAGGCGGAGATCCTTGAACGCGACGATGAGGATGGGCGTGCCGAGGATGACGGTGCCGATGAGCGCGCTGAGATCGCGGACGGTTCCGGCATTGTCGAAGATCCAGTCGACGGCGAACGAGTTCGCCACGAACACCGCGCCCAACATCGTTTGCCACAGGCGGACGTTGGTGTGCGAATGCTCGAGTCCACCGTGGTCATGGCCGCAGTCGCATCCGTCGGGATGCTTCTGCGGATCGGTGTCGGAAAGGAGGCTCGTGACTTGCATGGGCGGAAATGTAGGGCGGTAAAAGGCGGTCAGCGAACGTTCGGGTCCGGTTTGCGGGGCGTCTGGGGCTCGGCGCTCAGGTTCACGCGGATCTCGTCCACGGAAAGCGGCTGGAAAAACTTGTCCTGCGCGTTGGTGAGGATGCGGCCGATGGTGGCGATGCGGAGGCGGTCGCGGAACAACGACGGGTTCTTCCGGTAATCCTCGCGTTGCTGTGAAAACGACTGGGCGTCGGCGGCGACGGCGAGGACCAGCGAGTTGCTGATCGACTGGCCGATCGCCAGCGTGCGCTGTGCCTCGCCGATGGCCTCGCGGGTGATGCGGTCGTACTCGCCCTGTGCCGCCGTGTGCCGGGAATTCTTGTCCTGTTCCGCGGCGATGACCTGGTCGAAATACGTCTTCACGTACAACGGCGCGGCGACCTCGACGTCGAGGGTGTCGATGGAAACGCCGAGACCGAGGGTTTCGACGAGCGACGCGAGGTGGGTGCGGATGGCGTCGCGGTAGGCGATGCGTTCGTTGCGGAGCGCGGCGTCGGCGGTGAACCGCACGCTGGCCCAGTGGATCGAGTTGTCGAGGCAACTGCGGAGCAGGTTCGTGGCGTTGCTGAACTTGAACGCGTAGTCCACCGGCTTGGTGATCTTGTAACGCAGCGTGGCGCGGACGTGGAGGATGTTGCCGTCGGACGTGATGACGTGTCCGTCGATGCCCGGGGAAAGTTGGGGTCCGCCCTGCGGCGTGATGCCATCGCGTTCCTCCTCGGCGGTGACGGCGTACCATTCGTTGGTGGCCTTGATCACCTTGGATTCGCCGATGGGGATGCGGACGATCTCGTCGATCGGATAGGGAAAGGCCCAGTGGAGGCCTTGTTTGAGGATCTGGTCCGGGCCTTGGCCGACCGGTTTGCCGAAGCGGAGGACGACGGCGACCTCGCTGGGATTGACCGTGAAGACGCACGAGAAGACGAACGCCACGGCGAGCACGACCGCGAGGAGTCGCACGAGCAGGAGGCTGCTGCCCAACGCCTCGCTGAGCGCCTGGCTCGATGCGTCGTCACCCGTGGCGTGTGAGCGCACGGGGCGGAGATCTCCGGAGGAAGGGGTGGCCATGGCGGGTTACTTGTGGTCCGGAGCCCGGGTGCCGGGGATCGTGCCGAGCTTGTCGCCGCGCAGGAGCGAGAAGGGCGGGGTCGAGGGATCAAGGATCAGCGTGGAGCGTTCCTTGAGCGATCCCTCGAGCGAGCGCAAGGAAAGGAGGAACACCGCGAACTCGGGATCCTGCTGGAGGATCTGGTAGGACTTGGTGGCCTCGGCCTCGGCGCCACCGAGGATTTTCTGGGCCTGGCTTTCCGCGGCGGAAATGAGCTCGGTGCGCCTGAGTTCGGCCTCGGAGCGGATGCGCAGCGCCTCGGAGGTTCCCTCGGCGAGATACTTCTTCACCAGACGCTCGCGCTCGGTGCGCATGCGCTCGAAGACCTTCGCGGTGAGCGCCTCGGGAAGGCCGAGTTCCTTGATGCCGACGAATTCGACGTGGATGCCGTATTTTTTGGCGTTCTCCTCCATCGCGACGGCCATCTCCTTCTCGATCTCCTCGAACTTCACCTTGGAAGGATCGGGAGAGATCAACTCCGAGAAGTCATGGCGGCCGATCACCGAGTTCTTGGCGTCGCGGACCACGTTCTCGAGGAAACCCTCGGCGCGGGTGGAATCGCCGGCGACGGACTCGAGGAACACGCGCGGGTCCTGGATGCGCCATCCGACGAAGACCGAGAGGATCGGCGACTTTTGGTCGCGGGTGACCTGCTGCTCGTACTTGCGTTCGAAGGTCTGGAGGCGTTGGTCGAACTTCTGCACCTTCTGGATTCCCAGCGGCATTTTGAAGTACAGGCCGGGCTCGGATTCGGCGCGGCTGAACTTGCCGAAGGTCGTGATCACGGCGACCTCCGTGCTTCGGACCTGGAAGCAAAGCTGGAGTGCAAGGAAGACCAGCAGCAACAAGGCGCCGATCAGGAGCGTCAACGGGTTCTTCTTCATCGGGAATGAACGGTGTGGAAAGGGGTGCCGGGAGGCGTCGTCTACTTCTTGTCGGCCGCCGAGGCGGGTTTGGTGGGGTCGAGGGGAAGATCCAGGATATCCTTCCGCAGCCTGTCCTCGAGGTTGAAAATCAGGGTTTCGTGGGCGTTGGTGGGAACGATCACGTATTTGCGCGAGGCGCCGGCGGCGACGCGAAGCGTCTCGAAATAATTGCGGGCGGCATAGACATCGGGCGCGGCGCGGTGGGCGACCAACTGGCTTTCGAACCGGGCGGCACGGCCGGCGGCGTCGCCCACCTTGCTGGCGGCGGCGGCACGGGCGTCGAAGACGATCTTGGCCGCGGCGGCCTCGGCGGCGGGGATGATCTCGTTGGCCAGGCCCTCGGCCTCGAGGATTTTCGAACGGCTTTCCTGTTCCGCGCCGATCACCTGTTCGAAGGCGGCGGCGACCTTCTGGTCCTTGTTGCCGAGGGGCGGATGAATGTCCTGGAGGCCGATGAAAACGATCTCGGTGCCGAGTTTGGTGGCGACGGCGCGTTCCTGGATGCGGTGACGGAGTTCCTGCGAGGCCTCGAGGCGTCCGACCGACATGATCTTGTCGATGTCGACGGAGGCCAGGTAGCGGACGACCTCGCGGTTGGCGATCTGTTCGAGGAGTCGCGCCGGGGTGGTGTGGCCGTAGGCCCATTCGAGGACATTGGTCACCTTGAACTGCACCGGGACGTTCACCGTGAGGAGATTCACGGGAACGGTTTGATTGGCATCGGCGGCGTTGGTGCCCTGCTCGCGGGAAGCGACGAGGAGGTTGAACTCCTTCATGTGCGGCCGGGTCCAGAGGATCGTGTTCTGCTTCTCGGACTCGGGATCGTTTTCAAACCCGATGTTGAAGCTCTGGATCGCGCGGGTATCGAAGCGGCGGAGGGTGTGGATCGGCCAGGGAAGCTTGAAATGGAACCCCGGCTCGAGCACGGCCACGCGGGCACCGAAACGCTCGAGCAGGCCCTGTTCGCCGGGCTCGACGATGACGACCGTCGTGGAGAGCGCGAGCACCGCGAGTTGGGCGGCGACGATCCAGGCAAACGCGCGTTCGAGGAACCGGTAGAACCACGTGTTGCTGACCTTGAATCCAAACTGGTAGTCGAGCGCCTGCGCCGCGGTGCTGAACAAGCCCGCGGGTTGGCCGAGCAAACCGACCAAGCGGCTCTCGTAGATCAGCCGTTGCTCCCGGCCCTTCACGCGCGGTCTGTACGCCTCGAACACAAGCGAAAACAACGTCTCGGCCGCGATCAGCGCGAGGATGCCGGCGCAGAGGATGGTGAGGTACTTGTCCCACGACTGGTAGGTGGCGTAGGCACCGATCGAGGTGCCCGACGCCGCGAGGACCAACAGCGCGCCGAGCACCAGGAAAGCCGAACTGGGCCGCAGCATCCCGACCCCGGCGTAACGCGCGAGTTTGGACGAGTACAATCCCAGGAGCAGCAGGATGAGCCCGATGCCCGCGAGCGAGGCGGCGACGAGCGACGCTTGCTCGACCTTCGTCCCGTCCCACGCCTGGAATTCCTTGTAGATCCACCAAGTGCCGAAGACTTGGCCGATGAACACGAGGATCGTGACGGTCGGGACAATCCAACGTTCGAACGACATCCGGGCGCGCCGGGCGGGAAAGGCGTCGGCCGCGGACTCGGCGAAGAGGGAAGAATCGGCGCGGCGCAGGGAAAGCTCCTCCATCTCGGCCTGTTCGTCGGCCTCGCGGGCGGCGAGGCGCATCTGGAACCAGCCCAGGAAGGCGATGGGACTGCCCAACGCCAGGAAGATGGCGGCGGCTTCGACGGCGGAAGAACTCGCCAGACGGGCCAGCAGCTCGACGGCAATGGCCGCGAGCGTGATGACGATCCAATTGGTCAGGCCGATGCGGCTGTAGGAACGATCCATTCTCGGTTCGGTTCGGTGCGTGGTGCGCGGTTCAATTCAATTCTCGGTCCTCGAACAACATCAACGCCGCCGCCATCGCGGCGACGACATACGAGGCCATGTAACCCGCGGCCCTGCCAACGTACGCCCACGGGATGGACTTTTTGTCCTCGAGGGCGTCGGCGAGCCAGAACTGCTGCCAGTTCGGCGTCAACGTGTACAGGATCTCCGCCCAAAGGGCGCCGCCTTTCGCGGGCCGCCCGAAAATGTAGTCGGACATCAATCCCACCATGAAGAACGCCGTGCAGATGGCGAGGGTCGGGATGGTGTCGAGTCGCGTCGAGCACGCCAATGCCAGCGCCGCGAGGACGAACAACGCGAACAGGATCAGCACCGCCGCCGCCACCAACCGCCAGTCCACCGTAGCCAACTCGCCGAACGGCATGCGTTTCTCCGTGAATTGCGTGATGTAGACAAACGCCACCGTGGTGAGCGCCGCCACCGAGAACACCGCGTCCGCCACGAACGTCCGGCGCAAAAAGAAATTCAGGAATCCGGCGAACGCATACGCCGCGAATCCGGCCCCGAAGTAGGCCGACAGCGCCCCGATGTCCGCCGACCCGTAGGCATCGAATGCCATCCGGCTCGCATGCAGGCCCGCGACGAGGTTCGTCGCCGTCAGCAGGGTCAACGTCGCCGCCAACCCGAGGTATTTTCCCAGGAGAAAGGTCGTCCGGCTCACCGGCTTCGCCAGCACCGTCAACGCGGTGCCGAGGCGGATTTCCTGCGCGACCGACGACGACGCGCACAGCACCGCGCCCAGCAAACCGCTGAGCAGCATGACGGCGAGGCTCATGTCCTTCACGAGCTTCGGGTCCTCGCCGAGGCCGAAGTAGGGAATCGCCGCGAGGAAGACGATGAACCCGCCGGAAAAGGACATCAGCAGCAGATAGATCGGCTGCCGGACCAATTCCATGAACGCATTCAGCGCGATGGTGACGAGTTGTCGCATCCTTGTTTCGGGAACTGTGTGGCGGTAAGCATACAGACGGAAAGTAGTCGGTCAACCGCCACCGCTGATTCCGGTCGGACAGGCGCTCCGTGGGCGTTTTCCGGGAAGACGTTCAATCTAGCCATTCCTGGACCAAGACGCGCTCTTCCGAGCGAAGTTTGTTTGGCTCGATCTCCCGGGCCAGCCGGCGCGCCCCGTCGCGACGCCCGACCGCACCCATCGCCGCGCAGTGGACCAAGCGGGCGCGAACGGGACTGTTGGTGCCGCCGAATGCATGGGCATCCAGGAGTTCGTAGGCCTTTTCGGGATGGTTCGACTTGAGCCAGCCCAAAGCCTCGGTGGCGAGGAAACGGGCGTCTTCCGGATGTTTTCGGGACATTTGGACGGCGGCTTCCAGGGTTTCCTGCGTCCGGTCCTCGACGAGCAATCGCAACCAGGATTGGTCGTTGCGCAGCGCGTCGTTCGCCGGATCGATCGCCAGCAAGCGCTCGATGGCCTGCAACATCGGCGGGACGGTGTCGACCCGGCTCAGGAGCCCGAGGATCCGTGGGCCGGTGATCGGGGCGAGGGTGGGATTCGACAACAGGGGCTGGAGGGCGAGGGCGGCGATCTTTGGTTGGTCGAGGGCCTCGGCATAGGCGGCAATCGACTGGAGTTCGTCGGGGCCGGACCCGGGAATGGCCAACGCCGCCGACAAGTGCATCACGGCTTCGGTGGGGTGCTTGCCGTGGTTGGCGATGACGGCGCGGTACAGTCGTTGGGTCACCGGGTCGAGGATGGTTGCCCGGTCCTCGACCCGTTGCCGGATCTCGTCCCATCGATCCAGGACCGCGAGCGCCTGGAGCCGTCGCTGGAGGATCACGGCGTTGGTACGGATCCAGGGTTGCGTGGCAATCCGGAGCGCGTCGGAAGGCCGGTCGTTCGCGATAAGCCAGTCGATGGCCACGATCCGTTCCGCCGCGGGGCTTTTTCGCCCGACGGCGTCCACCACCGCTTGCCCGGCCTCGGAACGCTCGGCGTTGGGATCGAGGCGGAAGCGGATGTTGCTTTCGACGAGGAGACGGTAAAGCGCGTTGGTTTCGGTCTCGGGAACCCGACGCAGAAGCATGCGGAGTTCGTCGGTCGAAACCTCGGGCATCCGGGAAAGCTCGGCGATCGCGGCGAAGGCATCGGGCTTGGGACGGAACGCCCGGCTCCAGAGCAGGTGGCGGGCCTCGTCGCGCCGGTCCTTGCGCCCGACGGCGAGGAGTGTCCGCGCCAAATGGAGTTCCGCGCCGGGCCGTTCGGGGAATTCGTCGGCGATGGTCCGTGCCGCCAGCAGCGATTCCTTGGCCCGCCCTTCCTCCATGAACATCACCAGCGCCAGTTCCATCGCCTCGGCATCGCGCGGGTCCTTCTTCAGGAGCGCGACCAAGTGCGGCCGGATGAGATCGGTGCGCCGGATTCGCAGCATCAGTCCCGAGAACATCACGCGGTCGGCCCGGGTCGGCTCGGTGCGTTCGAACAAGAGCCCCCAGTACTGGCCGGCGCTGGGATGCCCCATGATCGTGGTCAGGCGGGCCGCCTCGCGCAGCACGACCGGGCTTTCCGGGGCGAGACGGGTCGCCATCAAGACGCTTTGGCCTGCGGCCTGCCAGTCGCCCCGATCGATGGCCGCGCGGGCGACCAACGCGGTCTTCTCGCCGCGCTTCCGCTTGTGCGAGCGATAGACGCGCGGCACCACCAGAATCGTGGCCAACACCATCCCGACCAATGCCAGCGCCACCGCGGGCAACACCCAACGCGGGCGGTGCACGTGGGCCAGATCGGCCGAGCACGGAGGGGCACTCACAAGGCGCCAAGCAGACGGCCGGAAGTCCGTCCACTCAAGCCCCGATCGGGAGTGCCCGCAATGTGGCCTGCGTGGGTGGCGGCGGCCCTGCCGCCACCGTTCACGGGCTGCCCATGGCTGGCTGGCATCGGTGCGGGATTCACCTTTCGGTAGAAGGTTCTGAAGCCGAACAAACTCAGATCACCTCGGCTCGCGGCCGCAGTAGTGACGGCTGGGCCGCCGTCACCCACTCAAGCGAGGTCTTTCCGGCCACGCGGAATCGCAGCGGGACGGATGCGCCGCCTTTTTCGGGATCGCTTCCGTGGGACCCGGCCATAGCGTGGAGGGGTCCCACGAAGTCATCGCCCATGAGTGCTTCCTGCCAGCGACCGCGCATCTACCAGTTGTTCGTGCGCCTTTTCGGCAACACCCACGAGACGCGCAAACCCCATGGGACGCTGGCCGAAAACGGGGCCGGCCGGTTCGCCGACATCGATGACCGTGCGCTCGGATCGTTGCGCGGGCTGGGCTTCACGCATGTCTGGCTCCATGGCGTTCTCCGCCAGGCGACGGCCACGGATTGGAGTTTCATCGGCCTGCCGCCCGATGATCCCGATCTGCTGAAAGGCCTCGCGGGTTCGCCCTATGCCGTCCGCGATTGTTTCGACGTCTGTCCCGATCTCGCGGTCGATCCGGCGCGGCGCCTCGACGAATTCCGGTCCCTGGTGGCGCGCGTCCACGCGCACGGCATGCGCGTCCTCGTGGATTTCGTCCCGAACCACGTCGCGCGAAGCCATCGGTCCGTGGTGCGACCCGGGATGTCGTTTGGGGACCACGACGATCCCTCGCGCTTTTTCGCGCCCGACAACAATTTCTATTATTTGCCGGGCACGGGACCGCTGCGACTGCCGACGTTTCGCGACGGCGTGCCGAGCGGGCCCCGATGCGACGGACTGTTCGAGCCGGAGCGCGTGCACGGGCGGGTGACCGGGAACAACGTGGTGTCGTGGACGCCGGGAGCGGGCGATTGGTACGAGACCGTGAAATTGAATTACGGCCACGACTTCACGGGCGGCCGCGATGGCCCCCGCGAGTTCCCGACCGCGGAACATCCCGCCAAGCCGATCCCGGACACCTGGAACAAAATGGACGCGGTGCTCGCCCATTGGCAGGCGCTCGGCGTGGATGGTTTCCGCTGCGACATGGCGCACTGGATCCCGGTCGAATTCTGGAAGTGGGCCATCGACCGGGCGCGCTCGCGCGGGGCCGACGCGATGTTCGTGGGCGAGGCCTACGACGACGATCCGAACAAACTCGTCGAGGGCAACGTGCTCGTCGCCTTGGTGGCCGCGGGTTTCGACGCGGTCTACGACCACCAGAGTTACCAAGTGTTGAAAGGCATCTATGACGGACCGAAATGGGCGAACGATCTCGACGCCGTGCTGGGTGCGGTCGCGCCGCTTCACGGGTCGGTGCGGTACTCGGAGAACCACGACGAGGTGCGTCTCGCGTCCGCGGGACACTGGGGCGGGGCCGGCGCGAGGGTCGGATGCCCGGTGACCGCGTTGCTGTTCGGCATCGGGCGCGGTCCGGCGCTTCTATACAACGGGCAGGAAGTCGGCGAACCCGCGGCGGAGCCGTCGGGGTTCGGCGGCGGCGGGGGACGGACGAGTATTTTCGACTATGGCTCGATGCCCGAGTTCGCCAAGTGGGTGAACGGACTTCGATACGACGGCGGGCGCTTGTCGGAGGCTCAAAGGGGTTTGCGGGCTTGGTACGGGCGGCTGACGAAGATGTCGGGCGAGCCCGCGTTCGCATCCGGCGAATTCCTGCCGTTGAACGGCGCGAACGTGGGCAACCCGGCGTATGGCCGGCTGCCCGGGGAAACGGCGGGCGGTCATTGGCTCTATACCTACTTCAGACACGATGCCAACGGCGGGCAGACGATCCTCGTGGTCGTGAATCTGAATCCGCGCGAAACGATGTCGGGTATTCGCGTGCGTTTCACGCCCGGGGCGCTGGCGGCGTTGGGCGCGCTCGAGGGCGATGGCGAACGGGAGATCCAGTTCCGGGACCTGCTGGCGGACGACCACCCGTCGACCGCGCGGGGCAAGGCGTCGACGCTGCGCGCCTCCGGTCTCGAGCTGCCGCCGTTGCCCCCGCTGACGGCGTGGTATCTGGAGAAGTCGGATGCGACGTGGCCGACTTCGTGAGACGTTGAACCGTGGCGTTTCTCCCTCGAAGTTAATGGAAGGTTTCATCAGCGATCTCACGATCGCTGCCACCGGTGATGTCGCTGCCGCCCGTGATGATCGCTGCCGCCCGTGATGATCGCCGCCATCCGCGGCTAATCCGCGACGTAAACGTTTTTCAACTCGGTGTAGCCTTCCATCGCGGCCATCCCGAGATCGCGTCCGAGACCGCTCGTCTTGAAGCCGCCGAACGGCGCCTCGACGTGGACGCTGTTGTGGCAGTTCACGCTCAGCACGCCGCTCTGCACCGCGCGGCTCACGCGCAACGCGCGCGATAGGTTGCTGGTCCAGATCGAGCCGCTGAGCCCGTACGGCGAATCGTTCACCTCGCGCAACATCTCCGCCTCGTCGTCGAACGGCACGATGGCCACCACCGGCCCGAAAACCTCCTCCCGCCAGCATCGGTCGCCCTTGCCGACGCCGAGCAGCACCGTGGGGTCGAGATACCAGCCCTTGGCGTGGGTCCGTCCGCCGCCCGACGCGACCACCGAGCCTTGTTTCCGCGCGTCGGCGATAAATTCCTCCACCGAGGCGCGCTGGCCCGCGCTGACCATGGGGCCGAGCTCGGTCTTGTCGTCCGTGGGATCGCCGACACGGATGCGGCGGGTGGCGGCGATGAAGCGCTCGACGAAGGGTTCGAACACGGAGCGCTCGACGAACATGCGGCTGCGCGCACAGCAATCCTGGCCGGTGTTGGCGAAGACGCTCATCGGGGAGGAATCCGCGGCGCGTTGCCAATCGGCGTCGGCGAACACGATGTTCGGCGATTTGCCGCCCAGTTCGAGCGAGACCCGCGAGAGATTGCGCGCTGCCAGGCCCATGATGTGACGCCCGATTTCCGTGGATCCGGTGAAGGAGATCTTGCGGATCAGCGGATGCGTGACCAGGGCATCCCCGATGGCCGAACCACTGCCGGGCAGCACTTGGAGGACGCCGGGGGGGAGTCCGGCGGCGTGGGCGATTTCGCCGAGCTTGAGCGCGGTGAGTGGCGACAGGGACGCCGGTTTGAGGATGACGCAATTCCCCGCAGCCAAGGCGGGCGCAGCTTTCCAGCAGGCGATCGGGAACGGGAAGTTCCATGGCACGATGGCGGCCACGACCCCCATGGATTCCCGCAGTGTGAAATCGAAGCCGCCCCGCGACACCGGGATGGTCTGGCCGAAGAACTTGGTGACGGCGCCGGCGTAGTATTCGAACACGCGCGCCCCGAGCCCGGCTTCGTCCCGGGCATCGGCGATCGGTTTGCCAATGTTGAGGCACTCAATCCGTCCGATCTCGTCCACCTGTTCGCGCAATTTGCGGGCGACATTGAAGAGGATCTCGGTCCGTTTGCCGGGCGCCAGGTCACGCCAACCGCCTTCCCAGGCGCGGTGGGCGGATTCGACGGCGGCGGCAATATCGGACTCATCGGCGGCGGCGACCTCGGCGAACGGTTGTTCGTCGGCCGGGTTGATGAGGACGGTGCGACCCCCGCCGTGGGCGGCACGAGAGGCTCCGTCGATGAACAGGCCGGTGGGCAATTCCATGCGGCGATTCTACGGAGACCAAGGGTGAAGGGAAGACCCGACCGGAGGGAGTGGGACTCTCGGAGCTCGTCCCTCCGAGGGTGTCTTTTCGGAGGGACGAGTTACAACGAGTCCCCCGTTCGGCTCAGGTGGGAGTGGGACTCTCGGAGCCCGTCCCTCCGAGGGCCGGCACCGAACGATGGAGCGTCCGTCGCATCTCGGGTTCCTTGTAATGCCGCTTCAGGCCGCTGTCGGCGAGGGCGGCGGCCGGAACCCGGGAGATGAACTCCGCGAAGGTTTTCTCGACCCGGTCCCGCTGCGCCTTCTGCCCGGCTTTGGTCCCCCAGAATTCCTCCTCGATCTTCTCCAGCGCCCGGTTGGCCTCGTCGGGTCCGAAGTCCTCGCGTCGCGCCAGCACCCAGATCAGGTCGGGATCCTCGGGCAAGGTCACGGGATAGGGGACGAAGCGCGGCTTGATCTCCTCGGCTTCCTCGGAACCCGGCGGGATCACCTTCAGCCGATTGCTCACGGTGCGGTCGGGCAGGACGATCTCGACCGCCACGGAATTGCCTTCCTCGGCGGGGGTGACCTCGACCGTGCCGGATTTGAAATTGCTGGCGAGCTGGCTTTGGAATTCCGCGACCGTGGCGGGTTCGAGGTTGGGCAGGGAACCTTCCGCGCAAAACTTCGCGAAAGACTTCAGATTATTGAGGAGCCGGACCTCCTGGGCCACGTGCTCATAGATGGCCGAGGCCAGGTGCGGATCCGCCGTGGCTTTCGGCAGGACCTTCTGGAGCAACTCGAGAAACTGGGCGTCGTTCATTCCTTTGGATTTCATGGGGCAGGGGGCGGAGATCGGAAATGGGAGATGGGAGATCGGAGATGGGAGATGGGAGGGCAGCAGACAGAGATGGAAAATCAATGATCGGACAACGGGCATGGGAGATCGGAGATCGAAGGGGGGATGTCAACCGGATCCCCCATCTATCTCCTGTTTCCCGTCGCCGATCTTCGAACCCCGATCTCCGATCTCCGATTTCCCCCCCCCCGATCAGTTCGCGGTCAGCGCGGCCCGGGCGTCGTCGGTGGCGCCGCGTTTCCCGAGGTAATAATCGTAGCCTCCGGGATACGCCACCACCTGGCCGGCATTGACGTGCAGGACCTTGGTGGCCAGATGCCGGATGAAATGCACGTCATGGGAAATGAACACCAGCGTGCCTTCGTAACGTTCCAAGGCGAGCGTCAGCGATTCCACCGTCATGATGTCGAGATGCGTGGTCGGCTCGTCCATCAAGAGCAGGTTGGGCGGATCGACCAGGAACTTGACCAGGTTCAGCCGGCTTTTCTCACCGCCACTGAGCACGCCGACCAGTTTGAAGATATCCTCCTTGCGGAACATGAAGGATCCCAGAATCCCCCGGGCTTCGTCCTCGCGCAGGGCCGAGGCACTGGCCAGCACCTCTTCCAGAACGGTCTTGTTCACGTCCAGGGTGTCGGCCCGGTGCTGGCTGAAGTAACCCAGCTTGGCGTTGTGCCCGAGCTTGCGTTCACCCTGCTGGAACTCGACGACCCCGGCCATGATCTTGAGCAGCGTGGATTTGCCCGCGCCATTGGGTCCCACCAATACCGTCCGTTCCCCCCGTTCGATGGTGAGGTCGAGGCCGGAATAAACCTGGTGGGTGCCGTACGCCATGTGGATGCCTTCCAACGCCACGGCCCGTTGTCCGCCGCGGGGCGGGGGCGGGATCTGGAAGCGGAACGGCTTGCGCGGCGCCAACGGCTTCTCGATCAGTTCCAGCCGCTCGATCTGCTTGAGTTTGGACATCGCCTGCGAGGACTTGGACGGGACGGCGCGGAACCGGTCGGCGAATTCCTGCAGCGCCTGGATCTCCTTCTGCTGGTTCTTGT
>JANYDN010000183.1 GCA_025363585.1 Verrucomicrobiota bacterium | reverse complement strand
ACGAAGTTCAGCGGTTGCTCGTTGTTCGGATTCGTCAGGATCCCGCGCACCTTCATGCGCAATTCCAACGGCCTCCCCGAATAGGGCCCGCATTGGAAGCGACGCCCGTCGTAGTCGTTCGCGTGGAGATTGTCCCAGATCAACGGCGGGCGTTGCAGGAGCGCGGTGATTTCCGCGATGTGTTCCAGGGTGATTTCCCGCGAGACGATCTCGGGGCCGGTCCAAAAGATGTCGATGTCCGGATGCAGGCCGCGGCCGATCTCGCCGAGATAGCCCGCGCCCCCGTGGCCCGCGGCCGCCATCCGCCCGCAGTAGGGCGTCGGGCAGAACACCAGGCGTCCGCCGGGAACGTTCGCCTCGATCCAATCGCGCGCCGCGTTGACCAACGCGCACTGCGCCGCCGCAAGCGAACCCCATCGCGCCAGATCCGCCGGATCCATCGCGTCGGGAATGTCGTCGAAGAGAAGGCAGAAATGGCGGCAACCCATCGCCGCCAACTGCGCGAACCGGGCCTTCAACGCCTCGAGTTCGCGCGGATCGGAATAGCGAACGTCGAGCCCGGGGCCCATCGCGTAGAGGAACCCGATGCCGCGCGCGCGGCAGGCGTCGATCAAGCGCGTGAGTTCCGCGGCGTCGGGATCCGCGTAGGCCGCGCGCCAGTCGGTGCGGTGGTGGAGGTCGTCCTTGGGACCATAGAGATAACTATTGAGTCCCCACGCCTGCATCCAATCGAGGACCTCGAGGCGTTCCGCCATCGACCACGGCGCGCCATAGAAACCCTCGATGACGCCGGAGAGGAAGCGGCCATGGGAATTCGGGGACATTCGAGTAGCCCGGTGGGCCGGCAAGGCTGCGCCGGATCGAACCGGGGCGGCAAGGGTGGAGGGGGAGTTTCAAGTTTGAAGTCGTCGGCCGGCGCGGACGGGACGTAGAGCGGGCGTCCCCGCCTGCGGTAGTCGCGGGCGTCTCGCCTGCGTCGGGTTTCAAGTTTCAGGCTTCAAGTTTGAAGTCGGCGGGTGCAACGGCGTAGAGCGGGCGTCACCGCCTGCGCAGACAGCACCGTCCCCGGTGCGTTCCGATCGATGCGGACAAGTCTCATGCTGCGCACGTCCCGCCACGGGCGGGGACGCCCATGTTTTGCGCAGGCGGGGACGCCCGCTCCACGTCTTGCTCCACGCCCGCGTCACCGCGTCCGCTTCCACAGGAACGCCACGCCACCGATCGCCACCAATGCCAATAGCCCTTTGGTCGCGTTCAGGCTCTTCGGCGACATCGACCCCAGTCCGCTCGTGGTCACGGTCTCGCCGGAAACCAACGCCACCAATCCGTACGGAGCGGCCTTGTCTTTCCCGGGCTCGAAATCCGCGTACTTATATCCCGGCTCGAACTCGACGGCCTTGAGCATTTCCGGCATCGCCGCCTCCACCTCGGCGAGCCGCGCGATCGACGCGACCGCGTTGAGCACCAAAGTGCCGCGGCGTCCCAACACGCGGATGTTGTAGTTCAGGACGCTCTCGCCGCCTCCGAACCGGACTTCTTTCGCCCAGTGAAACCGGTGCGTCGCCGCGTCGTAGCGCGGCGGCGCGGCCCATCGCGTGATCTCGATCGAAGGAAATCCCTCGTTCGTCCGCGTCGCGCTCGCCGCGCCCGCCGCGCGTTGCAGATCGGCAAGCAGCTTTGCCGCGTCGATCCGGTCCGCGCCCTCGTCCGACACGTGCCCGTCCTCGTCGTAGTGAAGGACGATCGCCCAGAAATTCGTCGCGGCGATTCCCGTTCCCGCGGGATAAATCATTCCCAACGGCGGATCATCCTGCGGCGGATTCCCCCAGAGACGAACCAGCACCTTGTTGGCGTCGTCGGCGTTCAGGAACGAAAAGCCCTCGGGCACGCGCAGTTTCGCGGTTCCCGAGCGGAGATCGATCTCGCCGGTGCGCGGATGCATCGACTCGACGAGCCCCTTCTCCGCGTCGGGATTCCCCGCCACCACGCCGTTGGTGGGGTCGGCCCTTGCGCAAGAGGCGGCAAGCAAACACGACAGCGCGACCATCCGGACTCTCGGGAAAATGTTCATGGAAGACGGCGTGGGACCCACGCGGACCAAGGTGCCGGCAGCGGACGCGCGCGGCGAGCGCTTTGGCAAATCTGCGAACGGTATCCCGCATGCTTTGCGATACCGCGGATACACGGTGGATCTTGGTTGAGCCACCGCGCCGTCCGTCTGGGGTCGCCCGACCCCGTCTTAACCAACTCCCCCCATGTCTACCACGTTTCCCGTGATCCGGGCTTGGCGTGCCGTCGTGCTCGCCGCGACGATCGGAATCTCAGTTTGGGCCGATGATCCACCCTCGCCCACGGGCCACCTCGCGGGTCCCACGTTCGAAGGCCCCGACGTTCTGTTCAACTGGGACAACGGCGGCGACCTGCAGGTCGGCCCCACGCCGGCCGGTCCTTGGACAACGGTCCACGCCCCGCAAAACCGTTCCAGCAACGCGCGCCTGCCCGCGTTGGGCGACGGCAACCACTTCTTCCGCATCGTCGACAACGGCGTGCCGGGCCAACCGCAGCCGATCGTCGGCGGCGATCCGAAACATCCCTACGCGATCCGGAACGCCACGCTTCGCAAGGCCACGGGCCCGCTCGGAAACGCGCTGCTCGAGGCCCGGCTCGAACCCGGCCAAAACCCGCCGTCGACGTTCCCGCTGTTGCTCGACGGCAGCGTCATCATCCTCCACGACGACGGTTTGGGCGGCGACGCCAAGGCCGGGGACGGGGTTTTCTCCGGCGCGTTGACCGTCGATCCGGCCGAGTTCGCGGGCTCCAACGAATTCATCGCGGCATTGACGCGCGAGTTCGGCGTCATCGGGACCTTCGACGGACGCAGCGTGATCGACGCGCATCCGCCGGGACTTTTCGACGTCGACGGGTTCAACAAAGGCGATCCGATCCAAGTGTTCCCCTCGCCGTTTCTCACGGGCCTCGGGACACCGGGCGGACCCCGTCTCAACCTCGGTGGGCGCAGGGCGGGAACCGCCGCGGCGGGCCCGCTCTTCGGCGAGATCTGCGTCACCAACGTCGTCGCCACGCACAGTCCCGTCACCAATGTCGTCATCGATCCCGTCGTCACGCTCGGCAAAACCAATCTCGTGCCGCACGACGTCGTCGTTTTCGTCGACGGGTTGCGCACCAACGTCGATTGCCGCCCGATCCTTTTGGGTGACGGCACCGGCATGACCAACGGCATCAACACCACCAACCTCGACGTTTTCCTCAACCGTCCGGCCTTCGCGAACAAGAGCCTGATGGTGACGGACCTGTCGGCGGTCGAGGACCCGGCGCGGACGTTCGACCCATGCACGGGCAAGGGAACGAGGATGGGCGCGTGGACGTTCGGCCGGTTGATGACGGACCTTTGCAACGAGCCGGTCACGGGAATCCAGGCGGGCGACTTCGCGCGTCGTTGGCTGCGGAGTTGGCAGACCGAACAGGTGATCAACTTCGACACCGTGACCAATCGCAATCCCGAGATCCTCGCGCAGGTCATCGACGCGTGGGAGGCGGCGTCGGGCGGCGCGGACAAACCGCTCGACCTGTCCATCGCGCCGTTCCGGTTGCTGGCGATCGTGAACCGCGTGGATCTCCGGGGGAATCCCGGCTACGGCGGGACGGCGCAGAACGACCCGTGCACCCCGACGTGCGTCGGCGGCGAGGCCCGCTTCGTGTTCTGCCTGATCGCGGACGCGTTCAAGGGCGGCACCGGCGGGGGCGGCGGCGGTGGTGGATATCCCGGCGGCGGCGACGGTGGCGGAACGCCGGGCACGTGCGCGCCGTCGCAATTCACGGTGATCTTCGAGTACTGCGTCCCGAAGAACACCTGCGGCGAGATCAAGGAATGGGGACTGCAATGGTACGGGCTCTCGCAGATCCCGTTCGGTCCGGCGTTCAACGCGGCGTTGCAGAAGATCACCGACCAATTCGCGGTCGCGAATGCCGATCCGTCGCGCCACCCGAACCTCAGCGCGCTGAACCAACTCCGCGCGAACGAGCTCCTGCGCGAGCCCTGGGACCTTCGCGAGTGGCGGTTGTTCCCGACCGACAGCGATGCGGGATGGTTGCGCGAGGTGACCGTGAAACAAACGCCGGACCCGGACCACAACCTCCGGCCGATCATCGCGGAGTACTGCGCGGCCAACGCGGCGCAGATCCTCGCGGAGAAACACGTCGTGCCGCTCGAATGGCGGACGCCCGGCAAACCGCGCGTGCCGTTCCTGGGCGGCGACGCGCCCATGGCGACGGCGGGATTCTTCTGGGACGGCCCGGCGCCCGCCGCGAGCAGCATCCCGACGCCGATCCGGCACAAGTTCTCGTTGAACACGTGCAACGGATGCCACGCCGGCGAAACGGGGACGCCGTTCACCCACGTGTTCCCGCGATCGCCCGGGCAAGAAGCGAGCCTGAGCGACTTTCTCACGGGAAAGAACATGCCGAAGCTGGACCCGGCGGACGGCGTGACGCCGCATGTTTTCGCGGATTTGAAACGCCGCGAGGACGATCTGTTGAAGCTTATTTCCGAGCCGTGCTTCTTCCAGATTTTCCACGAGCCGGCGCTGTTCACGCACTGAACCGCGCGAAAGATCCGGCGCTGGAAAACCGGGGACTGTGACCCAACCCGGCGGGGAAACCCGCCGGGTTTTTCCGCGTCGAATGACGGCGCAGGGGGGCGCCACGTCGTGGACGAGGGAAGGAAGCGTCGCGAAATAGCGGGTGGAGGATTGGCACCGGGCCGGTGCCACCCACCGTGGCTTGGCCGCGGCCTGCGTGGGTGACGGCGGCCCGCCGTCACCTCGCGACTCGCTTCCCCCGCGTTGCGGTGCATGTTTTTCCCATGCGTTTGTTGATCGCCATCACCGGTGCCAGCGGGTCGGTGTATGCCCAGCGGTTGCTCGACAATCTGGACCCGTCCGAACACGAGGTTCACGTGATGCTCAGCCAATACGCGCCGCAAGTGATCGCGGAGGAACTCCCGGACGGACTGCGGCTGCGCGATGGCGTCGAGTCCCACGGCGTGCGTTCGATGAACGTCCCCTTCGCCAGCGGCTCGAATCCGCCGGACGCGATGGTGGTGATCCCGTGCAGCATGGGAACGATGGGACGCATCGCGCACGGGCTCAGCTCGGACACGCTGCTGCGGTGCGCGGACGTGATGCTGAAGGAGCGCCGGAAGCTGCTGTTGGTGCCGCGGGAAACGCCGTGGTCGTTGGTCCACGTCCGGAACATGGAGCTGCTTCTCCTCGCGGGCGCGACCTTGTTGCCCGCCAACCCGGTGTTCTACACCCGGCCGACCACGATCGAGCAACTCGTCGACACCGTCGTGGCGCGCGTCCTCGACCATCTCGGCGTGCCGCACGGTCTGGCGCACCGTTGGCAGGACGAGCGGGAGTGAGCCTACGCTTCCGGCTCCTCGTTTGATCCGTACCCGCGACCAAATTCCGTTCTTTTCCGCGAAGCGCGGTTCCGGGCAAGGTCTCGCCCGCGCACCCCCCCGCGGGGTCGGAACGATCGTTGCCTTCGCGGGAGGACGCGCGTTCCGTCCATCGACGCCAGACATTCCATGGGCTCCTACGACCTTTCGCAGATCAACGAAGTCTCGCTCGCGTTCCAGATCTACGGCGACCTGCGGCAGGTCGAGCCCTGCAAGATCGGGCACATCAACGAGACCTACATCGCGACCTACAACCAGGGCGGGTCGGTGGTCCGGTACGTCCACCAGAAGATCAACACCGAGGTGTTCCGGGATCCCGCGGGCGTGATGGACAACATCGGCCGCGTCACGCGCCACCAACGCGCGCGGTTGGAGAAGTCGGGCGTGGAGGATGTCACCCGGCGCGTGCTGACGGTGGTGCCGACGCGCGACGGGGAGTCGTTCCACCGCACGCCCGCGGGCGCGTGCTGGCGCACGTTCGTCTTCGTGGAGAACGTGCGGACGTACGAATCGGTGACGAGCCCGGCGCTGGCGCACGAGGCGGGACGGGCGTTCGGCGAGTTCCAGCGGTCGTTGAGCGACCTGCCGGGGAAGCGGTTGGTCGAGACCATCCCGAACTTCCACAACTCGCGCCGGCGTTTCGACGCGTTCGCGGCGGCGGCGGACGGGGACAAATACAACCGGGCGAAGTCGGCCGTGGCCGAGGTGAAGTTCGCCGGCGCGCGGGAGAAGATCGTGGACACGATCCTGAAGGCGATGGCCAAGCGCCAGATCCCGGAACGCGCGACGCACAACGACACCAAGTTCAACAACGTCATGCTCGACTCCACGACGGGGAAGGCGATGTGCGTCGTGGACCTGGACACGGTGATGCCGGGCTGCGCGCTCTACGACTTCGGCGACATGGTGCGCACCACGACCAGCCCGACGCTGGAGGACGAGCTCGACCTGTCGAAGGTCCACGCCCGGATGCCGTTGTTCCGCGCGTTGTGCCGGGGTTACCTGGAGGCGACCGAAGGGATGCTGACGCGCCACGAGCGCGCGTTGATCGCTTTCTCGGGCCAACTGCTGACGCTGACGATCGGCCTGCGTTTCCTCACCGACTACCTGTCGGGCGACACCTATTTCCGGGTGCACCGCCCGTTCCACAATCTCGAGCGGGCACGCACGCAATTCCGTCTGGTCGAGAGCCTGGAGAAACAGGCGGAAGCGATGCAGAAGTTCGCGGACTCGGTGTGACGCGGGACCACGGAGTTTGGCCGTGGA
>JANYDN010000134.1 GCA_025363585.1 Verrucomicrobiota bacterium | reverse complement strand
CACTGCCCCCAATCGCGACGAAGTGGGCCGAGGAATTTCTACAGAAGGCAACAGCGGAAAGGGAGTCATGCCCTTCGCGCCCTTCGCGGCTTCGCGTGAGTCATTCCTCGGCCGCCGAACAAAGGCCTTCCGCGACGTGCCTCCGCGCGAAAGCGAAAGAGCCGAGTGGGGCCACCGTGCCGGCAAGCGATCCAAAACCTCCGTTTTCTCCGTTACCTCCTGTAAAATGTTTTGAGTTCCTCTGGCTGAACCGGGGCAGTGTCCGGATGCGCCCCGCGGCCGGGTCGATGGTGATGCCTCCGGTGGCGGCCGGGCCGCCGCCACCCACCCTTCCCTTCAGCGCCGGAGATCCAGTGTCAGCGGGAATTCCGGATTCGTCTCGGAAGCCGGGATCGCCATCGTTCCGGGCGAATGCCCGTGCGAGAGGAACCGCGCGAGCCGCCGGCTTTCCGCCTCGTACGAGTTCACGGGGAACGTGTCGTAACTCAGGCCTCCGGGATGCGACACGTGGTATTGGCAGCCTCCGATGCTGCGGCGGTTCCACGTGTCGATCACGTCGACGACCAACGGGGCATGGATGCCGATCGTCGGGTGGAGGCAATTCGGCGGTTGCCACGCGCGGTAACGCACGCCCGCCACGAACTCGCCCTCGGTGCCCGTCGGATGCAACGGCACGCGGCGCCCGTTGCACGCGAGCACGTGTCGTCCGCCGACCAGGCCGCCGACCTTCAACTGCAGCCGTTCGACCGAGCTGTCGACGTACCGCACCGCGCCGCCCCCGCCGCTCTCCTCGCCCAGCACGTGCCACGGCTCGAGCGCGGTCCTCAGCTCGACGTGCACCGCCCTGCGGGTGAAGTCGCCGACGCGCGGGAAGCGGAACTCGAAATGCGGATCAAACCACGCCGGCTCCAGCGGATATCCGGCGGAACGCATTTCGTCGACCACGTCGTCGAAATCCTGCCGGACGAAGTGCGGCAGCAGGAAACGGTCGTGCAACTGCGTGCCCCATCGGACGAGCGGGTGTTCGTAGGGTTGCTTCCAGAAACGCGCGATCGAGGCCCGCAGCAACAGGTGTTGCGCGAGGCTCATCTCCGGGTGCGGCGGCATCTCGAACGAGCGCAGTTCGACAAGCCCCAGTCGTCCCGTCGAACCGTCGGGCGAGTACAGTTTGTCGATGCTGAATTCCGTGCGGTGCGTGTTGCCCGTCGCGTCCGCCAGCAGGTTGCGGAACAACCGGTCCACCAACCACGGCGGGATCCAGCCCTTCTCCGGCACCTGCTTGAACGCCAGTTCCAGCTCGTGCAGCGCGTCGTTGCGAGCCTCGTCCACGCGCGGATGCTGGCTCGTCGGCCCGATGAACAAACCGCTGAAGAGATAGCTCAGCGACGGATGGTTGTGCCAATAGGCCAACAGGCTGCGCAACAGGTCCGGACGCCGCAGCAACGGCGAGTCGGACGGCGTCGCGCCGCCGATCACGATGTGGTTGCCCCCGCCGGTTCCCGCGTGACGGCCGTCGACCATGAACTTTTCCGTGCCCAGCCGCGTCAGGCGCGCTTCCTCGTAGGTTGCCCGGGTGTTCGACACCACCTCGTCCCACGAGTGCGCCGGCTGGAGGTTCACCTCGATCACGCCCGGATCCGGCGTGACCTTGAACACCTTCAACCGCGGGTCGTGCGGCGGCGGCGTTCCCTCGAGGATCACCGGCATCCCGAGCTCGCGCGAGGTCTGCTCCACCACCGCCACCAACCCGAGGTAATCCTCCAACGTCGGCACCGGGGGAAGGAAGACGTGAAGGCGCCCGGCGCGCGGCTCGAAACACACCGCGGTGCGCGCGATCCACGGCGCGGACTGCTGCGGGGCCGGCTTCGCCGAGATATCGACGTCGGCCTCTTTCGCCCCGGGACCCGTGCCCTTCGCATCGACGCCCGGCACCAGGCCTCGGTCCCATCGGCGGCCGGCGGGCATCGTCGACGTCGACGTCGACGCGGCGCCGCGGCCCTGGAATGCGATCGGCGCGGAACGCGGCCCCAGCGGCGGCCGCGGCTGCGTCGGGTCATGCGGGATGACGTGCGGAAAATCCGCCTTGGCGACCCACGGGAGGGAATCGAGCGGCAACCGATAGCCGAGCGGGGAATCGCCGGGCGTCAGCCACAGCGTTTCCCCGCGCAGATGCCACGGGCCGGATCGCCATCCGGAAGCACCGCGAGCCATCGGCAGGACGAAGCCCACCTTCGAACCGATGCCCTGCTCGAAAACCTTCGCGAGGCGCGCGCGGTCCTCCTTGTTCTCGAGGTTGGATTTCAACGGGTCGACGTTCGACGGCAGCCGGCGTTCCTTCCAAAGGTAGTAATAGACGTCCTCGTATGCCGGGATGAGCCAGCGCATCTCGACGCCCGCGTTCTCAGCGAAACGATTGGCGAAACGCTCCGCGTCCGCCGCGACGTGGCCGTAGTTTTTTCGTTCGTCGGCGATCAGTGCCACGTCCTCCCACACCGGCTCGCCGTCCTTGCGCCAGTAGCAGCCCAGCGCGTAGCGCGGCAGCGATTCGCCGGGATACCATTTGCCCTGCCCATGGAACAACAGTCCGCCCGGCGCGAACCGCTTCTGCAGCCGGCGCAAAAGGTCGCCGGAAAGGAGCCGCTTCGTCGGCCCGACCGCGGTGGTGTTCCATTCGTCGCCCGCCATGTCGTCGATGGAAACGAACGTGGGCTCGCCACCCATCGTCAACCGCACGTCGCCGGCCTCCAACTCGGCATCCACGCGATGTCCCATCACCTCGATCCGCTCCCACTGTTCCCGCGAGTACGGCTTGGTGACGCGGGGCGACTCGTGGATGCGCGTCACGCGCATCTCGTGCACCAGCGTCGACTCGCATTTGTCCACCGCTCCCGTGACCGGGGCCGCGCCCTGCGGTTCCGGCGTGCACGAGAGCGGGATGTGTCCCTCGCCCGCCATGAGGCCCGACGTGGGGTCCAGCCCGACCCAGCCGGCGCCCGGCAGGTACACCTCGCACCAGGCGTGCAGGTCGGTGAAATCGGTCTCCGCGCCGCTGGGGCCGTCGAGCGATTTCAGGTCGGCCTTCAATTGGATCAGGTAACCCGAGACGAAGCGGGTGGCGAAGCCGAGTCCGCGAAGCAACTGCACGAGCAGCCAGCCGGAATCGCGGCACGAACCGCTCTTCAACGTCAGCGTCTCCTCGGGCGTCTGCACGCCGGGTTCGAGCCGGATGAGATAGCGGACCTCGTCCTGCACGGCGCGGTTGACCTCCACGAGGAAATCGATGGTCCGCATGCGGCGGCCGCGCCACTTGTCGATCAACCCGAGCAGACGCGGGCCGGCACCGGGCCAAACCATGAAGGGAGCGAGATCCTTCTTCAGCGCCGCGTCGTACACGAACGGCGCCTCGTTCGCCGAATCCTCGAGGAAGAAGTCGAACGGGTTGTAGACCGACATCTCGGCGACGAGATCGACCTCGACCAAGAGTTCCGTGCTCTTCTCCGGGAAGACGACCCGCGCCTGGTAGTTTGAAAACGGGTCCTGCTGCCAATTGACGAAATGCTGTTCCGGAAGGATGCGCAGCGAGTAGGCGAGGATCGGGGTCCGGCTATGCGGGGCGGGACGAAGCCGGACGACGTGCGGCGAGTGGGAGACCGGACGGTCGTAGGCGTAGTGGGTCCGGTGATGGAGGGCGACGTGGATGGACATGTTGCGGCGGTGCCCGCCCCCGGTTGGAACGGACGGCGCACGCGGAGCACCGTGGATGCCATCGCCCCCTTCGTCGATGAAGGAGACGTCACAAACCAGATTCAGCCATATCCCAAACAAACTTCGTGCGGCGTTTTGGCCACGCTGCGCCGCGCGAGACAGGCGCGTCGCGTCACCGCACGTCGCGCACGTAGACGTTCATGAACTCCACGTTGCCATCCATGGCCTGCAATCCGAACTCGCCGCCCTTCGGCGCGTCGTCCGGCAAGGTCCATTGCGCCGACCGGACGCCGTCCTTGAGGACCGTGACGGCGCGTCCCAGAAGCCGGACCTGATAGCGTTGGTGACGGCCCGGCGTCGCCGCGGGCAACGGAACCCTCGCCCACTTCTCGCCCGAGCCGCGGATCCACGCGACGGGTTGCGGCACCGGTTGCCCGTCCGCGGGCTTCGAGGGGTTCGCATCGAATAGGAACTCCGCGTCGCGATACGACCGCACGGACCACAGGATCGCGGGGGTCCCCTTCGAAACATCGGCCGTCGGCGCCTTGGCATGCAGGCGCTCGCCGCCGACCGACCATTGTCCGGCGACCGCGCCGTTGGTCTTCCATCCGCGAAGATCGAGGCCGGAAAAGAGATTCACCCAGGTGGGATCGAGCGGAGCGGTGACGTCGGCCGACGCGTTGCCGGACGGAAACTCGCGGATCCGGATGTTTCGGAATTCCACGGGCGCTCCCTCGGATTCGAGCCCGATGTATCCCTTCCGGTAATTGCATTCCTCGCCGCCGGAAACCTCGGTGCCGTTCACCGAGAGGCGGAGGACGCCGTTGGTGCCCACGATGCGGTAATGGTTCCACTCGGGGGAACCCTTGCCGTGTTCCGAACTGGGGAAGCTCCGCATGCCGTTGTGCCGGCCGAAGGGCTTCATCGTCGAGCCGTGGATCGGGAACACGTCGCCGTGGGTCGTGTACCACTGGTTCTTGCCGTCGGCGTTGTATCCGTGGTCGAGCACCTGCACCTCGACCGCGCGGAGAAACGGGACGCCGGGCGCGGCCACGGGCGAGGCCCAGATGAAAATGCCCGAATTTCCCCCGGCGCTCAGGTGACGCCAGTCGAGCTCGAGCTCGAAGTTCTCGTATTGGCGCAACGTCCGCAGCGCGCCCGTTGGCAGCCCCGTGCAATGGATCACGCCATTCGTCACCGACCAGGTCTCGCGCGCGCAATTGACGTTCACCCAGCCCTTCAGGTCGCGTCCGTTGAACAACGATTTGAAGTCATCCTTCGTCTCCGCGGCCCGTACCGGTCCGCCGCCGAATGCCATCGCCGCCGCGATCGTGAGCGCCGCGCGAACCGCTCCGATGCGCGGCCCGGATTTCGTGTGTGCCTGGATTTCCATGGAAGTCTTCGCGTGAATGCACGCGAGGCAACCGCATCGCGGGCCGCGCCGCCAGCTATTCCGCGGCCAACACCCGCAGCCCCGCCGCCAACCGGCCGCGCGCCGACGCCACGCCCTTGTACGCGGCGATCCCTTCCGGCATCGATTCCAACGCCCGCGCCAATCCCGTGCCCACGCCCGGCAACGCCGCCACCTCCCGCAGCGGCCATGTCCGCACGTGGATCATGAACACCACGACGCGCCCGCCGGGAACCGCGGCGAACCCCTGCTCCTCCAACCGGAACCACGCGTCGTCCACGCCCGAGCCGGAGTCGAGGCGGCGCCGCCCGAGCGCCGGGTGCATCCTCAATTCCCCGGAGCCCGCCAATCCCCAATTCTCGCGCTCCACGACCTCGCCGGGTTTCAGGCCACCGAGAAACCGATCGATCCGCGCCCCGAGTTCCGCGTTCAGCGTCGGCACGATGCCATGGATTTCCGCGACGGTGCGCCCCAGCTTTTCCGCGGGATCCCATCCGGTCGGGAAACACACCGCACCCCCATGGAATCGGAGCGGGTCTGAATCCCCGGCACGGTCGAGCAGGAGAAAATCGGGCGCCCAACGTCGCGCCAGTTCCTCCGCCTCCGTGCGCGGATTTCCGTCGCGCCCGATTCCAAGCGATCCCGTCGCCCACCCGGCGAAGGATTGCCACGCGGCATCGGCGGCCGGCGTCCACGCCATGCCCGGCGCCTCGGGCGAGCCGACGGCGGCGACGCGTTCGCGGAGTCGTTCCGGCGCGGACGTCGACGTGTCAAACCAACCGCCACCGCCCGAGCGGAGATTGAAGCCGAAGCGAAACCGGTCGCCGTCGAACAGACGGGCCAACGATTCCGGCGGCGCGATCTCGGCGAAGTCCATCGTCGGCTACTCGAGCGATTGCACGTGGCGCACGAGTTCCGCGATGCGCGTGTTGTCGAGCGCATCGACGAGCCCGTCGGGCATCACCGATGTGCCGTCGAGGTAGCCCGCCGAGCGGATGTTTTTGATCGGCACCACCTGCTGGTTGCCGCCGGCGAAACGCACCGTCAACGACTCCGCCGTGTCGCCGCCGAAAAACCCGTCGACGGTCTCGCCGTCCCGGGTCTGCACGTGGTACACGCGGAACGCGCCCTCGACGGCCTGGCTGGGATCGATGATCGCCGTTAGCACCGCCTCCGTCGTGCGGTTCCTCGAACCGGCCAACGACGGCGCGAATCCGTTCCCGCCTTTTCCGACCGAGTGACACGCGGCACAGGTCGCGTCGAAGAATTCCTTGCCTCGTTTCGGATCGATCGCCGGCGCGGCGTCGACGAACCGCACGAGACGCTGGATGCGCTCGCGGAGTCGTTCCTTTTCCTCCGCCGACTTCGCCGGGGCCTTGCCCACCGATCCCATCCATTGGCCCGACTGCGGCACGGCCGGCTTCGAGCGGCCCTTCTCGTCCACCATCTGGAGAAGGAGATTCTGGAAGGCGCTTTCGTACGTGCCGCCGGGCGCGAGGTAGTCGCGGTCCCAGCCTTTCACCGTTTTCGTTTTGTCGGGATTCGTCTGCCAGCGCCGGAGCCAGGCGGTTTGTTCCGGTGTCATCGCCTCCCGCGCGTCGCGGAAATAGCGGATCACTTCGTACCGCACGCGGAAGGTCGGTTCGTCCGACAACGCCTGGAGCAACGCGAACGCCTCCTTGGAGCCTACGCGGACGTTCGACAAAGCGCGCACCGCCTCGCGCCGCACGTCCTCGTTCCGGCTCGCCAGCAGGAGTCGCCAAAGCGACGCGTCGAAATGCCCGAGTCCCTCGATCGACCACAACGCCGCGATCCGGACATCGTCCCTGGTCGCGGGATCGCGGGCCATCGAGACGAGTTTGGGCAGGAGTTCGCGGGCGTTTCTGCGGACGATCTGGTGCCACGCGGCGCGCATCTCCCACGTGCCCGGCGCGCGCAGGTGTCCGGGCAACGCGCGGTTCGGGGCCGCGGCGACGTCCGGCGCCGCATGACGCGACGACGCGTCGGATCGCACGCGCCACACGCGGCCCCGCGTCTTGTCGCGCGCGGGATGGTTCCGGTCGATCTCGTTGTGCGAGATGATCCGGTTGTACCAATCCACGATGTAGAGGCATCCATCCGGCCCGAAGCGGATCGCCACCGGCCGGAAGAATTCGTCGTCCGTGGACAACAGGTCGGGCAATTGCTTGAAACGATAGACCCCGTCCGCGCCGCGCGAACGCGAGACCGAGTTGATCTTCCGCGTGATGGGATTCGCGACGAACAACACGTCGTGCCACGGATCCGGGAACGAGCCCTCGCGGTCGTCCGACAACGCGAGCCCCGAGAATCCCGTGCCACCGAGGTTCAGGTTGGGCGCGGTTGGCGGATGGTACGGCGAATCCGGATGCACCAACCGCTTGATGAAGCTTGGATACGAGGCGTCGCGCTCGAAGGGAACCACGCTGTAGCCGAAATCGTTCGCCTCGTGGACGAAGACCTGCCCCGCGCGGTCCTGGACCCACGACCAGATGTTGTTGAGGCCCGCGCCGATGACCTCGAGGTCGGAGCCGTCGGGGCGGAAGCGCGCCACCACGGTGCGGTCGAAGTTGACGCGCTTGCCGGTGGCGGTGATCGCGGTGCCGTTGTTGAGAACGCCCTGCGAGAACGCGATCCAGTTGCCCGGCGCGAATTCCAACTGGTGCGCCATCGTGTGGGTGTCCTGGGTGCCGAACCCGTGCAGGAGCACGCTGCGACGATCGGCCTTGCCGTCGCCATCCGTGTCCTCGAGGTACAGCATCTCGGGACCCTGCGCCACGATCGCGCCCTTCCCGTACGGCAGCACGCCCATTGGCATCACCATCCCGTCGGCAAAGACGCGCGCCCGGTGCGGTCCCGGGCCGAGCGGCGCGTCGAACACCACGACGCGGTCCTTTCCGGGTGAATTCCAGACGCCGGGTTCGTTGTCGCGCGGATACTCGGTGGCCGTGACCGCCCACATCCGGCCGGCATCGTCGAAGGCGACGGAGACGGGTTTCGGCAGGCCGGTTTCCTCGCTGGCGACCAACTCGACGGAAAAGCCGGCGGGAACGACGAACGTCCGCAACTCGTCCGCAGCGGTCCGCGGGAGCGCGCCGGCGTTGTTGCCCGTCTTGAGTTCATCGCCCGCCGCGACACCGGCCAACGCCAGCGCCAACCCAATCCATCCAAAGCGTGATCTCATGCGTCGTCGGGATTCCCCGTGCCGGACGATGCCGGACACGAGGCCCGAGACCAAGGGATTCGTCGGAGCGGCGGAATCCATCAAAACCGGAATTCGTTCGCCGCCCTTCTTGCCCCGCCGTTGGCGCCGGGGCACAAACGGGGAATGGATCCCACGCCGAATGCCGCGGCTCCCGCCGCCGCGATCCCGCCACCCCGCATGGCGTCGCTCGATGCCTACCGGGGATTCGTGATGCTGTTGATGGCCGGCGAGGTGCTGAATTTCCACCGGACTTCCGAGAATCTTCCGGGCAATCCCTTCTGGAGTTTCCTCGCTCATCACCAGAGCCACGTCGAGTGGCGCGGCTGCACGCTCCACGACCTCATCCAGCCGTCGTTTTCGTTCCTGGTCGGATGCGCGCTGCCGTGGTCGGTCGCCAACCGCCGCGGCGACGGACAGGACTTCGGCCGCATCTTCCTCCACACGCTGTGGCGGGCGTTCGTGCTCGTCGCGCTCGGCGTGGTCCTGCGTTCGACCGGGTCGCGGATGACGAACTTCACCTTCGAGGACACGTTGTCGCAGATCGGTCTCGGCTACGCCTTCCTGTGGTTGTTGTCGTGGCGCGGACCGAAGGTGCAGGTCGCCGCGCTCGTGGCGATCCTCGCGGGCTACTGGGCATGGTTTGCGGCCGGCGACCTGCCACCGGCGGGATTCGACCCGACGACGGTGGGCGTGGCGAAGGACTGGCCGCACTGGATGGACGGCTTCGCGGCGCACTGGAACAAGAACGCCAATCCGGCGCACCGCTTCGACGTCGCGTTCCTCAACGTGTTCCCCCGGCCAAAGACCTTCCTCTTCAATGGCGGCGGCTACCTGACGCTGAGTTTCATCCCGACCCTGGCCACGATGATCCTGGGCCTGCTCGCCGGGCAATGGCTGCGCCGCACGGAACTGCCGGAGAAATCCCGGATCACCGGGCTGGTCGTCGCGGGCCTCGCCGGCCTCGCGCTGGGAACCGTGCTCGACCTCACGGGAATCTGCCCGAGCGTGAAGCGCATCTGGACGCCGTCGTGGGTCCTGTTCAGCGGCGGGTGGTGCGCGCTTTTCCTCGCCGGATTCCATGCGTTGGCCGACGTCGGCGGATACCGCCGCGTGGTGTTTCCCCTCGTGGTGGTGGGCATGAACTCGATCTTCGCGTACGTCATCGCCCATCTCTGGGACGGGTTCCTCGCGACCAATCTCACCAAGCACCTGAACACGCTCGCGAACTGGATCGGCGGGCCGGGGACCATCGCGGACGACGGGAGTTTCTGGCGGCTGGCGGCGGGCCCCCTCGCGCCGACCGCGCAGGGAATCGCCGTGCTCGGGTTGATCTGGCTCTGCTGTTGGTGGCTCTGGAAACGGAAGGTCTTCATCCGCGTGTGACGCGCGCGACGCACGCCGACCGGCATGTACCTGATCTTCCCGCTGCTCGCCGCGATCGTCTTCGCGATGGGTTCGATGGTGT
>JANYDN010000160.1 GCA_025363585.1 Verrucomicrobiota bacterium | reverse complement strand
TCCCCACTGCGTCGTGATCGATCCCGAGGGCATCGTGCGTTGGGAGGGATTCCCGTTCCTCGACGGATACGAGTTGAACGAGACCGTCCTCGAGAAGCTCCTTCCCGCCGCCGCGGCCGCGAAGCCGTCGTGAATCCGTCCCCCGTCCCGCGAACGCCCCGCGCCGCGTTCACGCTCATCGAACTGCTCGTGGTCATCGCGATCATCGCGATCCTTGCCGGCATGCTGTTGCCGGCGTTGTCGAAGGCCAAGTCGCGCGCGCTCGCCACCGGATGCCTGAACAACGCGCGCTCGCTCCATCTCGGCATGGGGATGTACTCGGACGACCACCAGGAAAAGTTCGCCAACAACCACGGCGTGGGACAGACGCGCGCGGCGCGGAACAACTGGGCGAACAACGTCCTCAACTGGGAAGACAGCCCGGAGAACACCAACAACGCGTACCTCGTCGACGCGTTGCTGGGCCGCTACACGGGCCGCACGCCCGCGGTCTTCAAGTGCCCGGCCGACAACTCGCGGTGCCTCGTCGGCCCGCGCAACCGGTCGTTCTCGCTGAACTCCCTCGTCGGCGATCCCGGCGAACTCACCAACAAGTTCAATCCGTCCTACGTGCAGTTCTTCAAGGCGAGCGACGTCCCGAATCCCGCCGGTATTTTCACGTTCCTCGACGAGCATCCCGACACGCTCAACGACGGCTTCTTCATGAACCGGCTCGAGGAAACCCCGAAGTGGGGGAACCTTCCCGGCTCGTGGCACGGCGGCTCGTCGAGCTTCTCATTCGTCGACGGCCACACCGAGACGCACCGCTGGGTCGTGGGCGGTCCCGACGGCACGATCCGGCCCAACGTGAAAGGCGGCGCCGGCGGTATCTTCTCCGCGAGCCCGACCACCGACTGGGACTGGATCCGGGAAAGAACCAGCGTGAAGAAGTAGTTAGTGTTCAGTGTTCAGTGTTCAGTGTTCAGTTTTGAGTTTTCAGTTTTCAGTTTTCAGTGCGAGGAAGCGACGCCCTCGCCTAGATCGAACCCGAATTGATTCCGACGCTCTCGCAACTCCCGCCGCATCGCCTCGCAAGACTGAAAACTGAAAACTGAAAACTCAAAACTGACCACTGACCACTGACCACTGAATACTTGCCCCCTCCCATGCGCCTCGATTCGCACCAACACTTCTGGCGGTACGACGCCTCCGAATATCCGTGGATTCCGAAGGGCTCGCCTTTGGCCCGCGATTGGTTGCCGGCGGATCTCGAGATACTCCAGCGACCCCTCGGCCTCGACGGCTCGATCGCCGTCCAGGCCCGGCAAACGCTGGCCGAAACCGAATGGCTTCTGGAACTCGCCGAAAACGATCCCCGCGTGATGGGCGTCGTCGGTTGGGTCGACCTTCGCGCGCCGAACGCCGAGGCCGATCTCGACCGACTCGGCGACCGTCCGAAATTCGTCGGCGTCCGGCACGTCGCGCAGGACGAACCCGACGACGGCTTCCTCTCGCGGCCGGAGTTCGTGCGCGGCGTCGACCTGCTGGCACGGTACTCGTTGACCTACGACCTCCTCGTCTACGAGCGCCAGTTGCCGGCCGCGATCGAGTTGGTGCGACGATTGCCCCACCAACCGTTCGTGCTCGACCACATCGCGAAGCCCCGGATCAAGACGGGCGACCTCTCGCCGTGGCGCGAGCGCATCCGCGAACTCGCGTCGCATGAAAACGTCCTCTGCAAGGTTTCCGGAATGGTGACCGAAGCCGACCACACGCGTTGGACCGCGGCGGATTTCCGACCGTACCTCGACGTCGTCGCCGAGGCGTTCGGCCCGTCGCGGCTGATGTTTGGGTCCGACTGGCCGGTGTGCCTGCTCGCGTCGACGTACGAGGGGGTCGAGGCGTTGGCCCGCGATTATTTCCGCGGTCTTGATCCGGTGAACGCGGAGTTGTTCTGGGGCGGCAACTGCGCGCGGTTCTACGGGATCGGCTGAAGCCGCCGACACGGCGGGAACATGAATCCCCTCCCCATCCTCGCGCGCGAATTGCAGGGCGCCGCACGACGCCATGGAATCCTGGGAACCCGGAACAAGGTCGCGCGTTGGACCGCGGGAATCGCGATCGCCCTCGCGGTGCTCGAAGGATTCCATCTTCCGGTTTTCCGTCTGTTGGGCCCGTTCGCGTTCGCGTTCGCGATCGTGGCGTTGATCGCGGCCCTGACGCCGATCCCGATCGCGGCGGGAATGATCGCGTCCGAACGACGGCAACAGACGCTGGAACTCGTCTTTCTCGCGGGAGTCGGTCCCGCCGAGTTCTTCCTCGGCAAACTCGCCGGCGTGTTCGTCGCCGTGGGATCCGTCGTGCTCGCGTGCCTTCCGTTGCTGGCGCTTCCGTTTCTCGTGGGCGGCGTGAGCTTCGCGACATTTTCCGCGACGGTCCTCTGGTTGCCCGTCGCGATGGTTGCCGGCATCAGCGTCGCGCTCCTCGCCTCGTCGCTGTGCC
>JANYDN010000125.1 GCA_025363585.1 Verrucomicrobiota bacterium | reverse complement strand
GGTTGATCTGGCTCTGCTGTTGGTGGCTCTGGAAACGGAAGGTCTTCATCCGCGTGTGACGCGCGCGACGCACGCCGACCGGCATGTACCTGATCTTCCCGCTGCTCGCCGCGATCGTCTTCGCGATGGGTTCGATGGTGTTCAAGCGCGCCTACGCCGAGGGCGCGCGGATCGGGCACACCGTCGTGTTCAACAACGTCGTGCTCGGCGTGTTGTTCGCGCCGCTCGCGTTGCTCGATCCCGCGCCGATGCCGTGGCACCTGTGGTACCTCCCGGCGTTGGGCGCCCTGGCATTCATGCTCGGGCACCTGCTCAACCTCCTCGCCCTGCGGGCGGGCGACGTCTCGCTGGCGACGCCGTTGCTGGGTTCGAAGCCGACCTTCGTCGTGCTTCTCTCGTGGCTCGTCTTCGCCGCGCCGCCGACCCGCAACCAAACCCTCGCCGCCGCGATGACCACCGTCGGCGTGCTCACGATGGGCGCGACCGACCTGCGTCGGGGTCGAGGGGCCGGCCTCACCACGCTCCTCTCGCTCGGGTGCGCGGCCATGTTCGCGGCGACCGACGTCGCCATCCAGGTGTGGGCCGGGCGGCTCGGCTCGTGGAATTACCTCTCGCTGCAATTCGTCGCGCTCGGCCTCTGGGCCGCCCTGATGTTGCCCGCGCTCGGTCCCGCGCCGCTGCGCGCCCCCGCCGCCGCGTGGCGATGGTCCGCCGCCGCAGCGGGCCTCTCGGCGCTCCAATCCATCCTCATCACCGCCACCATCGCCGTCTGGAAAGATGCCGCGGGCGTCAACGTGATCTACGCGACGCGCGGCCTTTGGAGCATCGCCCTGGTCTGGTGGATCGGGCACCGCCTGCGGAACACCGAGCGCCACACGACCGGTGCGCGGACCATGGCGATGCGGTTCCTGGGCGCCGCGTGGATGCTCGGAGCCGTGGTGCTCGCCGTGCGCGAGAGATTCAGACGGTGACCGGTGGGGACTGGGGATTTTTTACAAAAGGGAACGGAGGGAACAAAGGATTGGTGGAGGAACGCGGGCTGAATGCGAACCCCGCCGACGCACTTTGAGGAATTTTTTACAGGAGGAAACAGAGGGAACAGAGCAGTCATTGCCCCAGGGCCAAAACAGCGGGATTCGCCCCTTCGTTCCCTTCCGTATGATCTCCACCTCACTCCTGCCCGCCGCTCCCTTGCCTCTGTTTGCTCCTGTAAAAAATTCCGGTCCCGCTGAACGAAGCTTGTTCCGGCTATCGGTTTTCCTGCCTGTGTTCAACGACCTCGCCTCCTTTCGTGGGGTCGGTCCGGGCGAAAGCCATGCGAATGGCGGGTTGCCACGGCGTTCGGCGATTCGATACGTTCCCCCGGCCGTGCCGCAGCAGCAGACTCTCAAGCAAGCCACCACGTTTTCCGGAATCGGGCTACACAGCGGGAACAAGGTCACCATGACCCTCCTCCCCGCCGCGCCGAACTCCGGATACCGGTTCCGACGCGTCGATCTCGAGGGCAAACCCGAGATCGAGGCCAAGGCCGAGAACGTGGTCGATACCCAGCGTTCCACGACGCTCGGGAAAGGACCCGTCAAGGTCCACACCGTCGAACACGTCCTCGCCGCGCTCGCCGGCGCCGGCATCCACAACGCCGTCGTCGAGCTCGACGCGAACGAACCGCCCATCGCCGACGGCAGCGCCCGCGAGTTCGCCCGCATCCTCCGCGATGCCGGCACGGTCGCCCAACCGGAGACGATCGAGCCGTTTCGGGTGACCACGCCGATCGAACTCAGCGTCGGCGAGAGCCAGATGGCCGTCTTCCCCCACGCCGGCTTCAAGGTCACCTGCACCAGCTGCGATCGCGGCGGGCGTTTCACCCAGTACTTCTCCCTCGAGATCACCCCCGAGACCTGGGAACGCGAGCTCAGCCACGCGCGCACGTTTTGCTTCTACGAGGAAATCGAGTTCCTCATCCGCAACGGACTCATCAAGGGAGGCTCGCTCGAGAACGCCATCGTGATCCGCGACGACGCCGTCCTCACGAACGAACCCCTCCGCTACCGCGAGGAGTTCGTGCGGCACAAGATCCTCGACATCGTCGGCGACCTCGCGCTGATCGGGCGCCCCCTCTGCGCCCACGTCATCGCCAACCGCCCCAGCCACCACGCCAACACGGAGCTCGCCCGCGCGCTCACCGCGCAGATCCGCAAACCGATGGAGGCCGCCCGGACTTTCGCGCCGCCGCCCGCCGCCGCCGCCGAGAAGCCGGCCGACAAACTTCCCGAACGACGCTCCGCCAACGTCACCGTGTCCACCCCGACCGACTCCGCCGAAGCCCTCGTACGCGACGGCGCCACGCTCGACACGATGCAGGTGATGCAGGTGCTCCCGCACCGGCCGCCGTTCCTGATGGTCGACAAGGTCACCGAGATCGCCGGCAACAAAATCACCGCCATCAAGCAGGTGACCATGGGCGAGCCGTTCTTCGCGGGACATTTCCCCGGACACCCGATCATGCCGGGCGTCCTCCAGCTCGAGGCGATCGCGCAGGTCGCCGGCATCCTCATGATGCGCCAGGCCGAGAACGCCGGGAAACTCGCCTACTTCATGTCCGCGGAGGACGTCAAATGGCGCCGGCCGGTCCGTCCCGGCGACACCCTCGTCATCCAGGTCGAGATGACCAAGTCCCGCGGGAAGATCGGCAAGGCCAAGGGCGTCTGCTCCGTCGACGGAGAGACCGTCAGCGAGGCCAACGTCACGTTCATGCTCATGGATCGCTGACCCATGTCCTCGATCCACCCCACCGCACTCGTCGATCCCAAGGCCCGCGTCGGCACGGATTGCACCATCGGCCCGTATTGCGTGGTCGGACCCGATGTCGTCCTCGGCGATCGTTGCCGCCTGCATTCGCACGTCGTGGTGGACGGCCACACCACGCTGGGCACCGACAACGAGGTGTTCCCGTTCGCGTGCATCGGCCTCCGCACGCAGGATCTCAAGTGGAAGGGCGGCGTCACCCATGTCCGCATCGGCGACCACAACGTCTTCCGCGAGTACGTCACCATCCACAGCGCAACGTCCGAGGGCGACGCGACCATCGTGGGTTCCCGCAACAACCTGCTCGCCTATGTGCACCTCGCGCACGACGTCCGGCTCGGCAGCCACGTGGTGATGTCGAACGTCGCGACGCTCGCCGGCCACGTGACGGTGGACGACCACGTGGTGATCGGCGGTCTGGCGGCGGTGCACCAGTTTTGCCGCATCGGCAAGCACGCGATGGTGGGCGGGTGTTCGAAGGTCGTGCAGGACATCGCGCCGTTCATGATGGCGGACGGGAATCCGGCCGAGACGCGCTTCATCAACAAGACCGGATTGGAACGCGGGGGATTCGGGCCCGAGGCAATCTCGGTGTTGACGAAGGCCTACAAGCTGGTGTTCCGCACGGGACTGACGACGGCCAACGCCGTGGCGCGGCTGCAGGCGGAATTGCCGGACGGTCCGGAGCTGCGGCATCTGGTGGCGTTCATCGAGGCCGGCGGCCGCGGGTTGGCGAAGTAAGTCGGGGGGTGGCCGACGTCGTGAGACGTTGGAGCGAGACCAGCCCCGCGCGCGAAGCGTTTTCGGAGTGCGGCGGGAAGTCCTCGGAGGACGCCGCACCGCTTTGAAACATGGGGTGGAATGGCCCGCGGCGTGGCCGACGTCGTGAGACGGCGGACCCAGCCCTCGCCTCCCAAAGCCCGTTCCCACCAACGCAGGCGAGACGCCCGCGACTACAGCAGGCGGGGACGCCCGCGCTACGTCCACCGCGTCACCTCGGCGGCCACCCTCAATCCATCAGCGCAGGAAGGCCTCGTGCAAACCGCCGTCCACGGTGATCACCTGCCCCGTGGTCTTGCTGAGGCGGTTCGTCACCAGCAGGAAGTACGCTTCCGCCTGGTCCGCCGGCGTGATCGGCGACTTCGTCAGCGTGCGGTCCGCGTAGAATTGCGCGAGCTTCCGCACCAGCGAGTCCGTCTCCTCGTCGTCGGTGTACGGGATGTTGTACTTCGCGAGCGACCCGATCACGCGGTCGCGCGGGAACATCGCGCTGCCCTGCACCACCGTCGCGGGCGCCACGCCGTTCACGCGCACCAGCGGCGACAACTCGATCGCGAGCTCGCGCACCAGATGGTTCGCGGCGGCCTTCGACACGTCGTACGCGACGGATCCCTTCTTCGACACCACGGCATTCGCGCTCGTCGTCAACACGAGGTTGCCGCGCAACCCCTGCTCCTTCCACGTCCGCGCCGCCTCGTCGCCGACGAGATAGCTGCCGGTGACGTTGATCTTGAAGGTCAGGTCCCAACGCTCGTCCGGGATGTGGCCCGACGTGTCGCTCGGGACGAAGATGCCCGCGGTGACGCAGATCGAGTCGAACCCGCCATAGGCGATCGCCACCTGGTCGAGCATCGCGCGGATGCTCGCGCGGTTCGTGATGTCGGCCGCCAACCCAAGCGCGGGTCCGCAACCGCTGATCCCGCTGCCGGCGACGCCGATGCCCTGGCCGAGCTTCGCCGTGATTTCCTTCGCGGTCGCCTCGGCGGCCGCGGCGTTGAGATCGACGCACACGATGTGCGCGCCTTCCCTCGACAAGCGGAGCGCGGTCTCGCGCCCGATGCCGCTGCCGGCGCCGATCACGACGACGATTTGCCGGGCCAGTTCCTTCTCGGCCGGCATGCGCTGGAGCTTCGCTTCCTCGAGCAACCAGTACTCGATGTCGAAGGCTTCCTGCTGCGGCAGGGCGATGTACTTGTCGATCGCCTCGGCGCCGCGCATGACCTCGACCGCGCAGTTGTAGAACTCGGCGGTGACGCGCGATTCCGATTTGTCCTTGCCCCACGCGACCATCCCGATGCCGGGAAGCAACACGACGGTCGGGTTGGGATCGCGCATCGCCGGCGAGTTCGGGCGTTTGCAACGGTCGTAGTACGCCGCGTAGTCCTTGCGGTACTGCGCGAGCCCGGCCGTGACGCCGGCCTTGAGCTTGTCCGCGAACGCGGCGATCGAGGCGTCGGAGAAATCCAACAACTCCGCTTCGGGCGCGACGTACAGCGGCTTGATCTTGGTGCGGAGGAAGTGGTCCGGGCACGACGTGCCGAGCTCGGCGAGACGCGGCGCGTCCTTTGAATTCACGAAGCGCAGGATCTTCTCGTCGTCCTGCACGGTTCCCACGAAGCGTTTCACCTTGCTCACCTGGCCGCGCAGCCACGGCAGGAGGCGCGCGAGCACCTTGCGGCGGACGTCCTCGGGCAACGTCTGGAACTGGGCGCCGCCGAACGCCGCGGCGTCCCCGCCCTTCGCGGCGTACTTCGCCTCGATGTAGGCGCCCGCCTTCTCGATGTAGCCGAGCGTCACGTGGTAGCACTCGCGGTCGTCGTCGTTCCACGAGATGAAGCCGTGCTGGCCCATCATGATGGCGTTGGCCTTCGGGTTCTTCCGACAGACCTCCTGCATGGCGAGCCCGAGCTCGAAGCCGGGCCGCATCCAGGGAACGTACGCCATCCCGCCGCCGAAAATCTCGCGCGTGAGTTCCTCGCAGCGCGCGCTGGCGGCGATGGAGATCACCGCGTTCGGGTGCATGTGGTCGACGTGCCGCGCCGCGATGAAGGCGTGCAACGGCGTGTCGATGGAACTCGCGCGCGGGTTCAGGTTGAACGTGGCGTGAGTGTACATCCCGACCATGTCGTCCTCGGCCTGGGATTTCAGGCCCTTGTCGGCGCGGGCGGCGTACGACTTCTGGAGGCCGACCAGACGCTCCTGGTAGAGCGACGAGAAGTTCTCGCGGTTGCTGGTGCGCAGGTCGCCGCCGGATCCTTTCACCCAGAGCACGGGCACGGTCTCGCCGGTCAACGGATCGGTGCCGGGAAGCTTCGACGACGTGTTGCCGCCGCCGGTGTTCGTGATGCGTTGGTCGGCCCCGAGTTTGTTGGAGCGATAGACGAGGCGGGCGACCGGATCGAGCGATGCCACCTCTTCGTCGAGCCAGAGATCGTGAACGTGCTGGTATTTCGTGCCCATGTTCTTGAAGACCGCGCGGGAAACGGCCGGGTCCGACTCGGCTCGAAGCCGCGCGAGATCCCAGCGTCGCAAGCGCCGGCAAAACGGGGCAACGTCTTTTTTTGCCACGCTCGGCTTCACGGTCGCGACGTCCGCGTGCCGCGGGATCGCCGCGAAATCGTTTCAATCACGGGACACTCGTGGCTTGCCCCAGCCCAAATGGGGGATGAAATGCAGCCATGCCGATGCCGAGTGCCCTCCGTGATCGCCGGATCGTTTCCGGACGACCCGCGGCCATTCAGGCCATCGCGCTGGCCCGGGATCTCGTCGCGCATGCCCGATTGCAGGTCGCCGTCACGGATCTGCCCGAGGCGATCCACCAGACCCGGCTGGTTCTCAAGGCGCTGCGGGCGTTGCTGCGGTTGTTGCGGAGTCCGGAAGGCCGGCGCCCTCCGGATCGTCTGGACGCCACGTTCAAGGAACTCGGACGTAAGCTCTCGCCCACGCGCGATCGTGACGTGGCGGCGTCCACGCTGCTTGCGTTGGTGGGCAAGCGCGGGAATCCGGCGCAAAAATCCGCGGCCAAGCGATGGATCGGATCCATCCGCCACTCCATGCCGTCCCACGAAGCCCTGGCGTCCGTCGCGGGCGCGATGGCGCGCGCATTGCCGTCATTGGTTCGTCGCCTGCGTGCCGTTGGCAACCCGGAAGCCATCGTCTCCGGACTTTTGCGTTCCCTCCAGCGCGCCCGGCGCTGGCAACGACGCGCGCTTGAGACCGGGAAGCCCGATGCCTTCCACTCGTGGCGTCGCTGGCAAAAGCGGATCGAAACCCAACTCCGGTGGGTGCACCCGTCGGACCGACGCGGGATGCGCTCGTTGCTCGGCGCACTCCACGACCAGCAGGAGGCCCTCGGCCAACTCCACGATCTCGACGTGTTGGCCGGCCTGCTTTCGGCGAAGGATCCCGGCCTCGATGCGAAGTTGGCGTCGGACGCCCGCAAACTTCTCCCGCTCGTCCTGGTCCGCCAACGCCGGCTCAAGTCGCGCCTGTCGCGTCGCGACGCGCGTTTGCCGGTCCGGACGATCCAACGCGCGATCCGCGAAGTCCGGCGCGGTTGGTGATCTTCGGAAAGTCCGCCTTGCCGCGCCGCATCGCGTCTCAACGCGCTCGCGGGACCGAACCCCGGCGTCTCACCGAACCTTGCCCGCTTCGTCAGGCGGCCCCAGGAACGGCCGGACGCGTTCCGCCAGCAACCGGTAGCCCTCGGCGTTGAAGTGAAGGTGGTCGGCCAGCAAATGCTCGTCGCTCGGTTTCCCGTCCGCGCCCAGCGCGACGCCGTCGATGTCGATGTACTGCATCCAGCGATGGCCCGAGATGTAGCGACGGATCCGCGCGTTGGCCTCGCGTTCGATGGGTTCGTTCTTCGCGCGCGCCACGGTTGGGTTTTGCGACAGGAACGCGATGTGGGTCCGTGGCAATCGCGCGTGCACCTTCTCGGCGAACTCACGGAAATCCAACGCGACGCGCTCCGCGGTCTTGCCGTCGGCGATGTCGTTGCCGCCGCCACGGATCACGATCAGCCGCGGCGCGTACGGAAACACGATCCGGTCCGCGAAGTGCGTCACGTCCTCGATCCGGCATCCGCCAAAGCCACGGTTGATCACGCGGTGTCCGGGAAAGTCGGTCGCCAACGTCTTCCACATGCGGATCGTCGAGGACCCAGTGAAAAGAATGGCGCCCGGTTGCGGCGGGTTGGCCCGGTCGGCGTCGCCGAACGCCGCGATCTCTTTTTCCCATCGCTCGAATTTTGGCTCCGGCCCGCGCGGCGGCACCGTGCCGCAACCGGCAACGAGGCAGGCGATCGCGCCCACGAGAAACAGCACCACCCGACGACGCATGGGAATCATGGGGAGGAAGGTATCGGTGGCCGGGGCGACGACACAAGGCGTGGGGAGGGTCGGGCCACGCGCCACAGCGCGAACGCCCCGTACGCGACGCAGCCCCAGCCGAAGACGTCGCCGTGCCGGTGGTAAAAGGTCTCCGCGCGGTTCGCACCGGCGCACGGAATCTCCACCATCAGCACGCCGCTCGCGTACACGCCGGCACCGGATTCGCCGAGCAGGTCCCGGAGCCCGCCGTGGCGATCGAACCAACAGGTCAACCCGTTGTTCGTGCACCGCACCAACGGCAAGCCGTTCTCCACGGCACGGAACGCCGCGTTCGCCGCGTGTTGCCATTGCGCCCCGCTTTCCGAAAACCACGCGTCGTTGGTCAACTCGAGCAGGAAGTCGACGTCCGGCCCGGCGTGGTCGCGCAGGCCGTGGGGGAAAATGTCCTCGAAACAAATCACCGGCGACGCCACCCCGCCCCGTTCCACGCCGAGGCCCGCGATCGTCATCGGGACCGGACGATCGCCGGAATCGAAGCCGTCGCCGATCGGCGTGAGCCATTTCAGGAACGGGAGCCAGCGCGCCAACGGCACGTACTCGCCGAAGATCACCAGGCGCCGCTTGCGATAGGTGGTCCGGACGCGTCCGTCGTTCCCCATGAGGAACGCGGCGTTGTAGGAGCGGCGTTCGTTCCCGGAAACCTCGCGGTCCGTCTCGCCGAAAACCCATTCGCATCCGGCGGCTTTCGTGGCCTCGGCCATGCGCGGGAAGTTCGTGTCCGTGAGTCCGAAACTTCCCTCGGGCCAGACCAACGCGTCGGGGCGAAGCGCGAATCCGTTCCGCGACAGCGCCTCGATTTTCGCGAACGAGCGCTCGGCCTCGGCCGGATCCCACTGGAGCGTTTGTGGCACCGACGGCTGGACCAATGCCAACCGCACGCGCGACGGCGGGCGCGAAAGCACCTCCGCGCGGCGATCCCGGAGGATCCCGAAGAAACCGATGCCGATCGATACGAGCACCGCGAACAGCGGCAGGCGTGCCTCGGCGAGCCAAAGCCAACGGTTCGCGGAACGCAGCACCGCCATCGCGCAACCGCCCGCCAGCGCGATGCTCGTCCAGCACACCAGGAAACTCACGCCGTACACGCCGGTGGCCGACGCGATCTGGATGAGCGGCAACTGGCGCCACTGCGAGACGCCGATGAAATTCCATGGGAAACCCGAGAACAGCCGGGCTTGGAACATCTCGAGGGCGACCCACAACGCCGCCGCGGCGAGCGGGACGAACAACCGACGCGTCCAGCCCCTGGACGAGTGGGCGAGCAAGCGCCGGCGCCACGCACCACCGGCCCCTTCACTCGATCCCTGCACGCGTGCCGACACCACGGGCTGTCCGGAAAGCGGCGTGAGGATCGCCGGGCCCGCATTCGTCCTCGGGGCCGGGGCATCGTCGGAATCGGCCGCCGGAGCGTCGGGGATCAACATCGCGCAGGCGGCCAACCATGTGCCCGGAAAGAGCGAGAGATAGCCGGCGAGTGCCAGCCATCCGGCGAGGGCGCCCGCGGGTTCGGGCATGTGGAGCAACCACCGCAGCGAAACAAGGAAGTGCACGAGTCCGGCCACGTACCCGCAGCGAAATGCACCGGCCCGCGGCAATCCGACGACGCCATAGAACATGCATCCCGGCACCAGCCACGCGAGTCCGGCAAGACCGGGAAACGGATACGCCAACGCCCACAGCACGCCGACCGCGAGCATCCACGGGTAACGCCGCGTCTCCTCGTTCCACCATCCGCCGCGCCTCCGTGACGGACCGTCGTGAACGCTCGTTTCCATCAGCGACGCCGACTGCCACCGAGAAGACCGCCGAGGACGCCGCGCACCAATTCGCGGGTGATGGTCCCTGCGATGTTGCTGGTGATGGAGCGGGTCGCGGTGCGGACGACGATGTCCCCGAGGCTTTGCGGCGCGCGACCGCCGCCCCGGTAACGCGGTTCGCTCCGCGGCAACGGCGCGGGCTCGGGCGCCTGTGCCTGCGGTGGCGCGCCGTCGCCGCCGAACAACCGCTCGAAGAAACCCTTCTTCTCCGGCGCGACCGGCGGCGCCGCCTGCTGCGCCGGTGCGGACGACACCGCGCCGGTCAAACGCTCATACGCCGATTCGCGATCCACCGCCTTCTCGTAAAAGCCAGCGACGATCGATCCGTCGATGATCGCGCGGCGTTGCGACGCGTCGACCGGACCAATCTGGGAACGAGGCGGGACGATCAACGCGCGTTCGACGACGGTGGGCTGGCCGTCGGCATCGAGCACGGACACGAGCGCCTCGCCGACGGCAAGCTGCGTCAGCACCTCTTCCGTGTTCAGCGCGGGATTGGCACGGAACGTCTGCGCGGCAGCTCGAACGGCCTTTTGGTCGGCCGGCGTGAACGCGCGCAACGCGTGCTGCACGCGGTTTCCGAGTTGGCCCAGCACGCTCTCGGGCACGTCGCGCGGGTTTTGCGTCACGAAATAAATCCCGACGCCTTTCGACCGCACCAACCGGACCACCTGCTCGACTTTCTGGAGGAGCGCGTCCGGCATTTCGTCGAACAACAGGTGGGCCTCGTCGAAAAAGAACACCAGCTTTGGCTGCGGCAAATCGCCGGCCTCGGGCAAACGCTCGAACAACTCGTTCAGCAACCAGAGCAGGAACGTCGCGTACACGCGGGGCGCGAGCATCAGGCGGTCCGCCGCGAGGATGTTCACGATGCCGCGCCCTTCCGCGGTCTGCATGAAGTCGTCGAGGTTCAGCGCGGGTTCGCCGAAGAATTTGTCGCCGCCCTGGGACTCGATCTGCAGCAGTCCCCGCTGGATCGCGCCGATGCTGGCGGGAGAGATGTTGCCGTACTGGGTCGTGAGCGCGGACGCCTCGTCCCCGACGTACTTGAGCATCGCGCGGAGGTCCTTGAGATCGAGCAGCAGCAACCCGTGCTCGTCGGCGACGCGGAAGACGATGTTGAGGACGCCGGCCTGCGTCTCGTTCAACTGGAGCAATCGCGCCAGCAACAGCGGGCCCAACTCCGAGATCGTGGCGCGGACCGGATGCCCCTTCTCGCCGAAGACGTCCCAGAACGTGACCGGGCACGCGGCGGGAACGAATCCGGACAACGCGAGTTGCTGCACGCGTTCGCGCACCTTCGGCGATTGTCCGCCCGGCTGGGAAATCCCGGCGAGGTCGCCCTTCACGTCGGCGAGGAAAACCGGCACGCCGCGGCGGCTGAATTCCTCCGCGAGGACCTGGAGCGTGACCGTCTTGCCCGTGCCGGTCGCTCCCGCGATCAGCCCGTGCCGATTCGCCATCGCGGGCAGCAACACGACATCCCGTTGGCCCGCCCGCGCCATCACGATAGGATCGCTCATCGGGCCGACCGTGAATCGGCGGCCGACCCCGGCTCAAGCCCGAACGGGACGTCGAACCAGAACCTCGCGCCCTCGCCCGGCCGGCTTTCCATCCGGATCTCCCCGCCCATCAGCTCCACCAACTGCCGGCTGATCGCCAAACCGAGCCCGGTGCCGCCGTGTTGGCGCGTCAACCCGCCGTCGATCTGGTAGAATGGCTGGAACAGCCGTGCCCGCGTGTCTTCCGCGATCCCGATCCCGGTGTCCGCCACCTCGAAGCGGATCACGCAGCGCCCGGCGTCCGCCGAGACCGTCTGGCACGACACCGACACCGTGCCGCGGTCCGTGAACTTCACCGAATTGCCGACCAGGCTGCCGAGCACCTGCTGGAGTCGCGCCGGATCGCCGCGGATGGAGTGCGGCAACCGCGCGTCGACGGACTGCTCGATCCGGATCCCCTTGGACTCCGCCTTGGCCAGGAACGACTCGCACGACTCGCGCACCACCAGCGCGGGCGAGAACTGGACGGGCGACAGGCGAAGGCGCCCGGCCTCGAGCCGCGAGAAATCCAGGATGTCCTCGAGGAGACGCAACAGCACCGTCGCGCTTTCGCGCGCGATGTCCGTGTAGCGCCGCTGGTTGCCGTCGAGCGTCGTTTCCGACAGCAGTTCCAGCATGCCCATCACGCCGTTCATGGGCGTCCGCACCTCGTGGCTCACGTTCCCGAGGAAATTCGCCTTCAACTGCGCCGACTGCATCGCGGCATCGCGCGCCGCCGCGAGCTCGAGCTCGATGCGCTTGAAATCGGTGACGTCCTCGGTCGTCCCGATGAACATCTGCAACCGTCCGTCGAGGCCGCTGCGTTGCGCGATGCGCGTGCGGCTCCAGCGCGACTCGCCGTTGCCCACCAGCAGGCGGAATTCGGCGAGGAACTCGTGGCCATGGCGACGCGAGCTTTCCCATAGCCCGAGGACGCGCGGCCGGTCGTCGGGATGCACCATCTGCCACCAGACGCCGCGGGGATCCGACACGTGGTGAAGGCCCGCCAGGCGGCGCCAACGGTCGTTGGTGTAGGTCAGTTTTCCCTCGGGATCGGTCTGGAAGACGCCGACCGGCGCCATCGTGCACAGGGTGCGGAAACGATCCTCGCTCTCGCGCCGCGCCGATTCCGCGCGGGACTCGCGCGAACGATCGTGGAGATGGGCGCGCACCACCATGCGGTCCTCCGCGACCGACACCGCGAGCAAGGCACCGTCCACCTCGCGGTTGCCGTCGCGGCAACGCAGCGTCCCGTGGATCGAGGGCAGGTGTTCGCCCGCCATCAGCGTCTGGAACCACCGTCGCCACCGCGCGTGCTCGGCCTCCGGCACGATCTCGAACACCGACGCGGGCAACGGATCGGTGGGGGCGTGGCAAACCAGTTCCCGCAACGCTTGGTTCCACGCGAGGACCTCGCCGTCGAGACCGATCACCAGCGCCGGATCGACCACGTCCGCGAGGCTCGCGTGCATCAACTCGCGGTCGACGGTCGTCCAGCCACCCTGGCCGCCGGCGGACGCAACCGCTCCCGGCGCGTTTCCGAAAGCGATCGTCGCGGTTGTTTGCGTCGTGTTCATCGGCTTGCCCGTGGCATCGCTGCCGTCGAATGCCATCTGGTTTCCTAGAAGCTCAATCCGTAGCCGACCGATACCAAATGGGCGGCGATCTCATAATGCCCGACGTAGGCCGGGTTCTGGTTCGAGGCGATGTTGCGGTCGCTGTAGAAAACACGCCCGTACGCGACGTCGAACCGATGGCGTCCGCGCCGGTAGCCCGCGCCGACGGTGACCACGTTCTGCGCGGCGTCGGGAATCGTGGGCGAGAAGGTGTAGGCGGGCACGGGCGACTGGAAATGCTGGTAGCTGAGGCGGCCGACCCAGTTTTCGGCGAAGCGCCAGTCGCCGCCGATCCCAAGGGTGAACGTGTCGCGCCATTGCTGCGGGATCACCTTGTTCACGCCCGGCAGGCTGGCCGGGGTCTCGAGGCGCAGTTCGTCGAAGCGCGAGAACTGCACCCATTCCGCATTCGCCTCCACACGCACCGTGTCGGTCAGCTTGAACGCGTAGCCGGCGCCGATGATCGTCGGGTACTTGATCTTGGTGGAGAAATCCGCGCTCGTCGTCGCGCCGCCGGCCAATGGGTTGCTGCTGGCCTTGAAATCACCGTCGTACGAGACGTCCATCTGCGAGCGGAACGTCACCGCGAGGCGCTGGCGATCCGTCGGTTTCCACGTGAGGGCGGCATTCCCGCCGTAGCCCACGCCGCTGCCGTCGGCCCGGAGTTCGCCGTCCGGCACCGCCGCGCCGACCACCGCGGACCACGGATAGAATTGCCGGAGGGAAAGGTCCGACCACATCACGTCGATCCCCACGCCGAATTGCAGCGTCTCGCTGATCTTGAACGCGAGGGTCGGGTTGAAGTTGAACGTGCGCAGGTCGACGTAGTGCGGCGCGGTGTAGCGGAACGCGCCGTTGTCGTCCCACTTCACCGACAACCCGTAGGGGACGGTGATGCCGATGCCGGCGGACACGCGCTCGTTGATCGGGCCGCCCACGAAGACGTGCGGCAACAGCTTCCATGGATCCACCGTGTGGGCACTGACACCGTCGCCGGTGAAGGTGGCCTCGTGGTGGACGAAGGTGGGTTCGGCCGAGAATTCCCAATCCTTCAACTCGACCAGGTTCGCCGGGTTGTGTGCGATGGACGACGCGTCGTCGATCGACGCGAACCGGGCGCCGGACGCGCCCAGGCCCTGGGCGCCGAGGGTGGGGCTTCGAAAACCTTCCGCGTGGAGTCCGTGCGCGAACGCGGCGAACGCGAACGCGAACGAAAATACACCGCGGGTGGCCATGGGGGGGGACATGGGGGATTTCACTCGCGCATAGCTATGCACGGAAAGCCGACCGCACTGCAAGGCACGGCTTGGGGGACGAGGACCGGACACCGGAATGCGGACGCCGGATGAAAGGGGGCCCGCGGTCGGCGGGCCCCACATTCCATCCGGCGTCTCGTGCTTCCCTGGGGGCGGGACGACTAGTTCGCCGCGATCGCGGTCTCGATCGCCTTGGTGATTTCCGCCGACGTGGGCTCGACGCCGCTGTCCCAGCGCTTGATCACCTTGCCGTCCTTGCCGACGAGGAATTTGCCGAAGTTCCATTTCACGGGGCCCGGGAACGCCGCTTCCTTGCCGGTCAACGCGGTATACAACGGATGTTGCTCGTCGCCTTTCACGTGCAGCTTGGCCATCAACGGGAACTTCACGTCATAGGTCGATTTGCAGAACTCCTTGATCTCCTCCGGCGTGCCCGGTTCCTGCGCGCCGAAATCATTGCACGGGAAACCGACGACCGAAAAACCCTGCTTGCCGTACTTCTCGTGGATCGCCTCCAGCCCGGTGTACTGCTTCGTGTAGCCGCACTTCGAGGCCACGTTCACCAGCAGCACGACCTTGCCGGAGAATTTCTTCAGCGAGGTATCCTTCCCGTCGATGTCCTTGAGCGGAATGTCCTGGATGCTGCCCGCCGTGAGGGTCGCGGCCATGGCCATCAACCCACCGATAATGCCAAGCGTCTTTATCATGATCGCCGGACATTGTGCCGGCGGGCCGGGTTGTCAAATACGGGTTCGGGCCCGAAATACCGGGGCAGAGTTTCAAGTTTCAAGTTTTCAGTTTCAAGGGGCCGACCGTGGCCTCCGAAAGCGTGGCCGCCGACGTGAGTCGGTGGACCTTGGCTGGAAGCATGCAGTAGCGGTGGAGGAATTATCTCACGCCAAGCCAGACCAAGGCCAACCAATGGGGGCAAAGACCACCGGATGTCATTTCACCGAATGGTGGGATCGATGTTGGCGCTTTCATGGCGACTTCGCCGGCCTTGGTCCCCCTTGGCGTGAGAAATCCCCGTTTTCCGAACGAATCGTTCCGGCCTAGTGCGGTCGCCGTTTCTGGAGGCTCGACGCGGTTCCTCCGGACGGCAGTGTCGCGGCGTCCCGCGCACGACGTGCCGAAGCCCCGTGGCGACGCGCGCGTCCGCCGGGGCGCATCGCATGCGCAAGAGCCAACGCCCCGTCCACTCCCTCGTCGTCGTCCTCGGCGCGCTCCTGTCCGCCGCGTCGATCGCGGCCGCCGACCCACCCGGGGCCGGCCCCGTGCCGCGTCCCCTGCCCGGCTGGAGCATGGAATTGGTCGCGGCCGCACCCGACCTCCGCTGCCCGTCGGTCGTCGCCTGCGCGCCGGACGGACGGGTGTTCGTCGCCGAAGACCCGATGGACCTCACGCGTCCGGCGAACGTGGCCGAAGGCCGGATCCTTTGCATCCATCCCGACCGCCGCGTCACCGTGTTTGCCGACGGCCTGCACGCGGTGTTCGGGATGCAGTACCTCGAGGGAAAACTCTACGTCCTGCACAACCCGAATTTCAGCGTGTTCCGCGCCGACGGCGGGCGCGCCACGGACCGCGAGGAGTTGATCGCGCAAACCAACCCGAACCCGTGGGCGTTGGATTGGAACGACCACGTTCCCGCGAATTTCAAACTCGCGATGGACGGCCGCTTCTACGTGGCGATCGGCGACAAGGGGCTCTTCGGCGCCGTGGGCCGCGACGGCAAACGCGTGGATCTCCACGGCGGCGGCATCCTGCGGCTCCGTCCCGACGGCACGGAACTCGAGGTCTTCTCCAGCGGCGTGCGCAACATCCTCGACGTCGCGCTGACCGACGAGGACGAGGCGTTCACCTACGACAACACCGACGAGAACCAATGGATGGGCCGCGTGACCCACATGGTCGACGGTGGCTTCTACGGGTATCCGTTCGATTTCATCCCGCGGCGGCCGTACACGCTCTGGATGTTCGCGGACTACGGCGCCGGGGCCGCGACGGGAGCGACGGTGTACAACGGCGACGCGCTGCCGGACGCCTATCGCGGCAACTTGTTCCTCTCCGACTTCGGCCAACGCAACGTCCGGTGCGTGGCCCTCGGACGCGACGGCGCGTCGTTCGCCGCCCACGGGGATCGCCAACTCTTCGTCGATCCGCCGGGTGATTTCCGACCGGTCGGCATCGCGTTCTCGGACGACGGTCGTTCCCTGTACATCTGCGATTGGCAACACCGCGACACGAAGGAAAACGCGGTGACCGGCCGCCTCTGGAAGCTCTCGTGGACCGGACCCGACGCCTCCGCGCCGCGACCCGATTGGTACGGCGACGTCGCCGCGGGCCGCGCGACCACGGCGGGCTCCGCGGAAATCGCGGGGGCACTCGGGCATCCCGCGTTCGCGGTGCGCCTTGCCGCGCAACGCGAGCTCGGTCGGCGCGGCGCGGCGGCACTCGGCGTCCTGCAACCGATCCTCGCGTCCGGGCGGGCGACCGTCGCCGCGCGCATCCATGCGCTGTGGGCGCTGGATGCGATCGACGGCGGCACCGCGGCGCGCGGGGACATCGCGCGGGCCGCGATCGACGCCGATGTGCGGCTCGCGCGCCAGGCATTGCGCCAACTCGGGAACCGCCGCGCGCCCGAAACGAAATTGGCGTCGTCGCTCCTGGCCCACCGCGACGCGTCGGTCCGTTTCCACGCGGCGACCGCCTTGGGGCGCATCGGCGATCCCGCGGCCATCGCGGCGCTGGTCGACGCCGGCGCCGAGCCGGATCCGTTCGCGCGGCACGCGGTGTTCGTCGCGTTGCGGAGGATCGGGGAAGCGAATCCGAACGCGTGGATCCGCATCGTCGGCGGACTTCGTCATGCGGAACCGCGCGTGCGAGAAACCTGCGCCTTCGCCCTGCGCGATGTCTTCGACGCCGCCTTGGTCGACGCGTTGGGAATGGCGTTCGGGGATGCCGCCGGGCCCGTCGACGCCCGCGTGCGGATGCTTGCGACGCTCGCGGCCCTCCATCACCGACCGCCCGAATGGAACGGCGAGTGGTGGGCGTACCACCCGTTCCGGATGACGCCGCCCGCGCGGACCAACGATTGGGCAGGAACGCCGCGGGTCCACGCCGTGCTGGCGACCGCGCTGGGGGATTCCTTGCCGGCGATCCGCATCGCCGCGGCGGAGGGTTGGCGGCAATTCCGCGGCGACGATGCCGGCGAACGTTTGCTCGCGCGACACGACGTCGAGTCGGATCCCGCGGTGAAAGCCGCGTTGGTCTCCGCGTTGGCCATCGTGCAACCCAAGGGTGCCGGACCTCTCGCCGCGCGGTTGATCCGCGAAACGCCGGCCTCGAACGCGCTGTCGGACGACACCGTGGCATTGGCGAAATCCAGCCGTGGCAAGGACGTGATCGACGCGTTGCAAGCCGCCGTCGGGATGGCGCCCGCTTCGGCGCGCGGGCTCCAATGCATCGCCTTGCTCGGCGAACCCGGCGCACGCGACGCGCTTCCCTTGCTCGGCCAAATCGCGCGGGATTCGTCGACCCCGGCACGGGCCGCGGCGGCGCGCGCCATCGGGAACATGGCGGGCGACGGCGCGACCGAACGTCTCCTGCCATTGTTGGACGACGCCGACGCCGCGGTCCGCGTGGCGGCGATCGAGGCGTTGGCGCCGTTGAAACCGACGAACGCCGTTCCCGCGTTGGTGCGCGCGTGGGCCGATGCCGCGACCCGCGACGCCGCGTCCGCCGCGTTGGCGCGCGTCCCGGATGTCCGCGCGATCGACGTGTACCTCGACGCGTTGGGCTCGCGGAACGCGGCGACGCGCGCCGCCGGACGCACCGCGCTCGGGACGATTCGCCCGGCGGCCTTGCCGGTGCTCGTGCCGCGTCTTGCGGGAATTCCGCCGGCGGTGATCGGCGAATTGCAGCAGGTGTTCCGGACCGATCCCGCCGCGATCGCCGCGGGCCTGATGAGACTCGATTCCAAGCGGCCCGACCGCGACGCCTTCATGTCGTTCGGCCTTGGCAATGCCGGGAACGCGGACCACGGACGCGCGCTGTTCCGCGACGCCGCCGGCGTGGCCTGCATCCGTTGCCACCGCGTGCAGGGTGAAGGCGCCGCCGTGGGTCCGGACCTCAGCGGAGCCGGCGCGCAGTTCGACCGGCGCGCCCTTGCCGAAAGCATCCTCTGGCCCAGCCGCGCGGTCCGCGAGGGCTACAACGTCGTCGAACTCGAATTGAACGACGGCGACGCGATGTCCGGGATGATCCGCGGCGAAACCACCGAGTCGATTTCGCTCCAGCCCGCGGCCGGCGATCCCGTCGTCGTCCCGAAGTCGCGGGTGAAATCGAGGACGCCCACGGCGCTGTCGCTGATGCCCGAGGGACTCGAGGGCGGCTTGTCGCTGGAGGATTTCGCGGACCTTCTGGCGTACCTCCAGTCGTTGCGGAGCGGGACGTAGCTTTTCCTTCCATCGCCCGGACATCCGCCCGCACATTCGCCGCCGATGCGTCCCGTCGTCCTCGTGCTCGCCCTGCTGTGGTCGTGGTGCACCATCGCCGCACCCGCCGGCCGCGTGGGCGCGCCGGATCCGCAGGGCTGGGTCGATCTCGCGCGTTGGGGCGCCGCGCGCGGCCTCGCGCCGCGCGTCGCGGGCAAGGGATTGCAACTCGATCTCGTCGGACGCTCCACGAAGATCTCGTTCTTCGCCGACACGACGCGCTTCGCCTTCGACGGAACGGACGTGCGCATCGACATCCCGGTCAGGCGCATGGGCGACCGCTTCTTCCTCGCGCAACGGGTGATGGAATCCACCCTGCTCCCGTTGGCTTCCCCGCCGAGGCGTCCCGCGTCGCGCCCGATCAGGCTGGTGGCCCTCAACGCGGGGCACGGCGGGAAAGATCCCGGCAACATCGACGGGCACCGGCAGGAGAAACTTTACACGATGATGGTGGCGGGAGAGGCCCGGCGCGCCCTCGAACGCGCGGGACTCCAGGTGGTGATGATCCGGCAGGGCGACTCATTCGTGGAATTGGACGACCGCGCGGGCAAGGCGAACCGGGCGCATGCGGACCTCTACGTGAGCCTTCATTTCAATGCCATCCAGGGCGCCGGCGCGCGGGAGGTCCACGGGATCGAGACCTATTGCCTGACGCCCGCCGGCGCGAGTTCCACCAACGACAACGGCAACCACGGCGGCCCGTGGCATCGCGGGAATCGCTTTGACCGGGACAACATCGTGCTCGCCCGGCAGGTCCACCGGGCGGTGGTCGGCGGGACCGATCTCGAGGACCGCGGGGTTCGCCGGGCGCGCTTCAAGGAATTGACGATGCTCGACATGCCCGGCGTCTTCGTCGAGGGCGGCTACATGACCAATGCCGAGGATGGACGCGGCATCTATACGCCCGAAGGCCGGACCAAGCTGGCGCGGGCGATCGTCGACGGCGTCCTTGCGTACAAGCGGTTGGTCGAACGCGGCGGCGCCGAATGATCCGGTTTCCCCGCCACGCACCGCGCCCGCGCCGATCCACGAAAACGTCCTTCTCCCGATGAGCATCGTCACCCGCACCGGCGACAACGGAACGACCGGCCTGATGTACAACCGCCGCGTCCCGAAATCACATCCGCGCGTCGAGGCGTACGGGGCGGTTGACGAACTCAACGCGGCGCTCGGGTTGGCGCGCGCCACGTCCGGCGACGCCGGCATCGACGCCGGGATCCGCGCCATCCAGACGGATCTCGTGATCCTCATGGGCGAATTGGCGACGGCGATCGAGGACCGCGAGCGCTACGTCCGCGACGGCTTCAAATTGGTTTCCGCCGAACACATCGCGATGCTCGATGCGTGGGTGGAACGGGTCGAGGCCGAGGGAATCGACATGAAGGGTTGGGCCACGCCGGGCGGCACCCACTCCGCGGCGACACTCGACGTCGCTCGGACGACCTGTCGCCGTGCCGAGCGCCGCGTGCACGCCTTGTTCGCGGCCAACGAACTGCCCAACACCGAGATCCTGGTTTATCTGAACCGCCTGAGCGACCTGCTGTGGTTGCTGGCGCGACTCGTCGAGACGCGCGCGGGCAAGGGACACGCGCCACGACAGCCGAGGCGCAGGGCGTAGCCACGTGCGTCGGAACCCGGACCGCCCACTGCGTCCGCACCCGTCAAGCATTCGCGTTTGCCCGGTTTACAAGCACCCCTTCTCCATCGCATCGTGGAGCCCGCGGGCCATCCGGTCCCGTCCACGCACGCATGAGTCCCGAGATTCGCCACGACTGGTCGCTGCCCGAGCTGCAGGCGATCCATGACACGCCCTTGATGGAATTGGTGTTCGGCGCCGCGACCGTCCACCGCCGGCACCATGACCCTTCGGAAATGCAGGTCAGCAAGTTGATCTCCATCAAGACGGGCGCGTGTCCAGAGGATTGCTCGTATTGCGCGCAATCCAGCCGTTACTCCACCGGCGTCGGTGCCGAGAAGCTGATGGACAAGGAGAAGGTCCTGGAGATCGCCGGACGCGCACGCGAGGCCGGCGTTTCGCGCGTCTGTCTGGGCGCCGCGTGGCGAAGCGTGCGCGACGGGGAACAGTTCGACCGAGTCCTCGACATGGTGCGTTCGGTCACCGATCTCGGGCTCGAGGTTTGCTGCACGCTCGGCATGTTGGACGAACGGCAGGCCAAGCGCCTCGAGGAAGCCGGCCTCTACGCCTACAACCACAACGTCGATTCCTCGGCGGAGTTCTACGAGACGATCATCACCACCCGCACCTACGCGGACCGCCTCGAGACCCTCGCCAACGTTCGCAAGACCGGGATGACGATGTGTTCCGGCGGCATCATCGGGCTCGGCGAAAAGGTCGTCGACCGACTCGAGATGCTGCGCACGCTCACCGCCATCCGTCCGCACCCCGAGTCCGTGCCGATCAATGTCCTGAGCAAGGTCGCCGGGACGCCGCTCGAGTCGCAACCCGACGTGCCGGTCTGGGACGTGGTCCGCATGATCGCCACCACGCGCATCGTCATGCCGCGCTCCGACGTGCGGTTGACGGCGGGCCGCGCGAAGCTGGATCCGACCGCGCAGGCATTGTGTTTCCTTGCCGGCGCGAACTCCATTTTCTCGAGCGAGACCGAATTCATGCTGACCAAGGCGGTGCCGTCGCCGAGTTACGACGCGGACCGCGCGCTGCTCGACGCCCTCGGGATGCGGATGCGCGAACCGTACGCCGGTTGCCACGATGCCGAAGGCAAGGCGGACGGCGAATGCGTCGGACACGCGCACTGACGCGGGTTCCGTCCGTCGAGGTCACCGGGCGAACTGCCCGTCGCTCGCGCCCCATCCGCCGTCGATGGCGATGACCTGTCCCGTGACGAAGCGCGACTGGTCCGACATCAACCACACCAACGCGCCGTCGAGATCGTCGGGATGACCGATTCGGCCGCCATCGAGCGGTTGCTTGGTCCTGATGAAATCGAGGATCGCGTCGTCTTCCTGCGCGCGGCGCGACATCGGCGTGGCGACCAACGCCGGCGCCAGCACGTTGAACCGGATCCCGCGCGGCGCGTAGCAACCGGCGGCGGAGCGCGTCAGCCCTACGATCGCCGCCTTCGACGCCGCGTAGGCGTGGGTCGCGAAGAAACGGGGCGAAGGATCGAACGCGAGGACCGACCCGCAATTCACCACGCTCCCACCGGTGCCCAATTCGATGAAGGCGCGCGCCGCGGCACGGTTGGAATTGAAGGCGGACGTCAGGTTCAGATCCATCGTCCGGCGCCAACCGTCATCGGTGACCTCATGCAACGCGCCATCGCCAAAACGCCGTCCGCTGCCGCCCGCGACGTGATACAACCCGTCGAAACCACCGAACTCCGCCCGCCCCCTCGCGATCGCCTCGACGGCCGTCACCGGATCGGTCGCGTCGGCCACCAGCGTCCGCACCGTGTCGCCAAAACGCGCGTCGACGTCGGACGCCTTCGCCGCGTCGCGACCGACCGCGACGACGCGCGCGCCGGCCTCGATGCAGGCGCGGGTCGCCGAAAGTCCAAGGCCGCTGGTTCCGCCGATCACGACGATGCACTTGTCACGCAGGTGGGAAATCACGCGGCGACAACTACCAAGTCTAGGTGTCGCGCGCGAGTTCCCGCACTGGGATCAGCGCTCCTGGATCATGCGGAGAACCCGACGCGCCGCCCAACCGAGAAACACGACCGCCGTCGATGCCACCCAGAAGAGCGCCAGGCGGTCCGGCCCTTCGGCATATGAATCGTGGAGCGCCGCGACCACCGCGCTGCTGGTCGCGAACTGCACCGCGAAGGAAATCCCCAGGGTGCGCCACGTTCCGTCGCCATGGACCATCCGGGTCAATTGGAGCGCAAAGATGACGCCGGTCGTTCCGGGCTCCGCCGAGGTGGGACGGACGGCAGGAACCCGTTGTGAACGACCGGCGTCAAAACCGGATCGGGACGGCCGA
>JANYDN010000106.1 GCA_025363585.1 Verrucomicrobiota bacterium | reverse complement strand
CGGGAACGTGTATCGGGAACCAGAGATTGGATCCCACCGTTCGGTGAAACGACACGCCGGCGGTCTTTGCCCCCTTGGATGGCCTTGGCCCGGCTTGGCGTGAGATAATTCCTCGGCCGCTACTGCATGGATACGGCTTAGAGGACGCGGCTGATTCGGGAACGTGTCAGCGCAGCCGGCGATACAGCGCGAACCCCGCGAGTCCCAATCCGGCCAAGGCCGCGTACTCACCGGGTTCGGGCACCACGATGGCCGGGTTCACGTCCAATTCGCCGGAATTGTTGTTCCATTCGAAGCCATCCATCGTTCCGAGATAGAGCCGGGTGGCGCCGAGCGGGGCGAAGAACTGCTGGGTGACGGCACTGTCCGTGCGTCCGTCGCCGATGAAGAACGGTTGGCGCAATTCCGGGTGAAGGCTCGTGAAGTTCAGGCCGATGGTCCCGAAATCCAACTCGGACGGGATTCCCGTGGGCCCGGGGACGGAATTGCCGAGAAACACGCCGACCAACGAACTCAGCGGCGCGGTCAAACCGGCGATGCCGTTTTCGGCACCTCCCGAGTGTGCCTGGACCGGGCCGTTCTCCGGCGTGTAACCCTGGAGAAAAGGAGTGTTGCTGGCGCTGCCGGTGGCAAAGAACGTCAGGATCGTCCCGCCGGCGATGCCCGAAACCAGGACCGGCGATTGGCCGGGCGCGGAATCGTTCGCCTGAGCCGTGGTCCCGTCGGGTTGACCGGCCAGCCAAGGGTTTGATGTGCCGGGGACGATGATGCCCGCGTTGGACGCTGTGGCGGCGAGCATCAGGGTAGGGATCGAGGATAGGAGTCGTTGGAATGCAGGATGCATGGTGATCATGGGTGCGGTTGGATTTGTTTGATTGATGCACTTATATAGGGATCCGGCCGCTCGGGTCAACGTGGGACTCCCTGAAAATGCGGTTGGAGGCCGTCGGTGGGACGGTGCATCGTTGGCCATCCGAAACACGACGGCGAGAGAGGCATCGAACGAAATGAAACCCGGGGTAGTCTCCCGAGCGGCGGGCCGTGGCCGGCCGGGATTCGCAGCGTTCGTGTCCGGGGTCGTGGCGGTCGTCCTGCTGCTGGCGACTCCCGATGTCGACGCGGCCGAGACCGCGCCGCCGCCGGCCGTCCACTGGGCGTTCTTGCCGGCGACCCGTCCACCCGTTCCCGCGGTGAAGGACACGCGGTGGCCGCGCAACGCGATCGACCGGTTCGTTCTCGCCCGCATGGAACGCGAACACCTTGTCCCGGCGCGGCCCGCGACCCCCGCGGCATTGCTGCGACGCGCGAGTTTCGGCACGACCGGGTTGCCGCCAACGCCCGTGGAATTGTCGGCGTTCGAAGCCCGGCATGACGACGCGACTTATACCCGGACCGTCGGCCGCATGCTGGCGTCGCGCGCCCATGGCGAGCATTGGGCACGGCACTGGATGGATCTCGCGCGCCATGCGGACAGCGCCGGCTACGAGTTGGATTACCTGTTCACCCACTCTTGGCGTTACCGCGATTGGTTGGTGCGGTCGTTCGAGTCGAACAAGCCGATGGACCGCTTCATCAGGGAGCAGATCGCGGGCGACCAACTCTGGCCGGGCGACGCCGACGCGGCGGACGGCGCGTTGTTCCTGACCATCGGGCCGATGCGGTTCGAGGGCGGGATCCAGCGCGCGAAGGAGCGCGAGAACGAGTGGCTGACGGATCTCGCGGACACGACCGGCTCGGTGTTCCTCGGCGTCACGATGGGTTGCGCGCGGTGCCACGACCACAAGTTCGACCCGTTCACGCAGGCGGATTACTACGGATTGCAGGCGGTGTTCGCGGACAGCGCGCCGAAGGAGGAACGCGTCGGCAAGGGCGGTGGTTCCGGCGACACCCGTCCGGCTTATATAAGTCTGGTGCCGCGGAACCCGCCGGGCGTCGTCCGGATCCTGCGCCGCGGCGAGGTGGATTTGCCGGGCCGCGAAGCGTTGCCTTCCAAGCCGGCGTCGTTGCCGGACGGCGGTCCGTTGGTAACGTCGGCGTCGCGTCGCTCGGAGTTCGCCGAGTGGCTGGTATCACGGCGGAATCCACTGGTCGCGCGGGTATTGGTGAACCGCGCGTGGCAATGGATGTTCGGCGAGGGGTTGGTGCGGACGCCGAGCGACTTCGGGCGGCAGGGCGAGGCGCCGTCCCATCCGGAACTGCTCGATTGGCTGGCCTGCGAATTGATCGACAGCGGTTGGGACCTGGGACACGTGCAGCGTTTGATGCTCGAGTCCTCCACCTATCGCCAATCGAGCTTGGTTTCAACGGCGATCCAAGCGGCGGATCCGTCGCATCGCTGGCTGGCGGGATTTCCGCGCCGACGGTTGGCCGCCGAGGAATTGCGCGACGCGTTGCTGGCGGTCTCGGGCGAGTTGAATCCGAAATCCTTTGGGCCACCGGTGGTCCCGGTGGTCGAGCCGTGGGCGTTGGCGGCCTTGAGGAATCGCAATTGGGAACCGACGCCGGACGCCGCCGAGTCGCGTCGCCGCGCCGTGTACCTCGTCGTGCGGCGATCGATCAAGCTGCCGTTCCTCGACGCGTTCAACGGGCCGGACACGGTGTCGAGTTGCGCGCGTCGCGACCGCACGGTGGTGCCGTCGCAGGCGCTGGCCTTGATGAACGGCGCGGACACGTTGGAACGCTCGCGGGCGCTGGCGGGAAGGTTGTGGACGGAGTCGGGTGGGAACGCCGAGATCGCCGCGACGCGCGCGTGGCCGCTGGTTTTCGGACGCGGCATCACCCGGGTGGAGCGCGCGCGCGCCGTTGCTTTCGTGCGGTCGCGGGAGAACGAATGGTCCCGGGCGCCGGTGGCCCCGGATGCGGCGCCGACGAACGCGACCGCGGGCGTCGCGATCCCGGCGGGGCGGGGCGCGGCGTGGGTGGAATGGTGCCTGGCGCTGCTGAACTCGAACGAATTCGTGTATGTCGACTGAATCGAAATCCATCTTGCTCGATCGCCGCGATTGGCTTCGCCACGCGGGAGGCGGGCTGGGCGGCGTCGCGCTGGCGGCCTTGTTGGGAAGGGATGGTTGGCTCAATGCGGAAGCTGGGACATCGGTGGCCAATCCCTTGGAGGCGCGTCCACCGCATGCCGCGCCGCGGGCGCGCGCGATCATTTACCTGTTCATGCACGGCGGGCCGAGCCACGTGGACACCTTCGACCCGAAGCCGGTGTTGGCGCGGCTGGACGGCGAGGCGCCGCCGTCGCGCTACCATTCGTTGAAACTCCAGTTCACGGACATCGGGAAGCAGCGCCTGATGGGAAGCCGCCAAACGTTTTCGCGATGCGGCCAAAGCGGCATCGAGATCTGCGACGCCTTGCCACGGTTGCAACGCGTGGCCGACGAGTTGTGCGTGATCCGGAGCCTGCACCACGACGTCTTCAACCACACGCCGGCCATCTGGATGGCCAACACCGGGTCGGCATTGCCCGGCCGGCCGTCGTTGGGCGCATGGCTTTCCTATGGGCTCGGCAGCGTCGCGGACAATCTGCCGTCCTTCGTGGTCATGCACTCGCGCCCGTTGAAGCCCGGGCCCGGCGTGTGGGGCAACGGGTTCCTCCCCGCGTCGCACCAGGGCACGCGCATCTCGACCGGGGCGATGCCGATCCCGAACCTGTCGCCGCCGGCGGCGCTGCGCGGCGGCAACCAGCGCGCGGTGCTGGATTACCTACGGGAACTCAACGGCACCCACGCGGCCGAACGCCACGATCCGGAACTCGACGCGCGGATCGCGTCGTACGAACTGGCGTTCCGGATGCAGGGGGCGGCGCCCGAGGCGGTGGATCTGGGCCGCGAGACGGCGGCGACGCGTGACTTATATGGCGGCGGGTTCGGCGAGCAGTGCCTCGTCGCGCGGCGCCTGGTGGAGCGCGGGGTGCGTTGCGTGCAGATCTATCACGGCGGCGACAACGACGATTGGGACACGCACGGCGACAACCACCGCGGGCAGGCGACGCGGTTGGGCGAGGTGGACCGGGGTTGCGCCGCGTTGCTGGCGGACCTGCGCGCGCGCGGGATGCTGGACGACACGCTGGTGGTGTGGGGCGGGGAATTCGGGAGGACGCCGACGACCGAGGGCAAGGATGGGCGCGACCACAGTCCCTATGGCTACTCGATGTGGCTGGCGGGCGGCGGGGTCCGCGCGGGACACGTGCACGGCGCGACGGACGAGTTGGGATTTCGAGCCGTGGAAGACGCGGTGCACCTGCACGATTTGAACGCGACGATATTGAACCGGTTCGGCCTGGACCACGAGAAGCTGACCTGGCGGCACGAGGGACGGGACTTTCGCCTCACGGACGTGTTCGGGAACGTGGTGAATGAGGTATTGAGTAGCTAGTATTAGGTATCCAGTCCGATGAAATCGCTTCCATGCTTTCCTGGAGTCCTCGCCTTGGGGTCCGCGCTGCTCCTTTTGCCGGTCGCGATGCGCGCGGCGACGCTCTCGCTGTCTTCGCCGCAGGACTTCCAAGTGATCCAACGGTGGTCGACGGAGATGGGTACGATAGCGATCCGCGGCATGTACGCGGACGAGGCGTCGAGGCCGGATTCCTACGCGGTGCGGTTCGCGCGCGACGGAAAACCCGGCGGATGGCACCGGCTGAAGGCGCGCCGCGACGGCGATGGATTCCGCGGCGAATGGTCCGTGCCGGCGGGCGGATGGCGGCGGCTGGAGGTGCGCGCGCTGGCCGGCGGCGCGGTGCTCGCCGAGGCGTCGGTCGAGCACGTGGGTGTCGGCGAGGTCTTTGTGGTCGCCGGCCAATCGAACTCCGCGAACCACGGGGAGGAAAAGCAGACGGTGAAGTCGGGCCGCGTGTCGGCGTTCGACGGGACACGTTGGCAAATCGCGGACGACCCGCAGCCGGGCGCGAGCGGAAGCGGCGGCAGTTTCCTGCCGCCGTTGGGCGACACGCTGGCAGGGCGGCTCGGCGTGCCCGTGGGATTCGTGGCCTGCGGATCGGGCGGGACGAGCGTGCGCGAATGGCTGCCGAAAGGCGCGCGGTTCACGAATCCGCCCACTGTGATGTCCCATGTCTCGAAACTTCCCGACGGCGCGTGGACTTGCGACGGGGCGTTGTACGACAACTTCGTGGCGCGGATGAAGTCGGTCGGGCCGACGGGTTTCCGGGCGGTGTTGTGGCACCAGGGCGAGAGCGATGGAAACCAGACGGACGCGACGCGCACATTGGCCGGACCGCTCTACCGGGAGTACTTGGGACGCATTGTCCACGACTCGCGCGCGGACATCGGTTGGAACGCGCCATGGTTCGTGGCGAAGGCGACCTACCACGTGCCGGGCGACGAGTCCTCGCCGGAGATCCGGGCCGCGCAAGAATCGTTGTGGAAGGACGGCATCGTGCTGGAAGGACCCGACACCGACGCGTTGAAAGGCGTGATGCGGGAGGCCGGCGGGAAGGGCGTGCATTTCAGCGGGCCGGGATTGCGCGAGCATGCGGCGCTCTGGGTGGACAAGGTGTTGCCGTGGATCCAGCGGACGGCGAAGTGAGCCCGTCTGGCGAAGGTGTTGCCAGGATCGCCCCGGGCACGCGCCCCAGGGTTTTAACGAGTGATCCAGCGAATCGGGATCTCGCGCCGGAGGGCTTTGAATTCCGCGTCGCCCGTGACGAGTTCCGCGTTCGATGCCTTGGCAAGTGCCGCGGCAAAGGCGTCTGCCAAGCTGAGTTTGTGGCGCGCCTTGAAGTCCGCGGCGAGGTCGGCCAGGGCACGGTTGGTCGGGTGGAAGTGGATGGGTAGGCCCTGGAGTATGCGCGAGGCACGTGCCCATGCGGTCGGTCCATCCTTCTTCAGGATCGAGTATTTGACCTCCGCATAGTTCACGTCGGTCATCGCGAGCGGCGCGTCCTTTTTGGCCGCCGCCACGAGGAGTTGCTCCACCGCCGCCGCCCCGGGCTCGTCGCGGAAGTAGGCGATGAGCGCGAAGCTGTCCAGGACGCTAGCGGGCATGCCGATCCTCCAGATCCCGCTCCGACTTGCGGTGACGCGCCCGTTCCGAAGCGGGTGTCGCGCCGGACGCACCGGGCTTTGGCTTCAGGATTCCCCGGCCGAGCCGGATCAATCCGGCGGTCACCGGCTTGAGGAGAATGCCGTCCTCGGTGGCTTCGACGATGCAGCGGGTTCCGGCCTCGATGGAGAATTGCTTTCGCAGCCAATTGGGGATGACCACCTGTCCCTTCGTGGTGAACCGAACCGATCCCGTCGATGGCATCGAGTGCATGGCTTGCAGTGTGACCGATCCGACAAGTCCGTCAATTGACGAAAAGTAAGCCGATCTCGGAAAGTAAGACACGGGCTCCAGAAGGCTTTTCAGCTCCATGGCCGGTCTTGCCTCGGCTTGGCGCGGGAAACTTCCGTGTCCCGAACGAAACCTCCCGACGTGGCTATTTCCCGGGACGCACGAGTTCGATCACGCCCGCGTCGATGTATTGGCCGCCGGTGTTTTGGTGGCAATGGACCGCGATCACGTTGCGTCCGGCCCGGAGTGATTTGGCCGCGTCCGGTGAAACGGGAACCTCGGTGTATCCGGAGGTCCAGCGAGGGAGGCGCGCGGCCTCGACGCCGTTGATATAGATTTCGGCGTCCTCGTCGTGGTGCACGCGCAATGCGATGGAACGCGTCCGATCTCTAGGACACGGGCGAGCACGCGGTTGGTTTGCGCCACGGCCCAGATGCGGCGCGTCTCGAAGTCGCCGCAGACATGCAGGCCATTCAGCAGCGGCGCGCGTTCGCCGCGATAAACGTGGCCGGCTGTGATCGAGACACCGGTCGAGTGAGGGTACGCGAACACAGGAGAAATATAGCGTTCGCCGTCACGACGGTATTTGTCGGAGAAAGGGGTGAAGCCCTCGAAGACATTCCATCCGTGGTTCTCGCCGGCACGCACGATGCCCACTTCCTCGATGCGGTCTTGCCCGACGTCGCCGACCCACAGATCGCCGGTGGCGCGGTCGAAGGAAAATCGCCACGGCTCGCGGAAACCGTAGGCCCAGATCTCGGGCCGCGCGCCCGGCGTCTTGAGGAACGGGTTGTCCGATGGGATCGCGTAATATTTGCCGCCGCCCTCGTGGTCGATGTCGATGCGCAGCATTTTTCCGAGTAGCAGGCCGAGGTCCTGCCCGTGGCCGTGTGGATCCCGCTGCGGACCGGTGTCGCCCATGCCGAGGTAGAGAAAGCCGTCGGGTCCGAAAGCGATCCAGCCGCCGTTGTGGTCTTGGGTGACCGAGGGCATCCGGAGAAGTTCGCGCGGCGGTTGGGCCGAATCGTCCCGCGGTTCGGCGGTCATGCGGCGTTCGACCAACACGGTCCAGATGCGGTCTTCGACGAGGATCTGGTACTTGAGGAAATACCGGCGGTTCTCGGCGAAGCGGGGGTGGAACGCGAATCCCAGAAGTCCCGTGGCACCGCCGACGCGGATTTGTCCCGAGAGATCGAGGAGCGATCGGCGAGTGTCGCCCGACGCGGCGCGCTCGACGATCCAGGCCTTGCCGGCGTGTTCGATGACGACGAAGGCATCGGGCGCTCCCGGCACGGGAACGAGAGCGACGGGATGCTCGAAGCGGATGCCCGCCGAGAAGTACGGCGCGAAGCCGACGGCATGGGAAGCGATCGGGATGCGCGCGGGCATTCCCGGCGCGTCGGTTCCAGCAATCGCGGGTTGTCGTAGGGATTCGAGGAACGCGATGAGATCCGCGAACTCCCGTTGCGTGAGCGTCGCCTCGAGTCCCTCGGGCATCAGCGAGACGTCGCTGGTGCGCTGCAAGCGGATGTCGCGGGTGGCGACGCGGACCGGCGGACCGTCGGCGCCCTGCAGTTCGATCCACGCGTCGGTCGTCTGCTTGACGATGCCCTGGATGGATTCCCCGGTTTTGGTTTCGACGAGGGTGGTGCCATAGCCGACGGCGATGGACGCGGAAGGTTGGAGGACGGCCCGGATCAAATCGGCGCGGGAGAATTTGACGCCGACCGACGCGAGGTCGGGTCCGGCCTTCGACGCGGAACCATCGGTCGAATGGCATTTCGAACAAGCGGCCTTCGACTCGTCGGCGAAGAGGCGCTGCCCGCGCGCCGCATCGGCATCGGCCGTGAGGGCGAAATCCGCGTAGGCTTGGCGCTCGGGCGGGAGCGACGCGGGAGTCTGCGCGCGAGCCGGCCCGGAAGGCATGCCGAAGGCGAGAGCAACGGCCAGCAGGTGAGGATAACCAAATGTCGGCATGCGTTTCGGCGCGCGTTTCGGCGCATCCGCGCGCGGAATTGCGAACGGACCACGAGGGCAAGTCAACCACCGGCTGCGCTTCGGTTTGGATCGCGAGCAATGATTCCTTCGGGGCGCGGCGTGCCGCGGGGGTGACCCGGGGCGCTCGGTACTCTGCGGGGGCACGGGACCGAACCCGTCGGATTACGGTTCGGACTTGATATACATCGCACTGCAATGTATTAAGCCGGACCGTGAAACTCGACAAAGAGCTGGTGGCTGCCTCGTCGGTGCCGTTGGTGCTCTCCATCCTCGCGGAGGGCGATAGCTACGGTTACGCGATCATCCAACGCGTCAGGGAACTTTCCGGCGGCAAGATCGAGTGGACCGACGGGATGCTGTATCCCGTCCTGCACTGGCTCGAGGACCAACGCCTCGTCCACAGCCGCTGGGAGAAGTCCGAGTCGGGACGAAGGCGGAAATATTACTCGCTGCAACCCGACGGCCGGCAGGCGCTCGCGCAACAGAAGCAGCAATGGAACCTCGTCTCCTCGACCCTGAACCAACTCTGGAGGCCGCAACATGCATGACCTGGAACAACTCATCGCCCAGTGGCGCGAAAGGGCATCGATTGCATCCGACGTGCCTGCCGAAACCCTCGACGAGCTCGAGAGCCATTTGCGCGAGACCGCGGAAGAATCGGTCCGGTCGGGTTTGGCCGAGCCGGAAGCGTTCCGTCTGGCGGTCGAGCGACTCGGGATGTTGCCGGCCATCCAGTCTGAATTCAGGAAGCTAGATCAGCCCGTGTGGCTGGCGATCAAAGTGGCCATCGGACTCGTGGTGATGACCGCGATGGTTTTGGCGGCCTTCTTGATCGCGCGCTTTAACCCTGCTCGGTCGGGATTCCTGCTCGCGTGCCATGTTTTCACGGTGACCCTGGGTTACACGACCACGCTTCTGGTCGGCGGGTTGGGAATTTGTTTTATCGGCCAGCGCTGCCATGCCGAGCTCCCGCCGTCGCGGGTGCGTTCGTTGAACCGCGCAACCTTCATGCTGGGTTGCTTCGCGGCGGGTTTGACGGTGGCCGGAGTGGTGCTCGGGATGCTGTGGGCCAAAGCCGAGTGGGGACGCTATTGGGCGTGGGACGCGAAGGAAGTCGGCGGGTCCGGCGTCGTCCTCTGGTTGGCTTGCTTTTTGTTCGCCCATCGGTTCGCGGGAAATGGTGCCCGCGGCGTTCCCGTGATGGGCGTGCTCGGCAGCATCGTCGTCGGACTGGCGTGGTTCGGGACGAATCCCGGCGATGGACTGCTCCGCTACGGGACATCGAATGTTTCGCTGCTGCTCGTGTCGGCGGTGGTTCTCAACCTCGCGTTGTTCGCGATCGGAATGGCTCCGGCGGGTTGGCTTCGGTTCCGCAGGACGTGAGGAAGGGCCGGGGGGTGGGGCTCCACGCAGGCGGGGACGCCCGCGCTACGGCCGATCCACCGCGTCACCGCGGCGGCTACAAAAGGGGGTCAATGGGCCGAGAGACGGGCGAGTTCGCGCAGGATTTCCTCGAGATGGGCGTCGTCCTCGGCGGTGGGTTCGCCTGTGCGCGCGTCACGGAGTCGCGCGACCTCGATCTCCAGGGCGTCGCGCCGGGCGCGTTGCGTCGGATCGAGACGCAATGTCTCGGGGCTCGGGATCAACGCGAATTGGTGCGCGCGGAGGCCATCGACGGAACCGCCGGCCTTCGTCTTCTTCGTGGCGCGGATGCCGCGAAACCAATCGGCCGGCGTGCCGAGGCCGTCGCCGTTGTCGTCGATGAGCGCGTGTTCCGTCGCGAGCCGTCCTTCGGACTTATAGGACTCCGCGACGCGCGCCGTGGCGGCGAGGAAGACCTCGAGCAGGCTGGTCTCGCCGTCTTGGTCGAGATCGGCTTTTGGATCGGACAGGGCCTCGGCGAGCGCCGCGCCAAGCCGCGTGGCGTTCCGTTCGTTCCCGTTGCGCGTCGCGGCGGCGACGATCCGGTTGGTCCGCGACAACAACGGAAGAAAGGCGCCGCTGCACGACGCGGTGTCGATGATCGCCAACGGGCGGCGGAACGGGGCGAGCCATTCCTGGAGGTTCGTCGCCGTCAGATCGGGGCCGCGAAGGTTGAACTTGGCCTCGCGTCCGTCGTGGCTTCCGTGGCCGATCATCACGAGCACCAGCGGTGCGGGGGTCTCGTGGGGTTCCGCGGCGAGGGTGATGCGCAATGCGTCGAGATCGTTCGTGCCGGCGGGCGGGGCATCGAGGCCGAGCACGAGCGATCCGGCGCCGGTGCGTTGGGCGAGCGCGGTCCACGCGGCGGCCTGCGCCGCGAAATTCGTGGCGTACGAGGCCTCGCCCGGGGCGCCGACAATCACGAGGAACCGCGTGTCGTTGGTCGTCGCGCCGAACGATCGCGTCGCGGTCGCGACGAACGCGAGGCAGGCGAGCACCGCGATGAGAAGGCGAGGCGCGCGGTTCACGGCAGTCCTTTCCAGCGTCGGATTCCCCATTCGCCGAGCAAGCAGAGCAACGCGAAGAGGAACATCGCCGGCGTGTGCCAGAGGGGTTGGGTCGTCGTTTCCATCAATGGCGCCGGGCGTCCTGGCAATTCCTTCGCGAAAGCATCGAGCGCGTCGGCCGAAACAATCCTGCCGCCGGTGCGCTTCGCGATGTCGGCGAGCAGCGCGGTGTTGGGAACGAGCGAGCGGAACTCCTCGGCGGCGAGATCGGTGCTCCATCCCGCCTCGGCGCTTCCCGCGGGCGCGCCGACCGAATTCGTGACCGAGGCGGTCGCCCGGAATCCGGCGGTCAGCCGCGGGACGAACGTGGCCTCGTAGAGCCCGGGTTCGTCGGCGGACGCGGTGGCGGTGATGCGCACGGGAAGGTTGGTGGTGGCGGAGGCGGTCGGGTCGAGGACGACGGGTTCCACCACCACGGACACGGAGGCGTTGTCGAGCGGTTCGAACTTTTCGTCGCGCGCGCGGACGTGGAGGCGGACGGCGCCGTTGGGATCGCCGGGAACCGGTTCCGTCGTGAGGTCGACGCGATTCGGGACGTCGGAGACGAGCCAGCGCAGCAACTGGCGCCACGTCTTGTCCATGTCGGCGTGGGACGCGGGGTCCTTGAGTCCCCAACGCCAGAGGTCGCCGACGAGCAGCGCGCCGGTGCGGCCCCGGCCGAAGCGCTGGACGGCGAGCGCGGGATGCTCCTTGCCGGCGGCATCGACGGCGTTGGCGACCACGCTGGCGGCGGGTTTGACATCGCGGACGGTGTTGATGACGTCGAACGCGGGCATCCCGGAAATCCGGGTGCGTTCGTCGGCGTCGTTGTCGCGGAGTCGCGCCCAGGTCTGGAGCCAACCCTCGCGGGCGAGTTGGAATTTCACCGGACCCAGCGGCACGCCGGTGCCGGATCGATCGAGATGAACCGGCAACATTTCGCCGATGGGCGTGCGCTGGTAGCCGCCTTCCTGGAACGATTCCATCCCGCCCAGCATCAGGAAACCGCCGCCGCGCTCGGACACGAATTTCTGGAGCAGCATCGCCTGCGCGGGCGGGAAAAACTCGGACTCGAGATCGTCGACCACCACGGCGTCGTAGGCGTAGAGCTCCTCGGCGGTGCGGGGAAACCCGCCGCGGAGTTCCTGGTCGTCGCGGGTGTTGATGCGCGTGAGGACGGGTTGGTCGTAGCGTTCGGTCGTCTCGCGGTTTTGGTCGCCGAAGCCGCGGAAGAGCGGGTTGCCGGTCTCGCCCGCGCGCCCGCGGAACGCGAACTTCGGCTCGCGCCGCGCGATGCGGATCAATCCGACGACCTCGAGTTGGTCGTCGGCCTGCGCGGCGCGGTTCAGGAATTTGAATTCCCAGTTGGGACGCCCGGCGACGTAAAGGATGCGATGCGGGCCGCGGCCGCGGTCGACGGCGACCACCCGCGAGTTGTTGGCGAGCGTGGCCTCGGTGGATTTCGCCGCGGCGTTGGTGTCGCGCATCTCGGCGGCGGTACCGGCGCGGATTTGGAAAAACGAAATGCCGGGTTTCTCGGGCTTCCATTGGAAGCGGAGGTTGGCGGACGAACCGTCGGAATGCGCGGGAGTGGATTGCTCCGCGACCGTCTTGCCGGCGGCGTCGAGGACGCGGACGACCATTGGATCGGAGCCGACGCCGTTGCCGGCGACATCGACCTGCGCGGTGACGGGAGCGTCCTCGAACGCGCTCTGCGCGACCGAGACGCGCTGGAGCGAGACGTCGCGCAACGCGTCGGCTTTGCCGACAACCACCGGATAGATGGGAGGCAATCCGGCGAGATCGGGAAGCCCTCCCGCGATGTCGGTGGCGTTGCCGTCGGTGAATAGCAGGACGCCGGCGAGGGGACGTCCCTTGTAACGGTCGGCGATCGAGCGGAGCGAGGTGGCGATGGCGGAGGCGCGGCCGGAGAAATCGAGCGCGGAGAAATCACGGACATCCTGGAGACGCGCGTCGAAGGCGTAGCGGCGGACCTGGAATTGCGAGTCGAGCGCGGTTTGCCACGTGCCGACCGCGGGGTCGAGCGACGCGCGGAGCTCCTCGCCGCGGCTGCGCGCGGCACCGGCGTCGTGGATCTGGAGGCCCTGGCTATTGTCGGCCACGATGGCGAGGAAGTTGGCGCCGGGTTTGGATCGTTGCGATGTCGTGAGCGGCTCGAGGAGGCAGAAGGCGAGCGCGGCGACGGCGACGAATTTGAGCGCGGCGCAAACGGCGCGGATGCCCGGAGCGGGTCCTCTCCGGTAACTCCACGACAACGCGACGGCGGCGACCCCGAGGATCGCGGTGGCCGGGATCCACCACGCGATGCCGGGGAAAATAACGGAGGCGATGGTCATTTGTCGCGGCCCAGATCCTCGTAGTAGCGCCGGACCAATTCGGAGTATCGGCCCGGGACGGGATCGCGGTCGAGCGGCACGAGGGGATCCTCGGCGGCGCGCCGCGCGAGCTCCTCGCGGATCCGGGTGCGGACCTCGGCGAGCGGCCGGATCACCTGCGATTCGACGACGGCCCAGTCGGGCTTCTTGCGATCCTTGCGGGATTCGACGCGGAGACGGCGGGCTTGGTCGCGGGCGTTGGCGATGCCGTTGCGGAGATCGGGATAGTCGACGAGTTCCTCGGCATCGCGAAGGCGATCGGACCATTCGCCGAATTCCTCGCCGGTGAGGGGACCGGTGCCGCCGTCGAGACTGGATCCACCGCCGGCACGGTTGTTTCCAAGGGCGCCGCCGAGGTCGAAGTTGCCGGCTCGTGGTGGCCGCTGCCCGTTGGCTTGGCGGTTGGGATCGCGGGCCGGAGCACCGGGATCGGCCGCATTCGCTTGAGCATCGGGCGGGTTGCCGCCGGGGCGTTGTCCGGCTCCGGGTTGTCCGGGGCGCGGCGCTTGGCCGGGCCGATTGCCGCGACCGTTGCCGGGTTGCCCACCGGGTTGTCCGCCCGGCTGGCCGGATTGGGAAGGGTCGTCGGCGGACGCCCGGGCCTGTCCCTCGCCCGGTTGTCCGGGTTCTCCTTTTTGAGCGGGTTCGCCCGGTTGGCCGGATTTGCCGGGCTGGCCTTGCTTGCCGGGTTGCCCGGGTTGCGTGCCTTGCCCGGGCTTTCCGGCATTGGCTTGTTGCCCCGCTTCGCCCGGTTGCCCGGGCTCAGCTTCCTTACCTTCCTCTCCTGCTTGCCCGGAGTCGGCGGGTTGGCCGGGTTTCTGGGTCCGATCGGATGGACCGGGTTGACCGGATGGACCCGATGGACCTTGGCGATTCGATGCGCTCTTTCCGGGCTTGCTGCCGTCGCCGGGTTTGGGTGCTCCGTCGGCTTCGTTGCCTTGGGCTTGTTGCCCCGCGGGGGAGGGTTGGCCGTCGGGATTCTCGGCGCCGGGTTGATCGCCTTGGCCGGGTTGGCCGGGCTGTGCTTTCGAACCGCGTGCACCCGGTGCCCCCGCACTGGCCGTCGCCGAATTCGTGTCGGCAGCGCCCCGCGCGGCCTGCATTTCTTTTTCGAGACGGTTTACGGCGTCGTCGATTTCCTTCTGCGCGCGGCGCAGGGCGTCGGTGTCGTCGCCGAGAACGCTGTTGGACGCCTGTTCGATGCCCTGGCGAAGTTTGTCGATGTTGGCGCCGGCGCGCTGTTCGGCGTCGCGGCCGAGATCGTCGAGACCCTGGCGGAGCAATTCGCGGGACACGGCGAGTGATTTGGCGCCGGACTTCGCCGCCGTCTCGAGACGGGAGTTGAGGGCGCGGGACATTTGCCCGCGCTTGACCAACTGCTCGCGGGCCTGTTTGAGATTGCCGCCGTCCTCCTGGGAAAATTTGCGGAGCGTGTCGTACAGCTGGCGCGACAGCAGGGCCTCGGACGTCTCGGCCTGTTCCGAAAGGCGGGTCGCGTGGTCGACGAGGTTGGTGAGTTTGGATTCCTGGGCCGCGAGGCGGTCGACGAGTTTCTGGCGCGAGGGGTCCTCGGCGAGCTGGCGGGGACCCTCGGTGGGCTTGTCGAGTTCCTTGCGGATCTCGGATTGTTCGCGGGCGATCTCGCGGGCCTCGTTGCGGAGTTCGCGCGCGGCCTCGGTGAATTCCGTCGAACTCTGCCGACGAAGCTCCTCGCGCATGTCGCGCAACTGGCGTTCCGCGCGGGTGCCGGAAGCGAGGGCCTGGGAGACCTTGCCTTCGCCGGTGGCATCGGCGGCCTTCTGCATCTCGTCACGGGTCTTGTCGAGTTGCTGCCGTTGCCCGGACATCCGGGATTGGTTTTCCGGTTTGTCCATCCGCTGCTGGAGCTCGTCGGCGTCCGCGAGATTCTGGCGTTGTTCCTCCTGGAGCCGCTTCAACTCGCGGCGCAACTCCTCGCGTTTGGCCTCGTCCGGCGCGGCCTGCAACGAGGTCTGGAGTTCCTTGAGGCGTTGGTTGACGTCCTGTTGGCGACGGGCGAGTTCCTGGAGACGGTTCTCGGCCTGCACCTGCTCGCGGCGTTGTTCGTCCTGCGGCGTCCGGGCCTGGCGCTGCGTCTCGTAGCGGTCCTCCGACTGCGTGAGCTCCAGTTCGTCGAGTTGGCGTTGCGAACCCTGTTGTCCGCCCGACTGGCCCTTCGAACCCTTCTTCGATCGCGTCACCTCGGTCTCCTTGGCCTGCAGTTGGAGCAACGCCTGCAGCGCGGCCTGCTCGGCCTCGATCGCGACGGGGAGCGCGGAGGGATTGCCGGAGACTTTGCGGAGTTGGTCGAGGGCGCGTTCCATCTGGGCGACGGTGGCGGACCAAAGCGCGCGTTGGCGGGGATCGGCTTGTTCTTCCATCGATCCACGCGCCTGCTCAAGGGCCTGGGCGGCGGCTTGCTCGACGACCGCGAGATCGTCCTCGAAGCGTCCGGTCGACGGCGGAATCGCGGGCTTCGCGGCGGCGCGGGCCGGGCGTTTGGCGGGCGCGGCCGAGTCGGAGTTACCGGCGGCTTGCGCGGCGAACGACGGTGCAAGCGGCGTCCAATGGACGTCGATGCGTGCCTGCGGTCCACCGGCGCCCTTGGCGGGCGGTTCGGGTTTCGCGGGGGATTTGGCGGGAGCGACCGAAGGCGTGCGACGGCGGGACTGGAGCTTCCAGGTGGCGGTCAGGATCTGTTTCTGGAGTTGCGCGAGTTTGACGGTGGGGTTGCCGCCTTGCTCGCCCTTTTCGCCGCCGGCTTGTTCCTGGCTGGCGCCACCGCCCTCGCCCTCGCGGAAGATTTCGTCGAACGCCCGCATCTCGGCGAAGAAGATGTCTCCGGACGTGCGGCGAGGTTGCCCGTCGGGTCCGACGTCGTCCGCCCAAATGAACCACCCGAGAACCTGGTCGGGTTTCGCTCCCAGATCCTCGAGACGGATCAGGTGGCGGAACGGTTGCTTGGTGCCGCCGGGCACGGCGCTGCCGAGCTGGATGTATTCGGGATCCTTGCCGACACGCACCAAACCGAGCCCGAAGGCGGGCATCCCGAAGTCGTCCCAGACCGTTCCCTCGAACGCGAGTTCCTCGAGGATGCTGGGGCGCACGTCGCCGTGCGGCAGCGCGAGCCGCAGTTCCGGCGCGCGATTGGTGCCGACGTCGAAGACGAATTGCGGCACGGCCTTGTTGGTGCGTCCGTCGGCATCGACGAGGCGGAGATCGTACGTGCCCGACGCGGAAAGGACATGGCCCGAAAGCGTCGCGACGGGACGGGCGGGATCGACGGCGAGGACGAGGTTCGTGAGCGTTTCGGCGCGCGGTTGCAGGAACGCGCGGGCAACCGGCTTGTTCAATTGGAGCGCGAGATCGAGCCGCGTCCCCTCGACCGCGGCGACGCGCCGGGTGTCGTCGATGTGCCGCGCCGGTCGGCCGGTGTACGAGGGAAACACAAGGTCCACGGCGGAGCGCTCGAGCCGGGGGAACTCGAAAACGGAAACCCGGAAGTCCTTCGAACGCGCGCCGTCGTACTCGACGCGATAGACAAAATTGCTCGAGACGTCGGCGAGCGTGCCGCCGAAAAGGGCGTCGGCGAGATTGCGCGTGAGCGGCATCCGAACGCCGGATCCGAGGACCAATTCGGCGTCGCGCGGGACCTTACCCCCGAACTTCGCGAGCACCACGAGGCTGGAGCCCTTCTCCAACTCGACATCGCCCGGCGTGATCTCGATGCCGCCACTGGTCGCGCGCGCGATGAGTTTCGCCAAAGCGCCGTCGGCCCGCGGTGTCCGGTGGCCCACGAGAAGCACGGCGGCCAACGCGACGATCGCCAGCCCTTGAAGCGCGTGGATCGCCGCGATGCGCGCATTGGGGACGGCTTGGCTCCAATCGTGGGAACGTCCGTGCGCGAGGGCGCCGTCGAGAACGCGGCGTTGGAGGAATCCGAACCCGCCTTCCGGGGCGGGCGATTGCTGCGAGGCCGTGAGCAACAATCCATCGAGCCCGGGATGCCTCGCCTCGACCGCGCGCGCGGCGGCGCGGAGATCCAGGGGTTGTCGGAAAACGCGAAGGACC
>JANYDN010000101.1 GCA_025363585.1 Verrucomicrobiota bacterium | reverse complement strand
GTGGGCGTCGTGTGGCGGCGCGCAGGGGCTTGCCTTGGTGTCGGCATACGGGACGAAACAGCCTTGGGATTGCCCGCATTGCCGCGTCGGGAAACCCGGCGTCGTGCCGATCTACACGCACATCGGGCATTTCGGATTCCGGCCGTGCGGGGATTACGCCGGCTGCGTGTTCGAACGCGGGCCGCACCGCATCCGACGTGTCGGCGACGATCCGGTCCTCGCTTCGTTGCCGGAGGAATTCGTCGCGATGGAAAGCCATTGCGGGCAAATCGATCATCCGCCGCAAGGCTGGGAACTCGTGGCCACGGCGGGCGCGGGCACGTTGACCCGGACGCAGTGCATGCGGCGAAAGGGAGTGCCGGTGTACGCGGCGCAGTTCCACATCGAGATGGAAGGGACACCGGAAACGTCGCGGACGATCATGGACGCGTTTCTCCGGGAGGCGGCGCGCTGGCGGGATGGAGGGAGCGCGAGGGTTCGGGCTCGATGACCCATCGGGCGAACGATGGAGATGACGGTTTTGGTAATCACGTTCGACAACGGTGCCGGGCGATGCGACCCATGGTGGGGCCGGCGAGAATCCAAAACACAAAACCCCAACGTCAGGAAGAAAACCCCGACATGATCACTCCCAGACCCTCGTCCGAACGCGGCCATGCCGACCACGGTTGGCTGGACGCGCGGCATACTTTCAGTTTCGCGGATTACCACGACCCGCGGCACATGGGTTTTCGCTCGTTGCGCGTGATCAACGAGGACCGGGTGTCGCCGGGCATGGGATTCGGGATGCATCCGCATCGCGACATGGAAATCGTGACGTACATCATTTCCGGTGCGCTGACGCATCGGGACAGCCTGGGCAACGGCGCGGTGATGCGTCCGGGCGACGTGCAGCGGATCAGCGCGGGCCGCGGCGTCACCCACAGCGAGACCAACGAGTCCTCCACGCAGCCGGTGCATCTGCTGCAAATCTGGCTCCACCCGGCGACGCGCGGCGTGGACCCGCGCTACGACGAGAAGTCGTTCGGCGACACGCCGGCCGGAAGGCCGCGGTTGCTGGTCTCGGCGGACGGCCGCGACGGATCATTGCCGATCCACCAGGACGCGGATCTTTGGCTGGTCCGTTGGAAGGGCGGGGAACGGATCGCGCATTCGTTCGGGAAGGGGCGTGCCGGGTGGATCCAAGTGACACGCGGCGCGGTCCAGGTTTCCGGGACGACCTTGTCGGCCGGCGACGCCGCGGCGGTGGAAGACGAGGCGGCGGTCGAGTTGGCGGCAGACGGCAATTCGGAGGTGCTGCTGTTCGACCTCGGGCCGGTTGGGCGCTGAGCCCGCCCGGCCCGTACCGGTGGCGGCCGGGCCGCCGCCACCCACGGTTTCCGGATGCCGCCTACGGTTGCACCGGCAGGGGCTTGGCGTGGAGATGCTCGTGCGCGGCGGCGATGAAACCCTTGAACAACGGATGCGGTTGCGTCGGTTTGCTCAGGAATTCCGGATGGAACTGCGACGCGATGAAGTAGGGATGCCCGGGCAACTCGATGATTTCGACAAGGCTGTTGTCCGGGGTCGTGCCGGAGAAAACGAAACCCGCGGCGGCGTAGCGTTCGCGGTAGTCGTTGTTGAACTCGAAGCGGTGGCGATGGCGTTCGTGGATGACGTCGGCATCGTAGAGACGGTGGGCCAAGGTGCCGGCGCGGAGGTGGCAGGGCTGCGAGCCGAGCCGCATGGTCCCGCCCATCTGTCGGACGCCTTTCTGGGATTCCTGGAGATCGATGACGGGGTGCGGGGTCAGGGGATCGAACTCGGTGGATTGGGCGCCCTTGAGGCCGAGAACATTGCGGCCGAACTCGATCACGGCGATCTGCATGCCGAGGCAAAGGCCGAGGTAAGGTAGTCCGTTCTCGCGGGCGTACTGCGCGGCTTTGATTTTGCCTTCGATGCCGCGGTCGCCGAACCCCCCGGGAACCAGGAGCCCGCCGAGTCCCTTGAACAATTTTCCGGGATCGCCGCGCTCGACTTCCTCGGCCTCGATCTGCTCGATCTGGACGCCGCAATCGTTGGCGACGCCGCCGTGGATCAGGGCTTCGTAGACGGATTTGTAGGCATCCTGGAGCTCGATGTATTTCCCGACGACGCCGATGCGGACGCGGTGCTGGGGAGCGATGAGTTTGCGGATGATGTCCTGCCAATGGGTCATCCGTGCCGGCGGGACATCGAGTTGGAGCGTCTTGCAGACGAGGTCGTCGGCTCGCTCGCGCTGGAGCATCAGGGGCACCTCGTAGATGGTATGATCGACGTCCTTCTCCTCGATGACCGCCTCGAAGGGGACATTGCAGAACATGGCGAGCTTCTGGCGGATCTCCTTGTTGATCGCATGTTCGCCGCGGCACACGAGAAGGTTGGGCGTGATGCCGATCTCGCGGAGTTTGGCGACGCTTTGCTGGGTGGGCTTGGTCTTGAGTTCGCCGGCGGCCTTGATGAACGGGATGTAGGTAAGGTGGATGAAGCAGACGTTGCCCGGGCCCGCTTCCTGGGCGAATTCGCGGATGGCCTCCAGGAAGGGAAGGCCCTCGATGTCGCCGACGGTGCCGCCGACCTCGGTGATGAGCACGTCGGCTTTGGATTCGTCCGCGAGCAGGGTGATGCGTCGTTGGATCTCGTCGGTGACGTGGGGGATCACCTGGACGGTCTTGCCGAGGTAGACGCCGCCGCGTTCGTTGTCGAGGACCTGCTGGTAGACCTGCCCGCTGGTGGTGTTGTTGCGGCGGGAAAGCTTGGTGTTGGTGAAGCGCTCGTAGTGCCCGAGGTCGAGGTCGGTCTCGGCGCCGTCGTCGAGCACGTAGACCTCGCCGTGCTGGTACGGGCTCATCGTGCCCGGGTCGAGGTTCAGGTACGGGTCGAACTTCTGGAGCGCCACCTTGAGACCGCGGTTCTCGAGGAGCGTTCCCAGCGCCGCGGCGGTCAGCCCCTTTCCGAGGGAACTAACGACGCCGCCCGTGACGAAGATATACTTCATGGGCTGGCAGGTTCCATTGGCTCCCCGCCCACTGCCAACAAAAAGTTACGCCCGGCGCGTCGCCCGGTCGCATCCCGACGCCACCTCAGGATCCAAACGTGCCGAAGAATAAGGAATTGTGCGGAATTGCCGCAGCTCCTGACCCCTTCCATTGGTCCTCACGCGAAGCCGCGAGGTTCGCGAAAAGCAAACTCACGGTCATTGCCGCCCTTCGCGGTTTCGCGTGGGCCATTCTCACTTCTCGCCGCGCGCGACCAGCAACGCCTCGACCCGGGCCACGTCCGACGGCACGTCCACGCCGATGCTGTCGTGGCGAACGCGGGCGACTGCGATGCGGATCCCGTTCTCGAGCGCCCGGAGTTGTTCGAGGCGCTCGGCTTGTTCGAGAGGCGAGACCGGGAAACCGACGAGTCGTCGCAACGTGTCGGCGCGGTAGCCGTAGATCCCGAGATGCTTGAGGAACGGGAACGACGCCAATTGGGCGGCGTCCGGCAGGGCCGCGAGGTCGCGCACATAGGGAATCGTGCGGCGCGAGAAATAGAGGGCGTGGCCGTCGACGCCGACCACGACCTTCACCACGTTGGGATTCGCGTAGTCGCCCGCGTCGTGGATCGGGGTAGCCGCCGTGGTCATGTCCGCACCGGCGAGAAGCGAGGCGACCGCGTCGATCACCGCCGGATCGACGAGGGGTTCGTCGCCCTGGATGTTCACATAGGCATCGGCCGGGATCGAGCGCGCGACCTCCGCGATGCGGTCGGTGCCGCTCGGATGGTCGGCGCGCGTCATGGCGACGGTCGCGTACGGGCGCACGGCGTCGGCGATGCGGGGGTCGTCGGTGGCGACGACGACGTCGGCAAGCGACGAGGCGAGGCGGCAGCGTTCGACGACGCGTTGGACGAGGGTTTTCCCGGCGATGGGATGGAGGGGCTTGCCGGGAAAACGGGTGGAGGCGTAGCGGGCGGGGATGACGCCAAGGATGCGCATGGGGCGATGGGACGCGGGCTTCAGCGGGCCTCGCGGACGCGGACCGTATAAGTCTTCGCCTTGTCGTTCAGCGACTGGAACTTGACGGTTTCCTGGGCGTTTTCCGTGAGGATCAGGTCCTGCCACGGGGCGTCCTCGCCGGTCGCGAAACCATTGGCATCCTTGAACACGCACTGGATCTGCACCTGGATGCGTCGCTCGATGCGGTTGCGGATGTTGGCGGCCACCTCGAGGCGTCCGTCGGGCAGTGGCTGCGCGAGCAAGCCGGAGCAGGTGACGCTGCGTTGGACGCGGTAATCGAGGGCGACGAAGCGTTCCTTGTTCTCGAGGGCGAAACTGCCGGAGTTCTTGGGTTCGTAGGCACCGCCCTCGTGGCCGGTGACGACGGTGTGGGTGGCGCTGCTGGTGGCCTCGCCGACCGGACGGCAGCCGGTGGCGAGCGACAGGGCGACGGCGGATGCCGCGAGCGCGGCGGGGATGCGGAGGTTCATGGCTTGCGTGGGATTTCGATCGGGAGACAAAACGGGATTCAACGGCGGTCGGAAAGGAACAGGACCGTGTCCCGCGCGCCGGGCACCACGGTGAACGCAACCTCGCGGGTGACCACGGTGCGTCCGGAGGCATCCACGAAATCGACGGCGAGGCGTTGCTCGCCGGCGGGGACCTGCAACGCGGCGAAGCCGATGAAATTGGGCAGGTTGTCCCAGGCGCGCGTGTCGGCGGCGGGCGTCGTGGCGGAGCTGACGATTTTGGAAATCAAGCCCGCGACAAGAAGGCCCGCGCCCACTTCGTCCGCGGCGGAATGGCGTCCGGATCCCGCGCCGGCGAGGACCGCGCCCGACAGCAACGCGGCATTGCCAAAACTATCGGTGGTGCCTTTGAACACCGCTTTGTTCGCGAGCACGTAATCCATCACGCGGCCGCCGCGCGTGGTGGCCTGGTAAGTGATGTCGTCGGCGGGCGCGACGCGCAGGGATTGGCCGGCGACACGCAGGTTCGCGGCCACGGCGGCCGAGATGCCGGGACGGATGCGGAGTTGTTCGCCGTATTCGCCGCCCGCGTATTTCGTCGGGCCGCGGCCCATTTCGAAAAACACCAGGACGTTGGCTTTCGGATCGTAGTCGGGGAGTCGGCCGAGCCGGGCATAGGACCGCGCCCGCTTCAGCGCGTCGGATCCGTCGCCCCCGAGTTTGGCGGTGGCGTAGCCGTCGAGATAATCGAGGATGGCATAATCCGACTGGTATTTGCCATCGGCCGCATCCGAGTCCTGGAACTGCGCGTTGCGGAAACACGCGCGGGCATTGTCGGGTTCGCCCTCCATCCAATAGACGATGCCCCGGTAATAATATGCCATCACGCGCTCATAAGGTTCGCCGCGGAATCCCTTCGAGGATTCCTCGTGGAACAGCCCCCGCGCCTTTTTCGCGGTGGGATCGCCGGCGCTGAGTCCGCCGAGCGTCAACAACGCGTCGTCGAGCGGGACCTTGGCCTCGGCGAAGCGGGTCGCCTGCATGAGGGCCGCGCCCTCGCGGTACTCGCGGAGCACGCGGTCCCGGTCGGCCCCGGCCTTTCCGCCCTGGCTGGCGCAACCGCCGGAAGCGATGGCAAGCGCGAGCGCCGTGGCGAGCAAGGGCGTCGCGATGCGTTTCGGACTCATGTTGGCCCGGGGGTTCAACGGTACGCGCTGTCCTCGAGTCCCTGCTTCTTGATCTCCGCCAGGTCCTCCCAGACGATCGCCGAGGTCCGGACGTCGATCAGCTTGAAGGTATAGAGGACATAATCGCTGACGCCCCGGGAATTCCGGGTGCTCGAACCGTCGAGGTTCCCGGTCAGGAAATAGTCGGCGCCGCGGAATTCCACCACGCGCGGATCGGTGGCGGAGGTGAGTTGGCCGTTTTGCTTGAGCTGTTGCTCCTTCTCGAGGGCGGGCATCCGGTCGCGCGCGAGGAAAACGACCTTGCCGCGGGTCTGGGATACCAGGCGTGCGCGCAGCCGCGTCGTCATCTGTTCCTTGTTGATGGCGAACCGCGTGCCGTTCTCGATCGGGAGCACCGCGATGTTGGGCGGCGTGGCGGCATTCGCGATCTGCGGAATCTCGAGGATGCTCCGCGCCATCTTGTCCGTGACGGCGACGATGTCCTGGGATTCGATGCCGGTGCCGGCGACGGTGCCTTGCTCGTCGGCTTTCAGGACGGTGACGCCGGTGCCGGACGGATTTTTGACGCCATAGGTGGAGCAGCCGGCGAGCAGCGAAATGGCCGCGACGGTGGCGGCCGACAGGAGGTGGGAAACGGTGCGCTTGTGCATACGCGGGTTCGAAACTGGTGTGTAAACCGGGACGGGTCAATGTCTGCCCCGCTTCCGGATCGGTCCGCGCAGTCGACGGCGTCGATGTCCCCCGCCTTCAACCGATCATGGCTGGAATGCCGTCCCTGCATTTCCAGCGGGCGCGTTGCCGGCTTGAATCCTTGGCGGAACCACGCGCCGGGATGGGAAGGGCAAGCCCGGTGTCCCCGTTGGGCGGTTTCATTTGATATCGCCGGGAGCCCCGCTGGCGACGGTGGGTGGGACCGGTGACGCGGGGAGGCCGGAATGCCATCCCGGAAGTTAACGGAATCCAAGCGATGGGTTTTCGCGCCGGGACGCCCCCGAATGAGGCATGGCATCGGGGACCGGTGAAACAATCCTTACGATGGGTGCGATTCCGGATTGCAGACCCATGGGCATAATAGAATCGGTTTGAAGCCGCCGGGAAAATGAATCCAGCCGTTGGGTTCACGCGGCGCCCATCCGGTTTCCAATGGCGACGGCCACGTCGTTGGAGGCGAGGTGCAAATGAATCCATGAAGCTTGGGACCCGGGTATCCGCAGGAACATTGGGGATGCGGCAAACGAGCTAGACATGAGATGAGATCGATATGGGACCCGCGTATCAAAACATAGGCTTGTATTGAATTCGATCCGACGCCATAAGTCTTGCGGTTCATGAAAAACGATAGATTGAAACAATTTGTCTCGCTGCGCACGGAACTCCAGCGGGAGAAGAGCGAACTGACGGGCCGTTTGGCCGAGATCGAAAAGGCGTTGGGTTCCTCGAGCGTGGTCGCGGCCGTTGCCGCCGCCCCTGCCGCCGGCGTGGCTCCCAAGCGTCGTGGCCGTCCTCCGGGACGTCCCCCCGGCCGCCCGCCGGGTCGTCCTCCGGGACGTCCGCCTGGCCGCCCCCCGGGACGTCCGCCCGCCGCGGTTGCCGCGGCTCCCGCCAAGGCCGCCAAACCCGCGAAGGTTAGTGGCAAAGGCAAGGGCAAGACGAAGGGCAAGCGCGCCCAGAACGCCTTGTCGCTCCGCGAGGTGGTGCAGGCCGTCACGAAGGCGGGTCCGCTCCCCCGCAAGGACATCCTCAAGGCCGTGCTCAAGCAGGGTTATGTTTTCACCGCCAAGGATCCGCTGAACTCGCTGAGCACGCTCTTGTACAGCAACAAGTCGATCAAGAATTACGGCGGCAAGTTCGGAGCGGTCTGACATCGGCCGGTTCCATCCACCGCAACCAAGCCCGCCGGATTTGGCGGGCTTCTTCTTTCCCGACGCGTTTTCATAGGGACGCAATGCTCGCGCGCCGTGTCATCCCCTGCCTCGACGTCCATGACGGACACGTCACCCGCGGCGTCCAGTTTGGGCGCGCCGAGGACGGCGGGCTCCGCAACGTCGGCGATCCCGTCGAGCTTGCCGTCCGTTACAACGAGCAGGGCGCCGACGAGATGGTGTTCTTCGACATCACCGCCACCGCGCACGGACGCGGGTCGATGGTTTCCGTCATCGAGCGCGCCGCCGACCAATGTTTCATGCCGCTGACGGTCGGCGGCGGGATTCGTTCGGTGGAGGACATGGGGGTGATGCTCCGCGCGGGCGCGGACAAGGTGAGCATCAATTCCTCGGCGCTGGCGAATCCCGAACTCATACGGGCCGGCGCCGAGAAATACGGGAGCCAATGCATCGTGGTGTCCATCGATTGCAAACGCGTGGCGCCGGACCGTTGGGAAGTGTTCCTTGCGGGCGGGCGCAAGCCCACGGGACGCGAGGCCGAGGCGTGGGCGCGCGAGGCCGTCGCGCTGGGAGCGGGGGAGATCGTGTTGAATTCCATCGATGCCGACGGGACGCGCCGGGGTTTCGACCTGGCGATCACCCGGCGGATCGGCGAGGCGGTGGGCGTGCCGGTGGTGGCGAGCGGCGGTGCGGGCAGCCTCGAGCACATGGCGGAGGTTTTGCTCGAGGGCCGCGCGGACGCGGTGCTTGCGGCGAGCATTTTCCATTTCGGCTCCCACACGGTGCGCCAGGTCAAGGAACACCTCGCGTCGCGCGGCATTCCCGTGCGGCTTTCATAGGACCGCAACGGATTCCCCCGATGACCAGATCCTGGTGGATGCCCATCGTGTTGCTCGCGGCGAGCAACGTGTTCATGACCTATGCATGGTACGGGCACCTCAAGCACCGCGACGTGCCGATATGGCAGGCGATCCTCGTCAGTTGGGGCGTGGCCTTCCTGGAGTATTGCATCATGGTCCCCGCCAACCGCTGGGGAAGCCATGTCTACGAGCCGTACCAACTCAAGGTGATCCAGGAAGTCGTGGGCCTGGGCGTGTTCGTCGCGTTCGCGTTCCTTTATTTCGGCACGCGGCCCCAGTGGAACCATTTGGCCGCGTTCGTCTGCATCGTCGCCGCCGTCGCCTTCGTCATGATCCCGACCCGCGCGCCTTGAATTGTCTTTCCATCCCCTAGAATCCAATCCCATGAGTTTCATCGACCAATTGAAATGGACGTCCGACGGACTTATACCCGCGATCGTGCAGGACCATCGCACGGGACGCGTCCTGATGATGGCCTGGATGAACCGGGCGTCGCTCGAGAAGACCGTCGAGACCCGGCGCACCTGGTTCTGGAGCCGGTCCCGGAAAAAATTCTGGATGAAGGGCGAATCCAGCGGCCACGTGCAGGTCGTGCGCGACATGTCATTCGACTGCGACGGCGACACGCTGCTGATCCAGGTCGACCAGACGGGGGCGGCGTGCCACGAGGGATACCAATCGTGTTTCTTCCGAAGCATCGAGGGCGGGGGCGAGGCGTGGCGGACCACCGAGCCGCTGCTCGAGACACCGGAGTCCATCTATGGCAGCAAATGATCCGGGAACCCGGGAATGACCCTTCCCCGTCCCGACGATCTCGCGGATTTTGCCTCGGCACCGTGGTGGGTATTCCTCGGGGTCGTCGGATTGGCGCGCGGGGCCGATTTGTTCTCGACCTGGGTTGCGACGCCGGGCCTTGAACTCGAGGGGAACCCGTTCGCGCGTTGGCTGGGATGGCGCCGGGGCATCGTGCTGAACGTCGCGATGTCCATCGGTTGCGCGTTCTGGCCGATGCTGGCGGTGTCGTTGTCGGTGACCAGCGTGCTGGTGGCCGCAAGGAACCTCCAGCAAGCCTGGCTGATGCGCTCGCTCGGCGAGACGGGCTACCGGCTTTGGTTTGCCGACCGTGTCGCGGCGTGCCCCCCGCGCTTGGTATGGGCCTGCTTTCTCGGCGAGGGCGCGCTGACGGCCAGTGTCGGGGCGGCGTTGCTTTCGCTCTCGCCGTTCTCACTGCTTCCCTACGGCGTCGGACTCGGAATCCTCGCGTACGGCGTCGCGATCGCCGTGTTCACCGGAATGTCGCTCTGGCGATTCTTCAGGGTTCCGTCGCACGACCGTTGAAGGCGCCGTCCCGGGACGGCAGCCTCGGGGCATCGCCATGGAACGACAGGTATATCTCGGGATCGATGTCGGCGCGGAAAGCGGTCGGGTGATGGCCGGTTTGTGGGACGGCCGGCGAATGGATCTGGCGGAAGTCGCGCGGTTCGCGAACGGACCGATCGACATCGGCGGCACGCTTCGATGGGATCCGGCGCGCCTGTGGGGCGAGATCCGGGCGGGTCTCGCCGCCGCGGCCGCCCGCTTCGGCGGATCCGTCGCGTCGATCGGCGTGGACACGTGGGCGCTCGACTACGTGTTGATGTCGCGCTCCGGCGAGATGTTGGGCCTGCCGTTCTGTTACCGCGATCCGTCGCACGTGGCCGCGTACCACGCCGCCGCGGCGCGGGTGCCACGCGGCGAGGTGTTCGCGCGGAGCGGCGTCCAATTCATGCCGATCAACACGCTCTATCAATGGATCGCGCGCCATGGGCGCAGTCCCGAGGTGTTCGAGGCGGCGGAACGCTTCCTGATGATTCCCGATTGGTTGAACTGGTGCCTGTGCGGTTCCGACACGGTGGAATTCACGAACGCCACGACGACGCAATTCCTCGATCCCCGCACGCGGCGTTGGTCGACCGAATTGCTCGGGCGGTTCGGATTGCCGACGCATCCGTTGCCGGGGCTGGTGGATCCGGGGACGCGTCTCGGACCATTGCGCGCGGACGTGGCGGAGGCGGCGGGATTGGGACGGGTCCCCGTGGTTGCTCCGGCGACGCACGACACCGGATCGGCGGTGGTGGGCGTGCCGTCGGAGCGCACGGGTCACCGCGATTGGGCGTACATCAGTTCGGGGACGTGGTCGTTGGTGGGATACGAATCGTCCGAACCCGTCCTTTCGGAACGCGCGTTGGCGATGAACGCCACCAACGAGGGCGGCGTGGAGGGAACGTGGCGCGTGCTGAAGAACGTCATGGGCCTCTGGCTGGTGCAACGGTGCCGCGCGTCGTTCGAGTCGCGCGGCGGGACCGACGGATACGGCGCGTTGGTGGCGATGGCCGAGGGGGCCCCGGCGCTGCGGAGTCTGGTGGACCCCGACGACGGACGATTCCTCAATCCGCCGGACATGCCGACGGCGATCCGGGAGTTCTGCGTGGAGTCCCGGCAACCCGTGCCGGGAACCGAGGCGGAACTGGTGCGGTGCGCCCTCGACAGCCTGGCGTTGAAATACGCGGCCGTGCTGGAGGAACTCGAGTCGTTGTCGGGGACGCGGTTCTCGGTGGTGCACATCGTCGGCGGCGGCGCGCGCAACGCGTTGTTGAACCAGTCGACGGCCGATGCCACGGGTCGCGTGGTGTTGGCGGGTCCGACCGAGGCGACGGCCCTGGGAAACCTCGTGTGGCAGGCTCGCGCGATGGGAGAGATCGACTCCCTCGGGGCGGCACGCGCGGTCGTGAGGGCGTCGTCCGACGTGGTGCGGTTCGAGCCGCGCCCGGGGGCGGCGGCGCGCTGGGCCGAGGCGCGCGGAAGGTTATACGAGTCGCGGCGCCACGGTTGAACCGGCCGAAAGGCCGCTTGGCACGGCGGGACGCGCCGGTACAGTCGCGCCGATCTCCGTATGATTCCCGAAAGTTCGAATCCCGATCTCAATCGCCGCGGTTTCGTGAAGGCCGGATCCATCGCGGCGTTTTTCGCCGCGATGGGCGGCATCCCGTTGGACGCGCAGGAGGTGCGGAAAGCGGAGCAGGCCGCGGCGGCGGCCGACGGCAAGATCCTGCCGCCGCCCAAGGTCGACCCGAACTACAAGGAAAAGCCGCCCGCGAAACCGCTCAAGATCGGCGTGATCGGGCTCGGCAACCACGGGCGCGATATCCTCGCGACGCTGAACAAACTGCCGAACGCGCCGGTGACGGCGCTTTGCGACACGTACAAGACGGCGTTCAAGCGCGCGGCCGAGGCGGCGCCGAAGGCGACGCAGCACGCGGACTACAAGGCGCTCATCGCCGATCCCGAGGTCCAGGGCATCGTGATCGCGACGCCCACCCATTTGCACCGCGAGATCGCGCTGGCCGCCATGGCATCGGGCAAGCACGTGTACCTCGAGGCGCCGATCGCGCGTTCGATGGACGACGCGCTGGCGATCGCGCGCGCGGCGAAGGCGTTGCCGGCGAGGCAGGTTTTCCAGGTCGGGTTGCAGTGGCGGGAGAATCCGCAAAACCACCATGTGCTGAAGTTCATCAGGACGGCCGCGACCGGGAAGCTCGCGATGTCGCGGGGGCAATGGAACAAGAAGAACAGTTGGCGCAAGACCTCGCCCAACCCGGACCGCGAGCGCGCGTTGAACTGGCGGTTGTACCACGAGACGTCGCTAGGCATCGCCGGCGAGATCGGCATCCACAGCCTCGACCTCGCGCGCTGGTACCACGACCAATTGCCGGTCGCGATCCACGGCTTTGGCGGGATCGTGCAATGGCAGGACGACCGCGAGGTCGCGGACACGCTGCAGGTGGTGCTCGAGTTCAAGGGAGGCATCCGGCACGTGTTCATGGCGACGCTTGCGAATTCGTTCGAGGGCGAGAACGACGTGTATTTCGGATCGGACGCCGCGGTGCTGATCCGCGACAACAAGGCGTGGATGTTCAAGGAGACGGACGCGCCGCTGCTGGGATGGGAAGTGTACGCGCGGAAGGACGACTTCCTGAGCGACTCGGGCATCGCGCTGGTGGCCAATGCCACGAAGATCCTGGCGCAGGGCAAGAAGCCCGCGGAAGCGGCATCCCAAACGGAACCGCCGTTGCGATACGCGCTGGAGAAGTTCGTCGAGCACGCGGACGACGGGACGCATCCGGACGCGGATTGGAAGGCGGGATTCGAATCGGCCGTGCTGGCGATCCAAGCGGCGGAAGCGGTCCGGAAGGGCACGCGAATCGCACTCGAGCCGTCGATGTTCCAGGTCTAGGGCGCCGACGATGCGAGCGTACCTCGATTTGATGCGCCGGGTGATGGAGCACGGGCGGTTCAAGGCGGACCGCACCGGGACCGGCACGTACAGCCAGTTCGGCGCGCAACTGCGTTTCCCGCTCGCGGATGGTTTCCCGTTGGTCACGACCAAGAAGGTCCACGTCAAATCGCTGGTGTACGAACTGCTGTGGTTCCTGCGCGGCGAGACGAACGTCCGCTGGCTGCAGGAACGGGGCGTGTCGATCTGGAACGAGTGGGCCAAGCCCGATGGGAGCCTCGGGCGCGTGTACGGCGCGCAATGGACCGATTGGCGGGGGCCCGACGGCAAGTCTGTGGACCAGATCCGTTGGGTGGTCGACGAGATCCGCCGGAATCCCGACAGCCGGCGGCTGATCGTGAGCGCGTGGAACCCCGGCGAGCTGGACCGGATGGCGCTGCCGCCGTGCCACACGCTCTTCCAATTCTACGTGAGCGACGGCGCGTTGAGCTGCCAGTTGTACCAGCGCAGCGCGGACATTTTCCTGGGCGTGCCCTTCAACATCGCGAGCTACGCGCTGCTGACGCTGATGGTGGCGCAGGTGACCGGACTCAGGCCGGGGGATTTCGTCCACACGTTCGGCGACGTCCACCTGTATTCGAACCACGTCGAGCAGGCGAAACTACAACTGTCGCGAGAGCCGCGGCCGTTGCCGACGATGAAGCTCAATCCGGAACGCCGGGAACTTTCGGAGTTCGTCTACGAGGATTTCGAGCTGGTAGGATACGATCCGCATCCGGGCATCAAGGCGCCGGTGGCGGTCTGACGGTTGGGCTTGCCGCGAGGGCAAGTCGACCGCGCATCACGGGATCGCGCGTATCCGGTATTGCCGCGCGCTTTGGGTCGCGTCGACCTCGAGCGAGGTGACGGGGTCGTACGCCACGAACACGGCGCCCGCCGGGGTCCACGTGGACAGGTCGTCCGAAGACTCAAGGACATAGCGTTGGCCGATGACCAACGATTGCGAGACCCGCACCTTGCTGACTCCGATGGACAATCGGGACGCCAAGACGGGCGATCCGATGGCCACTGTTGGCGGGGTCGTGTAGCCGGAGCCCGGCGTCGTGATCGCGAGACCCACCACCACGCCGTCGGTGACGGTGGCGGTCGCGGTCGCACCGGATCCGTCGCCGACGATCGAGACCGAGGGCGCCGAGGTATAGCCGAACCCACCGTCGGTCACCACGATGTTCGCGGCGAACCCGTTCGTCACTTCCACGATCGCTCGGGCGCGCCGCGGCGTTTGCGGCGGCGGATCGATGGAGAAGGTCGTGTCGGGTCCGTAGCCGGCGCCGGGAGCGACGATCGTGATGCCCACCAAGGAGCCATACTTGATTTGGGCGACGGCGGTGGCCCCAGTTCCCGAGCCGATGACACGCACGGTGGGGGCGTTGGTATAGCCGCTGCCCGCGGCGGTGACGGTGGCGCCCACGACGAAGGTGTTGATGATCTGAGGAGTCGCCGCCGCCGGGTGCGTTCCGCGCGGGGCGCTTTCGAATTGATAGAGTCCAAGCACGTCGCCGGAGTCGAGGGCCCGGTTGTACACGCGGACGTCATCTATCAATCCCTGATAGAAGAGGCCGGCCCCGAGTTTTCCGATCGTGAGGGGCACGGTGTTGGAAATGGACCCCGATTTCGCCGCGATGGACACGATGGACCAAGACACGCCGTCCAGATACAGGACCAAGCTGCCGGCTCGCGTGTAGGATGCGACGAGATGGTGCCACTTCCCATCGCTGGTCGAAGGACCGCCGAATGTTTCGACGAAGGGCGGGGGCGCGACGATGAATCCGTAGATCTGCGCGCTTGACGCGAGTCCCAGTCCATAGCCGGAAGGCAGTCCGTCCGCCCATTTGCCAACGATGTAGGAGTTGTGATTGGGTCCCGATGATTGGAACCAAGCGGACAGGGTGAAGTCTCCGGTACCGAAGTTAAAGGCGTCCAGATTGCCCGCATCGAGGAAATCGGAGGTGCCATTGAACGAGTACGCGCTGTTGCCAAAGCCAAAGCGGTCGATGCCCAAGTGGGCGCCGTGGACCACCGCATCGTAGCCGGATGGACCCGCGTCCCGCGCATCACCGTCGAAGGGATAGAAGGCGACCAAACCACGCGACGCGAATTCAGGCGTTTGCGCCATGGAACTCAAGGCGGCCAGCAGCATCGGGAAGGCAATCCATCGCGCGATGGCCATAAGCGGTCGAATCATAAATGTTGGGGAAGGTTCGGGCACGGTCCGTTCCATCGACGCTATGTATTGCAGCGGGTCAGGCAAGGCGAAAGCCCTCGATGGGTTACCGCATCCGCCGGGAACGAGGTCGAGAGGCACCGCCGTCGAGCGACGGGCAATGGACCAGATCAAAAAACCCCGGGCGCGCGGTAGTCGAGTCCTTCGTCGACGACCCGGCGCATTTGGCGGAGCCACCAGTCGGCGCGCGCGCGGGTGCAGGGGCGCGGTTGCCGGGGCGCGACCGGTGGCGGCGCGGGCAGGGCGAAGTTCAATTGCTGGCGTTGGGGTGCGCGTTCGTCCGTTTTCATGCGACCACGTTGGCAGCGTGGGTCGGACATCGGTGGTCCAACGCGGGCCCGCCTCGAACTTGTTCCCGGCACGCTACTGGCTACGTTCCGGCCGTGTTCCAGCGCCTGATGCTTCTCCTGGCCGGCTGGCTTTGTCTCGGGACCCTTCTGGCCGACGGCAAGCCGGTGCGTCTCCGCAACGAGAAGATCGAGACGCCCGAGCGACCGGCCCGTGCGGCCGCACCGGCGGCACTGGTCGCGGATCCCGCGGTCAGCGGCCTTTATTTGGTTCAGTTCACCCAACACATCGATCCCGCATGGCGAACCGAATTGGCGGCCGGCGGAGTCCAGTTCCTCAACTACGTCCCGGACGATGCCTTTCTGGTCTATCTCGACGCCGTGCCGCTGGGCGGCCTGCGATCCAAGTCGTTTGTCCGATGGGTGGGTCCCTACGAAGTACGGCACAAATTGCATCCACGGGTGACCACCGCGTTCTCCCGGAATCCCGGGACGAACCTTCCGGTCAAGGTGTTGGTCCGCACGGGCGCCAAACCCGAGGAAATGGCCATGGTGCGCCTGCGCGTCGCCAACGCCCGGGTTTCCACGATCGACGGGTTCGGGACGGTGGTGACCGGCAACTTGACGGCGCGACGGTTGGCCGAGGTCGCGAAGTCGTCCGGCGTGGTCTGGATCGAGCACGCGCCGAACCCGCGCATGGTGGACGAGATCGCCACCAAGTTGGTCGCCGGCGACACCGGGACCCCCGGAACCCGCGCGCAGGTCCACACCCTCGGCTTCGATGGATCCGGCGTGACGGTTTCGGTCGCGGACTCGGGCATCGACTTCGGCGACGCGGACCTGATGCATCCGGACTTGGCGGGGCGCGTGGATGCGTTTATCGCATACGGCGGATTGCCGGACGCGAGCGACGAGCATTCGCACGGGACGCATTGCGCGGGAATCGTGGCCGGCAACGCGGCGACGGGGGAAAAGGACGACGGCGGGTTTTTCTACGGATTGGGCGTCGCGCCGGGCGCGCATCTGATTGCCCAGCGGATCTTCGACGGCAACGGCGACTATTTCGCGCCGGCGAGCAACGAGCAATTGACGCGCGACGCGGTGCGGGCGGGCGCCCAGGTCGGGTCGAATTCGTGGGGTGACGACACCCAGGGCCAATACGACCTGAACGCCGCGGAATTCGACGCGCTGGTGCGGGACGCGGACGCGCTCACGCCGGGCGAGCAGCCATACGTCCTCGAATTCAGCGCCGGGAACGCGGGTGCCGCGGCGCAGACGATCGGAAGTCCCGCCGTCGCGAAAAACGTGATTGCGACCGGTGCATGCGAGAACGATCGCTTCACTTTCGGCATCTATGCCTCCGGCTCCGAGGTGATGGCGGATTTCTCGAGTCGCGGTCCCTGCGAGGACGGGCGGATCAAGCCGGACGTCACGGCGCCGGGAACCTGGATCTCGTCGGTGAAGTCGCAGGCCGCCCCCGACGACAAGGCGTGGGCGCCGATCGACGAGTTCTACCTGTACATGGGCGGCACGTCGCAGGCGGGCCCCCATGCGAGCGGCGCGTGCGCGGTGTTCATCCAGTGGTACCGGTCCAAACACGGCGGCGCGACGCCTTCGCCCGCCTTGGTCAAGGCCGCGCTCATCAACTCGGCCGCCGACATGGGCACCGCGATCCTCGTCGACCCCGAGAATCCGGACGATGCCGGAACCGTGGTCGGCGACACGGGCCCGGTACCCAACATGGACGAGGGTTGGGGAAGGATCGATCTCGAGAACCTCATCGACTCCGACCGCCATTTCCAACTGACCGACCAATCGGCGGAGCTTTCGACGGGCAATGTCTGGGAGACGAAGGTCGTCGTCGGCGCGACCGACCAGCTTAAGGTGACCTTGGTTTACACGGACGTTCCCGCGTTGCCGGCGGCGATCCCGGCGTTGGTGAACGATCTCGATCTCGAGGCGGTGTCGCCGAGCGGGCGGCTTTACCGGGGCAACGCTTTCCTCGACGGCGAATCGGTGTCCGGCACGCCGGCGGGCGACACGATCAACAACGTCGAGGCGGTCCACCTCGCGTTGCCGGAGGCGGGCGAGTGGACCCTCCGCGTGCGCGGGGCGAACGTCGTCCAGGACATCCACCGCCGCGCGGGCGCGGTGCCGGTCCAGGATTTCGCGCTGGTGGTTTCGGGAAGTCTTCCCGCGCCGGGCGAAGGCGTCATCTCGCTGGACCGCGAGGCGTACCAAGTCCCATCGACGGCCACCGTCCGGGTGGTGGACAGCGGATTGACGGGACCGTCGGCCACGGTCCAGATCGCGTCGACGTCGCAGCCGGCGGGCACGCCGTTGGCTTTGGCGCGGGTGGGGGCAAGCTCGACCTATGCGGGGGCCGTGCAGTTGGTCGGGGGAACGGCGGGAGCCGGGCAGTTGAAGGTCGCGGACGGCGACACGGTGACGGCGGCTTACCAGGACGCGAATCCCGCGGGCGAACGCCGCGCGACGGCCCTCGTGGACAACCAACCGCCGGTGCTGGCGAGCGTCGATGCCGCGTCGGAATTCGGCCGCGTCGCGATCTCCGCCGTCGCGAGCGAGCCGGCATCGCTGCGGATCTGGTACGGCACGACGAACGCGGTGACCAACGTGGTTTCGCAGGCCGGGTTCGCCACGCAGTATTCGCTGGCGTTGCCCGTGCTCGATCCGGGAAAGACGTATTTCTATTCGCTCGTGGCGACCGATCGCGCGGGCAACGTCTCGACCAACAACAACGGCGGGCACTATTTCCGGTTCGTCGGGCCGAAGGCGGCCACCGCGCTCCTGATCTATTGCCCGGAGAATATTTTCAGCGAGGAGCTTTCGGACACGCCGTATCCGGGGCCGGAGAACTGGACGGGCGCGCTGGACGCGGTGGGCATCGACTACGAGGTCTGGGACACCACCGAACGCGGCGCGGCGCCGACGTCGGACCAGTTGAAGGCGTACCGGTTGGTCGTGTGGCGGCCGGAGGAATTGCAGCCGCCCATCGCCGGGCTCACTTCGGCGTTGTCGACGTACGTCGCCAACGGCGGCGCGCTCTTCGTCGCGTCCTTCGACATTTTGTCCCGCCTGTCGGATTCCAACCTCGGCGCTTTCGCAACCGGAACGCTGCACGTCGCGTCCGAGCAAGTGGACCAGGGCGCGAACTCGCTGGTCGCGGTCCATGGCGATCCCGTGGGCGCGGGCGTCCAACTCGATTTGAACTACGACGGGTTCCCGACTGGCTTCGCGGTCGACATCCTGGGAATCGTGTGGCCCGACGGGCCGGATCATCTTCAGCCCGGGACCAACGCCGCCCCTGTTTTCGTCCAGGAAAACGGCGGCGTGGTGGGACTGCGGTATCCGAAGACCGGCGTCGATGCGAAGGGTCGGGTCGTCTTCCTCTCGGTGGCCTTCGAGGCGATTCCAGCGGACGGCGACGCGCCGAACAACCGCGCGACGATCCTCGGCAACGCGATCGGGTTTTTGGTGCCGGGCCTGACGGGGTTGTCGACGCTCGCGCTCGACGGCGACGCGTACACCGTGCCCGGCGCGGTGACCCTCGAAGTGGGTGATCCGCGGCGCGCGGGGAGCAACGTGGTGTCGGTGGTGGTCTCGACGACGTCCTCGCCGACGCCCCAGGCCATGCAGTGCTTCGAGACGCCGATCCCGGGGGTGTTCCGGGGACAACTGGTGCTCGCGACGACGGGCAAGCCGGCGGCTCCCTCCGCACCGTTGCGCGTCGCCGCGAAAAACGGCGACACGGTCACCGTGGCCTATACCGACGCGGCGGGACGCTCGATCGTGACCGACGCGAGGGTGGACACCGTGCCGCCGAAGCTGTCGGCCCCGACGGTCGAGCCCGCGTACAACGAGGTGGTGGTTTCCTGGACGACGGACAAGGCGTGCGACGCGTTGGTGCGTTTCGGCGAGAGTCCCGGCGACGACTCGTTCCTCACGCGTTCGGCTTACGTCGCGCAGCGCGGTACGGACCACCAGGTGCAGGTGACGGGTTTGGTCCCGGACCGCGTGTACTATTTCCAGATCGTCAGCCGCGACACCGCCGGCAATACCGGGACCGACAACAGCGCCGGCAAACTCTACCAATGGCGGACTTTGAAGCCTTTGGTCCCGCCGTGGAACGACGACCTGGAATCGGGACACGACGGATGGGCCGTCTACGACGAAGGATCGTCGGCAAGCGTCGGGGACGGGGAGGACGACGGGACGTTGTCCGGATCGAATTGGTCCCAAGGGATTCCTTCCAACTTGCGGCAGATCGCGGCTCACGGCGGCAACAACTGCTGGGGGACGAACCTCCGCGGCGACACCGTGGATTTCGCGAACACCGATTTGATCTCGCCGGCGGTAAGTCTGGTCGGCGGCAACGAGGCCACGCTGCGCTTCTTCCAGAACTTCGATTTCACGACCACGTCGACCGGCGACGACGACTTCGGCGATATCACGGTGGAAGCGGCGCAGATCGACGTCACGGCGGACGACGGCGCGACGTGGAGCCCGTTGTACTCGAACCAGACGGATGCGTCCGACGACTGGGAACAGATCGAGCTCAACCTGACCAAGTACCTCGGGAAGGTCGTGCGCTTCCGGTTCAACTACCAACTCTTTGCCTTCACGGCGTCGGATCGGCTGGGTTGGTTGCTGGACGACATTTCCGTCGAGATGCGGGTGGCGCCGGCGACGAGCCTCGTGGTCTCGAACAAC